>CAZQEW010000134.1:0-12276 GCA_964591495.1 uncultured Klebsiella sp.
CGACGGTTACCACGCCCGCAGCGCGCTGGGCTTCGCGCAATTGCCCACCGGCGCGGCGGTGGAGGTGGAGGTCATTTTTGAGATCAAAGGCTGAGCAGTGAACGGGCTTTTGAAATTCGCTCTGGGGCTGGGGCTCATCGTGGCGGCAAATTCTGCGGCGGCCGGCGACTGGCCCATGTGGCGGGCGAATCCGGGCCGCACCGCGTCGGTCACGCCCGCGCTGCCGGAGCAGCTCGCGGTGCTGTGGAGCCGCGAACTTCCACCGCTCAAGCCCGCCTTCCGCGATGTGCGGCTGCAATTCGACAAGGGCTACGAACCCGTCGTGCTGGGTCAGCGGCTGTTCGTGGCCTCGTCGCGCGATGACGGTGTGACCGCCTTCGCCACTGACACGGGCGCGCAACTGTGGAAGGTGTTCGCGGATGGGCCAGTGCGCTTCGCACCGGTCGCAGGCGATGGGCGAGTCATCTTCGGCTCGGACGACGGCGTGCTCCGGTGCGTCTCCGCCGACAAGGGCGAGTTGCTTTGGCAGAAGCGCGCCGTGCCGAACAACCGCCAGCTCCTCGGCAACGGCCGCCTCATCTCCGTCTGGCCGATTCGCGGCGGGCCGGTGCTGCACGAGGGCCGCGTGTATTTCGCCGCCGGCGTCTGGCCGCTCGAAGGTGTCTTCATCTACTGCCTCGACGCCGCGACCGGTCGCGAAATCTGGCTCAATGACCGGCTCAGTTACATCTACGGCGTCCACCCCCATCAGGCCGAGGCATTTGGTGGCGTCGCGCCGCAAGGCTACTTGCTCGTGGACGGCGCGGACCTCGTGGTGCCATGCAGCTCCGCCTATCCCGCGCGCCTCGACCTTGCGACGGGCAAGCTCAAGGAATTCGCGCTCCCAGCGGCGGGCCGGCTGCCCGGCGGATGGTTCGCCGCGCTGCCCGAAGACAAGGAGAAGGCCCGCCTGAAGCGCCTCGGCCTGCTCTTCGACAACGAGGTCAACGCCGTCCGCCACGAGGACAAGCCGCGCGCCGAAGGCGACGCCGGCGTGCGCCGAACACTCAGCGCTGGCGGCAAAGAATTGAGCTTCGACGGCCCGTGGCCCAGTGTGACAGGCAAAGTCCACAGCGTGCTCGCGGCAGATGGGAAGGTGTTCGTCGTCACCGAGGAAGGCCGGCTAACCGCGCTCGGCGCATCCGTGAAGGGGACACTTCTGTCCCCTTTGCCGACAAAATCCACAGCCCCGCTGGACAAGAGTGTCCAGCCCACGGCGGCAAAACTCCTCGCCGCTGCCGGAACCCAACGCGGCTACGCGCTCGTGCTCGGTCTCGGCGAACCCGGCTTGCTCGAAGCTCTTGCGCAGCAAAGCCAGTTCAAGTTCCTCGCCCTCACGGAGGACGCCGCGAAGCTCACCGCCACCCGCGCGCGACTCGCCGCTGCCAATCTCTACGGCGACCGCATCGCGTTGCGCCAGGTCGCACCGAAGGACTCCGGCCTGCCACCTTACTTCGCGAACTTCATCACGCTCGCTTCGGACGCCTCGCTGCCGGACCCGACGGCCTTGAAGCAGATTTACGGCTGGCTGCGGCCTTACGGCGGACGCCTCGTCGGGCCGGAGTCGCTTGCGCGCATTGCGGAAGTCGCGAAGCTCCCGCAGGCCAGCGTGAAAGTCGCGGACGGCTTTACGGTCGTCACGCGCGAAGGCGCGTTGGAAGGCAGCACGAATTACAAGGGCGAGTTCCAGACCAGCCCGGACGAGTTGGTGAAGGCTCCGTTCGGAGTGTTGTGGTTCGACGACACGCTCGGCCACTTCAAGCGCTCGCCACAGCCGAAGTTCATGGACGGCGTGATGGTGAGCACGGACAAGACCTGGCTCGACGCCTCCACGCGGAAAGGCAAGTTGGACTACCGCCTTCAGCCGTCGGTGTTCAGCGACGTTTACACCGGGCGAATCCTGGACGCCGCTGAAGTTCCTGCGTCGAGCCGGAGCGTGGCGCACACGCCGGCGGAGTTGGAGAAGGTGCAGCAAAACCAGTATCGCCCGCCGACGCAGAAGGATGATTGGAAGCCCGGCGCGCCCGTGGCCGGAACGCGCGTGAACCCGCTCACCGGCGATTACGAGCCGCGCGCGTTTCCGAAGAGCTACGGCTGCGACGGCGGCTTCGACTACGGCCACCTCTACACGATGCGCTCGGGCACGGCGGCGTTTTACGACAAGCGCCTCGACAGCGGCACCATCCACATCAGCGGCCCGCGCTCGGGTTGCACGAGCAGCGTCATCCCGGCGAACGGCGTGCTGAACGTGCCTTACTTCTGCGAGGGGTGCAGTTGCAGCTACCCGCTGCCGATGGCGCTCTCACTCGTGAGCTTGCCGCCGACCTTCGAGCAATGGGCCGCGTGGGGCAGCATCGCGGCGAGCAATCTGGCCGGGAAGATTGAGCGCATCGGCCTGAACTTCGGCGCGCCCGGTGATCGCCGCACCGACGACGGCACGCTCTGGCTCGCATATCCCGCCGTGGGCGGGCCGTCGCCGAAGGTGGACGTCCGCACCGAACCGGCGGCCCCGGAATATTTCTACCGGCACTCGGTGTGGATTGAAGGCGGCGAAGGCTGGCCGTGGGTCGGCGCGTCCGGCGTGAAGGGCTTGCAGCGCGTGACGGTGGCGGGCTTGAAGCCGGGCAGTTACACCGTGCGCCTCGTCTTCACCGAGCCGGAAGCGTCAGCGAAGCTCGGCGGCCGCAAGTTCGCTGTGCGCTTGCAAGGCCAGCCCGTCGCGGAAAGCCTCGATGTCCTCGCCGAAGCCGGCGGCCCAATGCGTGTGGTGACGAAGCAGTTTTCCAAAGTCACCGTGACCGACGGCACGCTCACCGTGCAACTCGACGCGCAGTCCGGCACGACCTTGCTCAACGGCCTTGAAATCATCCGCGCTGGCCTGCCAATGGACCCGCTGCCCAACCCCGCCCGCGTGCCGGGGAGGATGTGAGGCCGAGTGTCAAGCGCGCCACCTACGCCTCGGGTGGCACCCGGTTCTCATGGCTCGTTCGAAACTAATTCCCCGCCCATGCGTCTGTGCCGGGGCGCAATGCGTTTGCTGAAACTCATGTTTTCCTCCGGCTGGCTGGCCGGGCTGCTCACTTTGCTCACGTGGCCTGCGGCCGCCGCCGACTGGCCAATGTGGCGCGCGGACGCGAATCGTTCCGCCGCCTCGCCCGAGGAACTGCCGACGCAACTCCACCTGCAATGGACCCGGCAGTATGCGCCGCGTGTGCCCGTCTGGGATGACCCGCTTAATCAGGATCTCATGCCCTACGATCGCATCTTCGAGCCGGTGGTGCTCGGCGAGCGCGTGTTCATTGGCTTCAACGACACGGACAAAGTGGTCGCGCTGGACCTGCGCACGGGCAAGGAACTTTGGGCCTTTTACACAGACGGCCCGGTGCGCTTCGCCCCCGTCGCGTGGCGGGACAAGGTTTATTTCACCAGCGACGACGGCCATCTCTATTGCGTCGGCGCGGCGGACGGGCAGCTCCAATGGAAACTGCGCGGCGGGCCCAGCGCGCAGAAGGTGCTCGGCAATCAGCGCGTTATCTCCGCGTGGCCGGCACGCGGCGGGCCGGTGCTGCGCGATGGGCGCGTGTATTTCGCGGCGAGCATCTGGCCGTTTATGGGCACGTTCATCTACGCGGTGGACGCTGAGACGGGGAAAGTCGCATGGGTCAACGACGGCACGGGCGCGCAGTTCATCAAACAGCCGCACAACGCGCCGAGCTTCGCGGGCGTCGCCCCGCAGGGCGCGCTCGTGGCGACGAAGGACGTCCTCCTCGTGCCCGGCGGGCGCTCCATCCCGGCGGCATTCGACCGGCACACGGGCGAGTTCCTCCACTACCAGCTTGCGGTCAGCGGCAAGGGCAACGGCGGCTCGTTCGTCGCGGCGAACGAGACGGAATACTTCGTCCACACGCGGTTGCGCGGCGTGCGCAACTACGACTTGAAGACTGGCAAGGCCGGCAAGTTCACGAACAGCGAGCCGGTGCTCGACGGCACAGCCTTTTACACCACCGCAACTAACAGACAGGGCGCGTTCGTGCGTTCGCTCAACGGCACGAACACGCTCTGGGAAGTGAAGGCCGACGCGTCCGGCGACCTCATCAAGGCTGGTAACCGCCTTTACGCGGCTGGCAGCAACTCGCTCACGGCCATCGCGTTGACGGCAAACCCGTTGCAGGCACGCGTGGCGTGGACGCAGCCGTTGCCCGGTGGTGCCGAGCGCTTGCTGGCGGCAAACGGCGTGCTGCTGGCGGTTTCGGTCGATGGTCGCATCCGCGCGTTCGGTGGGGAGAAGGTCAAGCCGGCGGTGCTGCGCGATGAACCCAAAGCGCCGCAACCGGACGCCGCCGCCGTCGCCAAGGCCAAGTCCATCCTCGCCGACTCAGAGGCGAGCGAAGGCTACGCGGTGTGGTTCGGGGTGGATGACGGCACTTTGCTGGAAGCGGTGCTGGCGAACTCGAAGTTGCACGTCATCGCAGTGAAACCGGACGCGGCGAAGGCGGATGCGTTCCGGCATCGCCTCGATGCCGCCGGCCGCTACGGCACGCGCGCGACGGTGCATGTCGGCGACCCGGTGGGCTTCAAGGCTCCACCCTATCTGGCGAACCTCATCGTCGTTGGCGAGTCGTTCGTCGCGCGGCTGCGGGAGCCAGCGATGTTGCAGGCTGCGTTCAATTCGCTGCGGCCTTACGGCGGAACGATGTGGTTACCTGCGACTGGCGGAGCGCAGACGGAGTTCAAGCAGTTTGTCGAGACAGCAAAGCTAGAGCGCGCGAAAGTCACGGCAGCCGATGGCGGTTTGCTCGTCACCCGCGATGGCCCGCTGCCCGACGCCGCCGACTGGACGCATCAATACGGCGACATCGGCAACACCGTGAAGTCCGAGGACGCACGAGTCAAAGCGCCGCTCGGGCTCCTCTGGTTCGGTGGTAGCTCCAACATGGAGGTCCTCCCGCGCCACGGCCACGGCCCGCCCGAGCAGGTCATCGGCGGACGGCTCATCATTCAAGGCATGAGCAGCTTCAGCGCGCGGGATGTTTACACGGGACGGCAGCTCTGGAAGACCGAGTTCGGCGACCTCGGCACCTTCGGCATCTACTACGACAAGAGCTACACCAACACGCCGTTGAGCACGATCTACAACCAGAAGCACATCCCCGGCGCGAACGGGCGCGGTGCGAATTACGTCGCCACAGAGGACTCCGTCTACGTCGTCGTCGGCAGCGCGTGCCAGGTGCTCGACGCGAAGACCGGCAAGCTGCGGCAGGCGATTCAACTGCCGCCGCGCGCCGGTGAGCGCACCGCGCCGGAATGGGGCTTCATCGGCCTGCTCGACAACGTGTTGCTCGCAGGCGACGGCTTCGCGAACTACACCCAGAAATTCGGCAGCATGGTAAAGACGAACACCATCGAGGATTTCTCCGCGAGCGCAGGGTTGGTCGCGTTCGACCGCCACACGGGAAAGGTGCTCTGGCGCGTAGCGGCCCGGCACAGCTTCCTGCACAACGGCATTGTCGCCGGCAATGGCCGCATCTACTGCCTCGACAAATTGCCGGGAAGTGCAGAGGACAAGTTGAAGCGGCGTGGTTCACCGCTGCCGACCGATTATCGCATCGCGGCCTTCGACGCAGCGACGGGCAAACTGCTGTGGGAGGAGGCGAAGAATATTTTCGGCACCTGGCTGAGTTACTCGAAACAGCACGACGCGCTGCTGCACGCGGGCGCCAAGGCGAGCGACCGGTTGAAGGACGAAATCGGCGAAGGCATGGCCGTGTATCGCGGGGCGGAGGGGAAAATTCTTTGGCAGGACTTGAAGCGCAAATACACCGGCCCGTGCATCCTGCATAACGAGCTGATTCTCACGAGCGCCAACTCCTATCAGGCGTCGAGCGGCGCGTTCAAGCTGCTCGATGGCTCACCGCACCTCGTCCGCAATCCGCTGACCGGCAAGCTGGAGCCGTGGCGCGTCTCGCGGGCTTATGGCTGCAACAACATCGTCGCGAGCGAGAACCTGCTCACGTTCCGCTCCGGCGCGGCGGGCTTCTACGACCTGCTCTCGCAGAGCGGCACGGGCAACCTCGGCGGCTTCAAATCCGGTTGCACGGCGAACCTCATCGTCGCCAACGGCGTGCTGAACGCGCCGGACTACACCCGCACGTGCAGTTGCGCCTACCAAAACCAAACCTCGCTCGCGCTGGTCCACATGCCGGACATGGAGCTGTGGGCTTACACGCAGTTCGGCCTCGACGCCACGGACGGCGACCGCATCGAGCGCGTGGGCATCAACTTCGGTGCGCCCGGCGACCGCCGCGCGGCGGACGGCACGATGTGGTTGGAGTATCCCTCGGTTGGCGGCGACTCGCCCACGGTGCCCGTGACGGTGACGGGCAAAGGGACGAATTTCTTCCGCCGGCACGCGTTGCAGATGAGCGGCGAAGGCTGGCCGTGGGTGGCATCTTCCGGCCTGCGCGACTGCGAGACCATCACCATCACGCCGGAGATTTTCCGCCCGACCGTGACCAAGCCGCCACGGTCAAAGGAGGATGACGAGGATGACGACAAGTCGGGTTCAGGGAAGTCCGGGAAAACCTCGGCGGAGGCGGCCCCGCCCGCTCCCACAGCCACCGACTTGACGGCCAAGCCGAAGAAGGCAGCTCCGCGCGCGCCGCATCCGCCCGCGCCCTACACGGTGCGGCTGCACTTCGCGGAGCCGGAGGAATTGGCCGCCGGCCAGCGCGTCTTCAGCGTCGCGCTGCAAGGCAAGACGGTGTTGTCGAACTTCGATGTCGTGGCTGCGGCAGGCGCACCGCAACGCGGGGTGGTAAAGGAATTCAAGGGCGTGGTCATCGCGAAGGATTTGCAACTTACCTTTACCCGCGCGCCTGGCGCAAAAGCCGGCCCGCTCGTGTGCGGCGTGGAACTCATCGCGGAGAAACCGCTGGGAGCCAAATGAGCGCGGCCTGTCACTGGTGGAAAACGATTTATCGCAGGGGTGTGTTGAGCGCCGCCGAGCGCCGTTCTCCCTCACCCCGGCCCTCTGCCGCAGGGCGAGGGAGACAGTCAGCCAGCGTTTTAGGAGTTGTGGCGTCCAGTTCAGCCAATGACGGAAGGTGTTCCTCCCAGTCCCGAAGGGAGAGGGCCGGGGTGAAGGGGAAGGGTCGCCTTGCCACTCGACCGCCCAGATTGCCCCTCGCTCTTCCCCTCGCTCTGTCCCTCCTTCTCTCCCTCGCCGCCGCACACGCCTGCTCGGTCCCCGTCTTCCGTTACGCGTTGGAAAAATGGCCGGCGGATGCTTATCAAGCCACCGTCTTTCATCGCGGCCCGCTCACTGCCGCGCAACACGCGCTGGTGCAAGAGTTGTCACGCGAAGGTTGGGCCGGAAAACTCCACGTAAACGTTGCTGTCGAGACTGTTGACCTCGGGCAGAACCCGCCGCCCGCCTCTCTTGAGCGCTGGCAGTCGCTCGGCCAGACCACGTTGCCGTGGCTCGTCATCAACTTTCCCAAAACCGCGAAGCTGCCCGATGCGATCGTCTCCGCGCCGTTGAGTGAGACCGCAATTCGCCAAGCGCTCGATTCGCCTGCGCGGCAGGAACTTGTCCGCCGCCTCGGTCGCGGGGACAGCGCCGTTTGGTTGCTGCTCGAAATCGGCGACCCCGCGCGCGACGACGCCACGGCCAAGCTCGTCGAATCGCGACTGAACTACCTGGCGGGCGTGCTGAAACTCCCCGCGCTCGACCCGGCGGACATTGCCAACGGCCTCGTCAACGTCCCGCCCGGCGGCCTCAAGCTTGCTTTCTCCATTGTTCGCATCTCGCGCATGGACCCGGCGGAGGCCACCTTCGCGCAGATGTTGCTCGGCTCCGAGAGCGACCTCACCAGTCTCGCGGAGCCGATCGTGTTCCCCGTATTTGGTCGCGGGCGCGCCCTTTATGCCCTGGCGGGAAAGGGGATCAACCACGAGACCCTGGACGAGGCGGCGAGTTTCCTCATTGGTCGCTGCTCCTGTCAGGTGAAGGAGCAAAATCCGGGCGTGGACCTTCTCCTGGCTGCCGATTGGGAATCGCTGCTCCAAGCACAACGAGGTCCCGACTTGGTGCCGCCGGTCATCGATCCAGCGCCTGAAACGGTTACGGTCTCGGGTGGGGCACCGCCTGTCTCTGCCGCGACCAGCGCTCCCATGCCGGTTGCATTCTGGCTGGCGGCGGCATTCGCTGCGGCCGGACTGGCAGTTGCCATGCTGTGGTGGCGCGGAAAATGACAGCCGACGCCCGGGCGCGTCACTCCGGCATGGGCTGATCCTTGGTCTCGGGCAGAAAAGCGATCACGAACAGCCCCAGAAGAAACAGCCCGCCCAGCAGCGCGATGGCGTGGCGGAGTTCGAGGTGGGGATTCGCCGCCAGCCACGATGATTTCAGCGTGCCGGAGTAATACAGCATCGGGGCGGCGAGCAGACGCCCGCCGTTGAAGCAAAACCCGGTGCCGGTCCCGCGCAGACGCGTGGGGAACAGCTCCGGGAAGTAAATGGCGTAACCCGCGTGGATGCCCAGCGTGCAGAAGCCAAACACCGGCAGCAGCCAGAACAGCTGGTCATAGTTTGCGGGCACGAAGCACACCAGCAGCACGGTGACGAACGCCGCCATGTGCATGACCCCAAACGCGCGCCGGCGCCCCAGCCGGACGCAGAGCGGACCAAACGCCACGAGCCCCAGCCCGCCGCCCGCCGCCTGCCAGAAGCCGTAGGCTGTCTTGGCCTTCTCCGCCGCGACCGGTGCGCTCACGCCGTCCTTCAGCAACTGGGCGCGGACCAAATCCTGTCCTGCGATGGTAACGGCCCAGAACGTCGCCAGCCCGATCGCCGCGAGCAGCATTCCGAGCACCGCGCGCGTCCGCCAGCGGGCATCGCCCAGCAGTTCGCGCAGGCTGCCGAGTTCCTCGGTGGACTGCGCGGCGGCTTTCTTTTGCTGCCAGCTTTCCGATTCGTTCACTGACGCGCGCACCCAGAGGATCAGCAGCGCCGGGAGCACGCCCGCAAGGAACGCCCACCGCCATTGGCTGCCCACCAGCACCGCCACGCCCGCCGCCAACCAGGTGCCCAGCACGCTCGTCGCGTGGAAGATCCCGCCGGCATGGGCACGCGCCTTCGCCGGAAAAACTTCACTGACCAGCGCGGCGGCCACGGCCCATTCGCCGCCCACGCCCATCGCCACGAGAAAGCGCAGCACGCCCACATGCCACAGTTCCGTGGCGAAATAGGTCAGTCCCGAGAAAACGGAATACATCAGAATCGTCACAACCATCGTCGGCCGCCGGCCCCAGCGGTCCGCCAGCATGCCGAAGCCGATGCCGCCCAGCGTGCCGCCGAGCAGGAAGATCCCGAGAAAACGGTCACCCCAAAGCTGTTTCTGGGCGGCGAGATCGGCGTGGCCCTTGAGCAGGTCGTTGAACAAATCGCCGCGTGTGAGGTTGAAAATCTGCCCCTCGAACGTGTCGAAGACCCAACCAGCGGAAGCAATGGCCAGCACCAGCCACTGGTAGCGCGTGACGCCGGCATGCCACGGCGTGACGGGAGCCGGGGCAGGGGAAGTGGCGGCGGTGTCGGCCATGTCGTGTCGGAGGACGGCGGGACGCTAGAGGCCGGTGCGCGCGGGTGTCAACGCGCAAGGCGGTTCGATCGAATTGATGTCAGCGGACGCTGCGGCTCAGCGTTTCGAGCAGCCGGCTTACGTCTTCGCCCGTGTTGTAGCCGGCCACAGCGATGCGAATGCGGCCGGCATGGTGCATGACGTGGATTTCCTCCGCCTCCAGGGCGGCGTGGATGGCAGCGGTGTTTGGGTGGCGGAAGGCGAGAATGCCGGTCGGGTTCGCCGGCTGCGCGGGGGCCATTGGCTGCAAGCCGAGCTGGCGGAGGCCGGCGTGGACCTGCGCCACCAACGGGTCGGCGTGCTTGGAAATCGCCTCGACGCCGACGCTTTCCACGTAGCGCAAGGCGGCGTTGAGCGCGTAAATGGCGGCGAAGTTTGGCATCCCCACGGAGAAACTGGCGGCTCCGGTTTTTGTGTCGGCTCGCTGGAAGCGGTCGGCATCGAAGGCGTTGCGCAGGTGAAACCAGCCGCCTGCGTGCGTCGTGAGCCGGGCCGCCGCCCGCTCCGGGATGCCCACGATGCAGCCGCCGTGGACGCCGAGGGTCCACTTGTGCGTGCTGCTGATGAGGCAGTCGGCGTCGGCGCAGTCCAGCACCACGCGGCCGAGCGCCTGCGTTACGTCCACGGAGATGAGCGCGTTGGGGGCAAGGCGGCGCACGGCGTCACGGAACGGAGCCCAGGCGAGGCGGTGGCCATTGTAGAAGCTGACGAGCGAAACCTGAACCAGCTGCGTGCGCGCATTGAGCAGGGGCACCAGGTCTTTCACGTGCAGTTCGCCGCCGGTGGCCTGCCAGACGCGCGTTTGCGGGCGGGTGGCGGCGGTGAGCCAGGGCGTTGCGCCGGCCGGGAAATCGAGGTCGGTGACGATGACTTCGTCCGTGGGCTGGAGGTTGAGCGCGGTGGCGAGGAGGTTGTAGGCCTCCGAGCTGCACGAGCAGAAGGAGATTTCCGCCGGCTTAAAACCCGTCATGCGCGCGGCGACCTCGCGGCAGTCCTCGACCTGCTTGAAGTGGGCGTCGCGCCCGCGCATCCCGCGCAGCTTGTCCCGCCAGTAAGTCTGCAACGCCTCGCCCACGCAGAGGGGGGGGATGCTTTCCGCGGCGGTGTTGAGGTAGGTCATCGATTCCAGCGCGGGGAAATCGCGGCGGCGGGTGGCGGGTGTCAGCATGGCGGGATGTTGCCGCGAAAGGGCGCAAAGGTCACAAAAATTTGCGGGGGAATTACGCCCGCGATTCGCGTGGATGAACGCGAATCAGGCCGCCATCAGTTTGGCGGCATCAGCGACTGGGCCAGCCGCAGGTAGGTCTCGGTGCCGGCGTTGAGGTCGGCGAGCGTGATAAACTCGTCCACGGTGTGGGCCTGCGCGATGTCACCGGGGCCAAGGACGATCACCGGCACGCCGTGCGCGGCGAGTTTGCTGGCGTCGCAGCCGAAAAACACCACATCCGGGCTGGGTTGGTTGAGTGTTTGGCATGCCGTCTTCACCAAGGGATGGACGGATGGCAGCTCGAAGCTGGGATCAATCACGCTGGGTTCAGGAAACTCCCAGCGCACGCCCGGGACCTGCTGGCAGCGTTCTCGCACCAGCGTTTGGATTTCCTGATGTGTCATGCGTCCGTCCTGGCCCGGCAGGAGGCGGATGTCCACTTGGATGGTGCACCGCTCGGGAACGATGTTCACGCCCGTGCCTCCGTTGATGAGGCCGATGGATCCGGTGCTGGTTCCGAAGTCAGGCGCGGTAACCTGCGCCAGCCGGGTGGCGAAGTGCCGTTCCAGTTCCAGAATTGCGTGCGCCATCGCGACCACGGCGCTGTTTCCTTCGTGGGGCCTGCTGCTGTGCGCAGCGCGGCCCAGCGCGTGGATGGCGAAGCGCAGGCAGCCCTTGCACCCGCGCACGACGCGCAGCCGTGTGGGCTCACCCACAATGGCGTAATCTGGGGGCGGGTTCATCTGCTCCAGCATCGCCGTCACGCCCCGAAAGCGGAATTCCTCGTCCACCATGCAGGCGACGGTGAGCGTGCCGCGCCACGAGTCGGGCGAATTCTTCAGTCGCAGAGCGGCAGCGAGCATGCAGGCGAGCGGGCCTTTCATGTCGCTCGCGCCCCGGCCCCACAGCCGGCCTTCGCGCACCTCGCCGCCAAACGGGGCGATGGTCATGCCGCCGACGCCCACGGTGTCCGTGTGGCCGTTCAGCATGAAGTGCGGTTGGTCCGCGCCATTGCGGAACTGGAGCAGGAGATTCTCGCGGCCCGGCAAAACCGGTTGCCGGCATACCTTGAAGCCGTTCGCGCGGCCCCAGTTCTCAATCCACGCCGTGACCGCGGCCTCGCCCGGGCTGGCTGGGTCGTAGTCCGGGTTCACGCTGGGAATGCGGACGAGCGCCTGGGCGATGTCGGCGGCGGCAATCGGTGTCATGCGCGGGAAATTGGATGGCAACCGGGCGGTGGGAGCGAGCCATTTCCCCGCGCATGGCACGCTTGCCGGCGGGCGGGAAACTGCTACATACGCGCCATGCAATCCCATGAGTTGCTCCGCGAGGTCTTCAAGGACACCAGCGCCAAGCAAATTGCCGCCGATCTCAACCTCTCGCTGTCCATGAT
>CAZQEW010000135.1:0-2245 GCA_964591495.1 uncultured Klebsiella sp.
GCGAACGGCGCGGAGGGCCTCGCGTTCATTGACATCAGCAACCCGGAGAAGCCTCGGCTCGAACGCATGTTCAACGCGGACGGCCAGCTCAACGACACGCGCGCCCTGCAAATCGGCTCGGTGAACGCCTCGATGTTCGCCCTTGTCGCCGACGGCAAGAACGGCCTGCGCGTGCTCCAGATGATTTCGCCCGAGAACGTCCCCACGCACATGGGCTTCAGCCCCGTGCCGAACCCGAAGCTCATCGCCACCTACCCCACCCACGGCCCCGCCGTCGCCATCTCGCGCGGCCTCGACCGCGACCGCGTGGTGGATGAGACCGGCAACCAGACCGTCGTCTTCGGCCGCCGCGGCTCACGCCCGTTTACCATGGACGAGATGGAGAAATTCTTCCGCCACTTCGCCGGTCCCACGCCGAGCGACCTGAAATCCAAACGCACTGGCCCGCTCTACAAAGTGGAGGAAGTCGCCGTGAAGAACGGCGAGTTGCAAACCGCCAGCGGAGCGAAGCTGAAACAGCCCAATGCCTTCAAAGCGGAACCTGACCCAACACCGGCGCGTCCCAACAACGAACGCCTAGTCCGCCGTGGCTACTGAAGCATTCTGACCTCCAGCGCGTGAGCATGACGGCACAACGGGGTAGCCTCCGCCTTAAGCGGTTCGAATTCCGCATTTCGCGGAATTCTTGGCGTGTGGAGGACCGAACGCGTTCAGACTCCGCCGACCCTGTTTTCTGCGAGACGCAGAGAACGACCCGCGGAATGCGGGTGCTACCGGACCGCTACGCGCTCGCGCTCTTGCTGCTGCTGGCCCACCTCCTTAACTCGACCTTCGCCCAAGAATCCGTCCGCACGCTCGCGGGTTTGCCTGAAACTCCCGGCTCACTGGATGGAACCAACACCACCGCCCGCTTCAACGACCCCGCCGGCCTCGCCATCGCTGCGGACGGCACCATCTTCGTCGCGGACAACCAAAACCACTCCATCCGCCGCATAGGCACGAACGGCGTCGTCACCACCGTCGCCGGCCTGCCCGGCACGCCCGGCTCCGCTGACGGCTCCAACGCCGACGCCCGCTTTGACAGCCCCACCGGCCTCACGCTCGGTCCCGACGGCGCGCTCTACGTCTCCGACACGGGCAACCACACCATCCGTCGCATCACACTTGGGGGCGCTGTAACTACCCTCGCTGGCTCTGCTGGAAAAGCGGACTACGCCGACGGCCCCGCCACCACCGCGCGCTTCAACCAACCGCTCGGCCTCGCC
Organism: uncultured Klebsiella sp.; assembly: GCA_964591495.1. Classification (GTDB taxonomy): domain Bacteria; phylum Verrucomicrobiota; class Verrucomicrobiia; order Limisphaerales; family SXTU01; genus SXTU01. Next base: position 1,266 of record CAZQEW010000135.1, read on the forward strand.
ATTGCACCCGACGGCACCGTCTTCGTGGCCGACAGCGGCAATCATCTCATACGCGTCATCGCCACGAACGGCAACGTCTCCGTTCTCGCGGGCAACCCGGAGACGTTCGGTTCCGGCGACGGCACTAGCACAAACGCGTTCTTCAACAACCCTGTCGGCCTCGCACTCGCAGCCAACGGCTCGCTCTTCGTCTCCGATGCGAACAACTTCACCCTCCGCCGCGTGACCACCGCCGGTGTCGTCACCACCATCGCTGGGGCCCCAGGCCAAGATGGCTGCGCCGATGGCCTCGCCGCGTCCGCCCGTTTCGGCAAACCCGCTGAACTCGCCCTCGCCCCGAATGGCACGCTCTACATCGCCGACGCAGCGCATCACACGATCCGCCGCCTCACACCCGACGGCCGAGTGAGCACCATTGCCGGCGTCGTCGGCGCGGACGGCGCAGCGGACGGCGCTAACGGCCTCGCGCGCTTATTCAATCCCTACGGCCTTGCCATCGCAAACCGCGGCCACCTCATCGTCGCTGACACCTACAACCAAACCATCCGCGAACTGTTCGCGCCATTCACCGTTGGCCTGTCGCCGAGCGGAAGCGAGCATTTCATCTCTTGGGAGGCTGTCATTGGCTGCAGTTACCAAGTGCAGTTCAAGGAAGATTTGAACGCTGCCTGGCAAAACTTGGGCGGTATCCTGACTGCAAAAAGCGCGACCTTGAATCAAACAGACGCCAACTCGGCTGCCCGCCCGCGTTTTTACCGAATTCTGCGGTTTGATTGAACCGGCTACTGCAATTGGAGCAAAACCCTAGTCGCTGTAAGACCACTAGTGGAAGTGATGGGTTGGGCTCTGGCGATGAGGTCCTCTGGGTGCAGCGTATCGTCTGTCTGGCTAGGGCTTTTGGACAGACCCACCCAAGCTCACGGTTCCCACACGCTAGTGATTCCAGAAGCCTGTCCGCTGCCCAAATTTAGCGCGCCGCC
>CAZQEW010000135.1:2345-11959 GCA_964591495.1 uncultured Klebsiella sp.
CCTAAGCCTCGATGCCAGCATGCACTGCATCCTCGGCACCCACAGCTATGCCAGAATGATGTTGGTCACCTCCAGCTCGCCGCCGCAGTGCCGTTGAGGGCGGGCGGGTTTCATGTTGTGGGGTCGGTTTCGCGCACTTGGAACCAAGATGGGTCGCTGTAAAGGACATGCAGCCGCGCACGGCAGAAAGTCCTGTGCAGATGAGCATGGTGCTCAACGCGAACCATTGAACCGTCCATTGCTTCCAAGAAGTTATGGGTGGAAGACGGGTGTTAGCCGAAGTCCCGGCCGGTAGCATCCGGGACGACAGCCGGGAAGTTCCGGCCGATGAGCGATTCATGCAGATTTGGTCTCCCGTCGATTTAGCTCTATGATTTACGGGATGCTGCCAGTTTCCATCGCCACGCCACCGATCAACCCCCAGCGTTTGCCCGCCCCGCAACGGTTGCTCGACCCGGTGTTCATCTCGTGGGTCTCGTTCGTCACGGTGAATCCCTGGTCGACTCTGACCTCAGTTTAGACCTCGTCCCGGGACATGGAGCTGCGGCACAAACTTGAAATCCTGGCTGACGCGGCTAAGTATGATGCCTCCTGCGCCAGCAGCGGTGCGGGACGCAAGGATTCCCGCGGCAGTGCGGGGGTGGGTTCCACCGGTGGAGCTGGCATCTGCCACTCCTATGCCCCGGACGGCCGCTGCATATCGTTGCTGAAGGTGCTGCTCACCAACGCCTGCCTTTATGACTGCCACTACTGCATCAACCGGCGGTCGAGCAACGTGCGGCGCGCGCAGTTTACACCCGCCGAAGTTGTGCAGCTGACACTCGATTTTTACAAACGCAACTACATCGAGGGGCTCTTCCTCAGCAGCGGAATCATCCGGAGCGCGGATTACACGATGGAACTAGTCATCGAGGTTGCCCGCCAACTGCGCGAGGAGCATCAGTTTCGCGGCTACATCCACCTGAAGACGATCCCCGAGGCCTCCCCGGCGCTCATCGAACGGGCAGGTCATTATGCCGACCGGATCAGCATCAACATTGAACTGCCCACGCAGGCCGGGCTGGCGAAGCTGGCTCCGGAAAAGAACCTCGCGCGCACACAGGCGGCGATGGGTCACATCCGCAGTAAGATCGACGAGCGCCGGGCTGAAGCCCGCCCATCGGCGGGGCCGCAACCGCCGCCCTTCGCCACCGGTCAAAGCACGCAGATGCTGGTGGGCGCAGATGATTCGAATGACGCTGTGATCCTGCGGCGTGCGGATACGCTTTATGGTAATTACCGGCTGCGGCGCGTATATTACTCAGGTTTCAGTCCCATTCCTGAACCGTCCGCGCTGCTACCCGTCAAACCACCGCCACTTGTCCGCGAGCATAGGCTTTATCAGGCCGACTGGCTGCTGCGGTTTTACGGCTTCAAAGTCGATGAGATCGTCTCCGAGGCCGTCCCGGATCTCGATTTGCAGCTGGACCCAAAGCTGGCGTGGGCACTGCGCAACCGAGCGACCTTCCCAGTCGACATTAACCGAGACCCTCGCGAGCTTCTGCTCCGCGTGCCGGGGCTTGGCGTGCGCAACGTGGAGCGCATCCTGAGTGCCCGGCGCCACACGCGACTGCGGCTAGCCGACCTGATCCGCCTGCGAGTGCCCATGAAAAAGGTGCTCCCCTTCATCCTTGCCGCTGATCATTCGCCGGTGCGTCTTGGGCTGGATGCCGACTCGCTGCGGGCGCGTTTCCTACCGCCGCCCCAGCAGGTGGAGCTGGACTTCAGTGCGCCACCGCCACCGGTGGGCGACATAACCTCCGTGCACACGGGGGAGCTTTAACCATGCGCACCGTAATCATCCAACCGGGCTTCGAGTCGTGGCGGACGCGGGCGAGGGAGCTGCTGGGGCAGCGGATGCACCCGGACGAACTGCTGTGGTCGGATGCGGCCCACGAGCCGGGGTTGTTTGACCCAGCAAACGAAACAGTCTCCGCTGGCCCGGTGCCGACCGTGCCAGCTGCCTTCCTTGACCTAGCCCGCCGCGTGGCGGTTCACCGAGATGCTCGTCGCTGGGACCTGCTCTACCGGGTGCTGTGGCGGCTCACGCACGGCGGGCAACCCAATCTGCTTGCCATCGCCTCGGACCGGGAGGTGCGGCAGCTTCACCAGTGGGAACGGGCGGTTGGCCGTGACATTCACAAGATGCATGCATTCCTCCGCTTTCGGCAGGTCGGACACGACGCGTCGACCGGGCGAGAGCAGTTTGTCGCCTGGTTCGAGCCTGAGCATCAAATTCTCCGCTTGGCAGCTGGCTTTTTTGTCCGGCGATTCGCGGGTTTGGACTGGTCGATTCTAACGCCGCAGGAATGTGCCCACTGGGATGGGGTCGCGCTGCATTATACGCCCGGCGTCGCTCGCAGTGTCGCGCCCGAGGGGGATGCGTTGGACGACCTCTGGCGCACCTACTACCGCAGCATTTTCAATCCTGCGCGGCTCAAGGTGCGGGCCATGCAGGCGGAAATGCCCAGAAAATATTGGAAGAATCTCCCGGAAGCCCGCCTGATCGCGGGGTTGGTTGCGGAGAGTGGCGATCGGGTGGAGCGGATGCTCCAGGCCCCGGCGCGCCCTGCGCGGCCGGCCCCAAAGAACTCCTACCTCAGTTCGCTCCGCGAGCGTAATGAGCCACCGCCGGCTGCCGGCGATGCCCCATGAAAGGCGTCAAGAAACAGCACCTCCCGGAGAAGCCCTGTGCGGCTTGCGGCCGCCCGTTCGCTTGGCGGAAAAAGTGGGAGCGGGCGTGGGCGGAGGTCAAGTTTTGCAGCGATCGTTGCCGGATGAATAGCCGGCGGGCCCGAACCAGCTGATCTCGCCGCGGCCCTGATCCTTTGTCAGCCATGCCCCTATTCGACCGATACTGTGGCATTGATTACTCGGGAGCCCAGACGTCCGAGAGCGGCCTGACTGGTTTGCGGTTGTTCGTCGCCACCCGGACACAGGCGCCCGCTGAGGTTCTACCGCCCTCTGGACCGCGGAAGCTTTGGACGCGCCACAGTTTGGCTGAGTGGTTGGTGGCCGAACTCCGGTTGGGTCCGCCTACGCTGGTTGGTATCGACCACGCCTTCTCTTTCCCGCAGCGCTACTTCGAACAGCATCGCCTGGCCACTGATTGGCCGGCCTTTCTTGACGACTTCCAGTGCCACTGGCCCACGGACAGTGGACACCTCCGCGTAGATTGCATCCGCTACGGTTACGCCGGGGGCGCGGCGGCTCGCAGCGGTGACTCCCATTGGCGACGGCTGGCCGAGGTGCGTTGCCGGGCCAAGTCGGTGTTTCACTTTGACTGTCAGGGTAGTGTGGCGAAATCCACCCACGCCGGCCTGCCCTGGCTTAGGTTCCTCCGCAGGCAGCTTGGGCCCCGGCTTCATTGCTGGCCGTTTGATGGGTGGCAGCCTCCGCATGGCCGTCCCGTGATTGCTGAGGTTTATCCTTCACTATGGAACCGCACTTTTGCCGCAGAGGGGCGAAACAGTCATCAGCAGGATGCCTACTGCGTCGCGCGCTGGATGCAGGAGGCAGATGCGGACGGAAGCCTGGGCCCGTGCTTCAATCCACGGCTGTCCCCCGTCGAGCTTGGGATCGCACGCATTGAGGGTTGGATACTTGGATTGCGCTGAGCTGGGGTCTGAATACGAAGACTCGCCGGCAAGGGTAGCACCCAGCTCCTGCATTGACCGCGATGCTTTCTGAAGCACGCCCGGATTCACCGGCCAGCGCGCGGAAAGCACAGGGCGGCCGAAGCAGGGAGAGAAGCTAAGCTTAAGATGGCCTGAGAATCGCCTCGGCAGTCCGCAAACCGGAGACAATTGCTCCCTCGATGGATGGGCTCCAGAGGTGATCGCCGCAGACGTATACCCCGGCTACCCGTTGAAACCCTGATCCATTGAAACCGCTGCCGGGTGCTTGCTCCGGGAGGGCTCGCTGGATCCGGTAGGTCCGAAGGTGCCGCCACTCCCGCACCATCTCGCCGAACCAGGTTTCGAGTTCTAACAAGACTCGCGACTCCAGTTCCGGCGAGGTCTCCTGCCCCAGGACGCTCACCGAGATCAGGGCCTGACCCGGCGGCGCGTAGCCTGGAGCGACATCGGAGAGCACGCATACGTTGTTCACCAGTCCGGCACCGCTCCCGTTCAGGGCAAGAATCGGTTCGCCGATGGGCGAGTGCGGGGCGGCGAAATAAAGGCAGGTCACGGCGCGCCATCGGGTTCCGGGACCGGTTTTGAGCCGCATCATACCGGCAGCGGAGGTCGCATCCGTCGCCACGACCACGGCCTCGCCTGGGATTCGCTCGCCCGACTCAAGGGTGATGGCCCCGGCCTCGACCCCGAGGACCTCTGTGCCGAGGCGGATCGTGCCCGCCGGGAGGCGGGCCGCCAGGTGGCCGGGAATCGCGGCCATCCCTTGGGCCGGCAAGGTGGCGTAGCCTTCTGAAAACATCTTGAATGTGAACTCAAACATCCGGCTGGAGGTCCGGAGTTCGCGTTCGAGAAAAACACCGCCATAGAAGGCGCGGAAGAACCCATCGATGATTCCGGGGGAGAAGCCCGCACGCTGGAGGTAGCGCTCGGTAGTTGTGTCGTCGTGCCCGGCGATTGCGGCGCTGCTCAAGCGCGTCAGTTGCCACCTCAGTCTGGCAACTCGCAGTTTGTCGAGCAGGGATCCGACCGGAGCCCGGGCGCTCGTCCAGAGGTGACGCGGGGCACGAAACACATCCATCAGTCGCACCATGCCGCCCGCTTGGTGTATCAACGCCCCAGGTCGGAACGGTCGCAAATCCAAGCTAGCCTTATCCAGCAGCCCGCCCGCCTCCGGGTAAGCACTAAGAAAGACCTGAAAACCCCGGTCCAGCAGAAAGCCCTCCAGGCTGTCGGTCCGGACCCGCCCACCCACCCCGTCACTTCGCTCGAACAGCAGCGGTCGGGCCCCTCCCTGACATAGGCGGAGGGCGCACGCGAGTCCGGCCAGTCCCCCGCCCACGATCAGCACCTGCTTACCGGCCGCGCTCATACATTTGAAGCCGGCGAAAAGGCCAGCGACGAGGACTCGTTCTTTTCGGCGCGCGTGAGGAGTTGTTTACGGAGTCGCTCCCAGAACGGAAAGAATCCGCCCGTCGCCAGGGGCCGCAGCCGCAGATCCTCAGGACGATCCCAAAGCACCAGGCGAATGCCTTGGCTTGCGAGTCCCGCTTCCAGACTTGGCAGGGAATCTTGCAGCGGCCCGACGTCGGGTCGCAGCGCTACCACCGACCGGAGTCGCTGGGACCTTGCCCAATCCAACAGGGCCGCGAGGTGCGGCCGCGAGGTGTCGACCAGGGCTGGGCTTCGCCAGACTGACTCCGCCCGGGAACCCGCGTCCCGCAGGGCATCCGAGATCCACTGTCTTTTTGCATTGGGGAACTGCCACCGGTCCCATGCTGCGACATTCGCGGTCACCGCGATAGCAGCCCAAGTTCGCTCACCGAGGGCGGAAGTCTCGACGGCGAGGTCCTCCTCATGAACCCAGAGCCCGGCCGGGTCCACTGGTCCCGGCGGGTGCGGCGGCAATGCGAGGCGCTGAACGGGCGATCTGGCGGCAGAGGGCACGGGCAGGGCCTGAGGATCCGTAAAGGCAGCCAGCCCCTCGGCGAGCGACTCGCGCAGTTGCGGTGCCAAGTATTTTTCGAGGTTATCCCGGCGGGTCAGATAGCTCTTGCCCGGAGTTTGCCATCCCGCAACCCAACGCCACGACAGGGTATTCGCGGCTGGATCACCATCGAGGAGATGGCGATAGAAGAAAGCCGCCCCGGATTGCCACGGGAGGCGGGCCTGATGCACCCACCAACCCGCAAACCACATGCGTGCGTGGTTGTGAAGATAGCCGGTCGCCACCAATTCAGCCGCAAAATGATCGATTACCCGGTTGCCCGACTGAGCCGCCTCTACCTGCTGGACCACTGGATCCTTCGGCAAAGCGTCGAGGTCCCGCACGAATTCAGCCCAGACATCGGGATGATGAGCGAGCCACGACTTCCAATACCTGCGCCAATAGACCTCTTGGACGAATTTTTCCACCCCGCCAAGCGGGTGAGCCCGCAGGACAGCGGAGACCACCTCTTCTTCGGTAATTAGACGGTGACGAATCGCGGGGGATAGTCGTGAGACCGCCGGGTGACCCGGCATCACATAATTACGGTCGCGCGCATAGTCCTCTGCGAGCGGAACGAATGCCGCCAGTCGTTGCTTTGCAGCAACACGGGATGCCGGGCAGACCATGGACCAAGCTGCCCGGCAAAAGGCAGGGTGCAAGTGGGAATGAGGACCTTGTGCCAGCGGATCGACGCGCTGTGGAGCTGGCCGGTGGGGCACCGTTGGACAAATGGGCGGGGTCACTCCAAGTTTGAGCGGGACGTTGCTGGCATTCCATTTGCCGGAGGCGGAACTAACCGAATGCTACCAGACCAACTAAAAATCGCCCGCCTCCGCCTCATGCTGGGCATCGTTAATGTCGGCTCGTGGGTGGTAGCAAGCGGCTTGGGGCTTTACTGGTTGTCGCACGCCTTACCCAGCAGTATCAACCTGCCACAACTGGGATGGGTCCTCGTCGCAGTCGCATTGCTGCAGTCGGTCTTGGACTTCCTTGGTGGGGCCGTGCTGATGCCCACCCCCCGTCCCCGCGCGGCAGCATTTTTTCGCGTTTGGCTGCGCGGGGCCCTGGTTCACACTCTCCTTCTAGCCGGGATCATGCTAGTCCACGCAGCTAGCCTCCGGCTGACCGGGGGCTTTGGTCCGGCTATCTTGATTGCGACGCTGGGGTTGGCAGTCGGCCATCTGGGGTTGCTCCGAGCCGTCACGGGGGCCACGCTCGACGGAGAAAGCCGACCAGATGGAACAACCCTTGTGCAGGCTCCCGCCCCGGATCCGGCGTTCACCGGCGGGATCACGGGGTGGGGCAGACATGCCCGCATTCTGATGCCCGCAAGCTGGCTGGCAAACTTGTCACCGAGCGAACTGGCGGTGGAGTTTTTCCGGCGTGAGTGGCAGGTGAAAAACGGACTGCCCGGCCGCGCAGCCCTGCTGATTCTCGCCTGGAACCTGTTTGGGAGTCAGGTCGGTTCTGTGCTCTTTATGTTGGCTGATCGACCTGTTGCGGAGGCGCTCCTGGGTCAGGCTTGTTGGATGACGCTCTGGGCTTTTGCCGGATTGCTCGTCCTGCCCAGTTTAAGTCCATTCGCCGTGTTCGCTGCCGACCGTGCAGCTGCCCGCGCCGGCTACGACCCGCGGGGCTGGATCACTCGCTTCCCGACGGTGGTGGGGGAAGACGGCAACCCGCGCTCCGCCCTCCAGGCGATTTTTTACCCCATTCCGTCCGCCGCCCAGCGATTGAGGGCCCTGGAGCAGCAGGGTGCAGAATACCTGCTTGGGAATCTTGCCCGGACCAACTTGTATTACTCGTGCGCCACCTTAACACCGCTGGGACGGGCGGTGCATTGCAACGTTGGCCGGCCCGCGCTCTGGATTTTTCCCCCGGCTGCGTGACCTGAATTCGTGCCAAGTGAACGCTCAAGGTTGGCACGGATGTGGAAGCGGCCTTCTGGCTTTTTCGCCGCTCACTTCGCGTCCCTGCGGCGCTCTGGGGCACCGATTCCGTTTGCATAGACATCCGACGACTTGAGGCCTTTCCCATATCCCTTTTGACCCGGCGGCGGGGTCTTGATTTCCAGCCGGTCGACAAATATGGCCTCCGGGCGAACATACTTGGTCAACAAAGCCTCATCGTCGGGGTAGCGCCCGCTGCCCCGGGGAGCCTCAATCAGCCGGCACTGATAGTCCCGCGCGATTTCGGGTTGCTTGCGCGCCTCGCGCAGTTTGACGGCGTTGCGCACCACTGCGTTGAATTGGGCGGCACTCCCGGACTCAATGTGGCAGGCGACCTGATACAGCTGGAGATTCGCATGGTTTAGTCCCTCGAGTGCATACCAGACCTCCATGCCCTCTGCGACGGCCTCGGGGCGCATCGGGCTGTGGACCGGGAAATTGCCCCGGCAATGAGCCGGCGGTTCAAAAATCGCCTCAAAGAAAACGCTGCCTAAATGCGGCCATGCGGCACTGTGCGGTATCGTCAGTTTGAGCCTTCTGTCCTCTCCCTTTGCCCCCTCGGTCCGGATCACGATTTCTTTGCCGGGCTGAAATCCGACGACACGCCCCTTGCCCGTGACGCGAACTCTGGCCTCGGGGCTCTTTGGTCCGCGCTCGTCGTCGTCTGATTTGCCAGCCTTGCCTAGCTTACCCGCCGGCGAGACCGCGATGGGCCACCCTAGGCAGATTGTGACGAACAGAGTTCGTAGGACAGCTAGCTGATAGGGTTTCACGGAAAACGCTTCGAAGTGCTATCAAAGACCAACTTCAGCGGGAAGCGGTTTTCCTTCAGGCGGAACGCCTCAAGGCCCTTAAGAGTTGCACAACGCGGGCCGGACTAGGGTCGGGGGCATCGGCTTTGGTGGGTAATTTATCAGTGAGGCGGGTCGGCGTATTTGGGTTAGCCGCTTGGCGTAGATCGTCAGCTACTTCCGGTGGGCGACCTGCATGCGGCAGAGATTGCCGCCGCCGCATCGCAGTCGCACGGATGAACAATCATCATCTGGCGTTGAGAAACCGAGTGTAGCGCTGACGGCATGTTTGCCCGGCAGCCATAAATTCTTGCCGCACTCCCTCGAACTATCGACTGTAACCGCCCGCGACCATCACTGCTGACCCCGATGCTCGGAAGCCCCCGGATATAGTATGAAAGTGACCTTGAGCTGCACGATGGCCCTATTCCTCGCGCCGCTGACTATGACACCAGCGGCCGAACTCACCAACTCCATCGGCATAAAGCTGATGCAGATAAAACCAGGCACGTTCATGATGGGACAGGACGGACCACCGATGGAGGATTACCTGCGGCAGAAGCGGTTTGGAGAGATGCACAAGGATTTCGACCGGATCGATTTCGATGAGAAGCCGGCCCATAAGGTCACGATCACGCAGCCTTTCCTGATGGGCATCACCGAGGTCACGGTAGCGCAGTTTCGGCAGTTTGATCCTGGGTTCAAAAAGAACGATCCCAAGTCGAAGCCTGCGGATGATGATGCGGCGAGCGGCGTGACGTGGGAGCGGGCGGTGGCGTTTTGCGAGTGGCTGTCGAAGAAGGAGGGCACGACGTATCGCCTGCCGACCGAGGCCGAGTGGGAGTATGCCTGCCGCGCCGGCACGACGACGCTTTTCCACACGGGCGACACGCTGCCGGATGCGCACCAGAAGTGGTTTGGCGACGACAACTACCGCGCGGTGTATTTCCCGCCGGGGCCGATGCCGCGTGAGTATGACTGGCGGAATGTCGGCAAGGCATCGGTGAAGCTGAAGCAAGGGCAGATCCTCGGTTTGGATCACCCCGTGGAGGAATCGAGGGCCGGAGGCGCGGGTGCACTGCGTGTGGCGCAGAAGAAGCCGAACGCCTGGGGTCTACACGACATGCATGGCAATGTGGCCGAGTGGTGCAACGACTGGTATGGGCCGTATGAGAGCGGTGCTCAGACCGACCCGTTGGGCCGTGCGGAT
>CAZQEW010000136.1:0-11804 GCA_964591495.1 uncultured Klebsiella sp.
GCGGGAACCTCACCCGCACCCCGGCGCCCGAGGCCACCCTCCCGCGCCGGGGTGTATGTCTTTGCGGAAAGTGCTGACCAGCTTCAGAGCTGCAGATGGGTTGGCAGAGAACGCGCCCTTCGGTGCGGCACGATTTCGGACTTTCAGACCAGCCCAGCGAACTTTCACTTTTCAATTCAGCTCTCCCCCACTAGTTTGCCGTCACATAGTTGATGAAAACCAGCATTGCTTTAGCCCTTGCCGCATCGTTTGCAGTTGTTTCCACCGCCACTGCGGCCGTGGATTTCGTTAAGGAGATTCAGCCCATCTTGGAAGTGCATTGCACCAAATGCCACGGAGAGGACCAGAAGAAGGGCGGGCTCCGCTTGCATACCCTCGCAGACACGCTCAAGGGCGGCGACAGCGGCACTGCGCTCGTGGCCGGGAAGTCCAAAGAGAGCCGGCTTTTCACTTCCACCACGCTCAAGCCGGAAGATGACGGTTTCATGCCGCCGATCAAGGAGGGTCCGCTGCCCAAGGAGCTGCAGGCGAAGCTTGGGCAATGGATCGATGAAGGCGGTAAGTGGCCGGCGGGCGTCAAGCTGGGCGTGGCCAAGAAGGTCAACTTCGCCAAGGACATCCAGCCCATCTTTGAGTTCAACTGCGTGGCCTGCCACCGCGAGGGATATGCCAAGGGCGGCCTGCGCATGGATACCCGGGAATTAACCTTCAAGGGTGGCGATGGCAGGGTGGGGGTAGTTCCATTCCTGCCGGAGAAGAGCCCGGTTTACACGACCACGACCTTGCCGATTGAGGACGAGGCGGTGATGCCACCGAAAGCCAAGGACCGGCTGACTAAGGAAGAAATCGAAACGATCAAATTGTGGATCCAGCAAGGTGCCTATTGGCCGGAAGGGCTGGTCCTTCAGCAAAAGAAGAAGGAGGCCGTGGGGGCAAACGAAAACGAAACTGTCGCCACCATCCATAAATTCATCACGGCGACGCACAAAGAAAAGGCGGCCGCTGACATGAAGGCATACACCAACACCGTGCCGGGCACGGAAGTAAGCTACTCGCTAGTGCCCATTCAGGCCGGTGAGTTTGTGATGGGCAGTTCGATGGGTGAAAAAGGCCGCGATGCCAACGAGGGACCGCAGCGGACAGTCAAAATATCCCCATTCTGGATGGGCACGCATGAGGTCACATGGAATGAGTTCGAGCTGTTCATGTATATCGATGAGGAGAAAAAATTTAAGGATCGCATCAAAACCGACGGTGCACTGGACAAGATTTCCGATGCGGTGGCGCGTCCCACCAAGCCCTACGTGGAAATGTCCTTCGGCATGGGCAAGGACGGCTACCCGGCCATCAGCATGACGCAGCATGCGGCCAACAAGTATTGCCAGTGGCTGTCCGCCAAGACCGGCCATTTCTACCGCCTCCCGACCGAGGCCGAGTGGGAATACGCCTGCCGGGCCGGTTCCAAGACCGCCTACTCCTGGGGTGACGATCCCGCCGAAGCGAAGCAATACGCCTGGTTTGAAGCGAACAGTGATTTCAAGTATCAGAAAGTCGGGCGCAAGAAGCCGAATGCGTGGGGCCTTTACGACATGCACGGCAACGTCGCCGAGTGGTGCTTGGACCAATACGAGCCAAACTATGAGAAGGTGAAGACGCTGGTCCAGGATCCATGGCTCAAGCAGGCCTCGCCTTATCCGCAGGTAGCCCGCGGCGGCTCTTGGGACGACGGCATTGCCAAGCTTCGCAGCGCCGCGCGGCGCGGTTCTGACAAGTCCTGGAAACAGCAGGACCCGCAGCTTCCGAAGAGCATCTGGTATCTCACCGACGCCCAGTTCCTCGGCTTCCGTATCGTGCGTCCGCTTCAGGTCCCTTCGGTGGAACAGATGCACCGCTACTGGAACAGCGGGCAGGAGAAAGAGTGACGCCCGGAACGGTTCCCACCGGTTGGCGGGTTCAGGATCAGTGCCTGGGTGCCTGCTCCCGAATTTGTTCCGGCTGAACCGCGAATCCTTTGCGTTCCACGTAGCGCAGGTCGAACCACCCGTCCAGGTCAGAGTCGCGGCGGACGACCATGTCGCCATTTGGAAGGCGAATCATCTCTTCGTCCACGCGACCGTCCCGATTGCGGTCCACGTGGGTCGTGTGGCTGCGATGCCACACGGTTCCTGCCGGCGAATCGCTGATCTTTTTCCAGCGGAGTTGGTTTCCAACGACCAAGGCCACGCCCAGCAGACCGGCATTGAAGAGCCAAAGACCAAGCAACTGGCGGCGGCCAAGCGGCTTCATTCGCGGCGGATGGCCGTCCACGGTTTGCCATCCGCGCGGATGACTCCGCGATACATGCCCTCGGAGTTGAAGGGCATCGCGACGTTGCCCTTCGCGTCCACGGCGATGACGCCGCCTCGGCCACCGGCTTCCGTTAGCCGCCGCAATATGACGTTCTCCGCCGCGGTGGTCAGCGCGAGCCCCTGATACTTCATCTGCGCCGCGATGTCATAACTCACCACGCCGCGAATGAAAAACTCGCCGTGGCCGGTGCCGGAGACCGCGCAGGTATGATTGTCCGCGTAGGTGCCCGCGCCAATGATGGGCGAATCACCGACCCGGCCAAACCGTTTGTTCACCATGCCGCCAGTTGAAGTGCCGGCTGCGAGATTGCCGTGCTTGTCCAGCGCGACCGCTCCGACGGTGCCGATGCTTTCAAGGCCGGGTGAGCGTGAGGCCTTGCCGCCGCGTTTGCCCGCCTTGTCAGTTTCCTGCTGCTGGATGCGTTGCAGTTGGAGCCTGCGATGTTCGGTGATGAAGTAGTCGGCGGGCATGAGCTGAAGTCCGTGCTCCTTGGCCAGCCGCTCGGCCCCATCGCCGACCAGCAGGACGTGCGGAGTCCGGTCCATCACCAACCGGGCCAGCTCGATGGGGTTTTTGACATATTTCACGTCGGCGCAGGCACCGGCTTTGTGATTGGCTCCGTCCATGATGGACGCGTCCATGCCGACCGTGCCTTCGGCCGTCAGCACGGAACCCTTGCCTGCGTTGAAAAGCGGGGAGTCCTCCAGGATTTTTATGGCTGCGATGACGGCGTCGAGCGACTTGCCGCCGCGCGCCAGGATGGAGTGTCCGGCCAGCAAAGCTGCGTCCAGCGTCGACCGGGCGGCCTTGGCCCGCTCGGGGGTGAGGTCTTCGCGGGGAATGACGCCGGCTCCGCCATGGACGACGAGGACAAAGTCGGGGGCGGATCTGGCGTCCTTGTCTTGGGCCCGATTTGAGGGGGCTGGCATAAGCAAAAGGGCGGCGCAAATGAGGCTGGAAAAGCGCATCACTCAATGTTTCTTGCGGCCGGGCTTGAACAGCTCCAGCTGTGGCTCGCGGAGGAAGTCGTAGTTCTTCAGGATGCGGATGATCTGGAGCAGATCGGACTTCTGGTAGTTGCGGTTCACCTCCGTGGCCGTGATGAGGTCTGCCAGCACGGTGCGAAACGGCATCACCGCATCGATGCCCCGGGCCCGCAGCAATTCAATGCTCTGCGCGCGCGCCTCTTCACCGCTCGGGAGCGCGGGCACTACCAGTAGCTTCGTCAACGGGCCGTTTCCGCCAAAGGACTTGGCGGCCTGCTCGAACGCCGCTGGCTCGACGAAGCGAAAGATTTCCGGGGCGTTTGCGAGCAGGCCGGGGCTGAAGGTCTCCGTGTGCCACCCCTTCACCACGACCAGCGCGCGCGCCACACCGGACAAGTCAGCCGAGCCCAGCACGAAGGGCAGGGGAGCACCCGGTGCAAAATGCGGGTTCAGCGCGAAGAAGTCGATTTCGTCGTCTTCCCGGCGCGCGGGCGCGATGAATTTGCGCTGTTGCCGGATAAAGAAACCGTGCAGCTCAAAGTATTCGCGGACGATGGTTTCGGATACGGCGCTCACAGACGACGATTGGGTTCATCAGGGTCAAGGCGGCGGCAATGCAGCGACGGGATCCAATGCTCGTTGAACCGAGACCATGGGAACGCGCTGGCCCCAAAGCACTTTGCCGATGCGTTCGGCGAGAACGAACTTGATCTCTCCGCCACTGACTTTCTTGTCGAGTGTCATGGCGGCCAGGAGCTTGGCGCGCTGTGGCTTCGAGAGTTTGATGCTCACGGGCAAACCCGCCGCCACGAACAGCGCCCGGATGCGCTCCACGTCCTTGGCCGGCAGGCCGAGCAATTCCGCCGACAAGTGCGCTGCCGCGACTTGTCCGATGGAAATCGCCTCACCGTGCAGGTAGCGTCCATAAGCTGTGATGGCCTCGATTGCGTGGCCGATGGTGTGCCCAAAGTTCAGAATCGCCCGCAGTCCGCCCTCGGTCTCGTCCTGCGATACGACGTCGGCCTTGATCTCACAGGAACGGGTCACGATATGGGCCAGGGACGACGCATCCCGCCGGAGAATCTTTGCCATGTCCCGTTCCAGCCGTGCGAACAGCGCCGCGTCGTAGATGATCCCGTATTTGATGACCTCGGCGAGACCGGCGCGAAATTCGCGCTCCGGCAAGGTGTCAAAGGCCTGAAGATCGCACAGCACCAGTTGCGGTTGATAGAACGCACCGACGAGGTTTTTCCCGGCCGCCAAGTTGACGCCCGTCTTGCCGCCGACCGAGCTGTCCACCTGCGCCAGGAGCGTTGTGGGCACCTGCACAAACGGGATGCCGCGCAGGTAGCTCGCCGCCACGAAGCCCGCGAGATCGCCCACCACGCCGCCGCCCAACGCGACAATGAACGACTTCCGCTCCAGCCGATGTTTGGCGAGCTGGTTGAAGCAGGATTCCACCTGCTTGAGCCGTTTGGCCGTCTCGCCGGCGGGCACGGTGATGAGCACAGCGTCGAAGCCGGCGCGCTTCAGGCTGGCAAGGGTGGGCTCTGCGTAGCGAGGGGCGACATTGACGTCGGTGATGACGGCGCACTTACGCCCGAGCTGGAGCGAGGAACAATCTTTGCCGAGATTCTCCACCAGACGGCTGCCGATTTTGATTTCGTAACTGCGTGCTCCGAGGGAGACCTTCACTGAACGCATGATGGCGGCCACGATAAAGCCTCAGCGGCAGGCTGTCACCGTTGAATGGCGGGGCTGGCGAGTCGCATGGGCGTTATCCGGTCTACCGAAGGCAGCGGCATCACTCTTTGGTGGTCGACGCCGAGCCGCTGGCTCGCCAGCCCACGGGAGATGCTCGTGATCGTTCAGTTAAGCCGGAAGTTCTCGGTGCCGCAGAGCCGGCGGACAGCCAAGAGAAGCTCGTTGTAACTGTAGGGTTTGGTCAGCAGGAGATCGACGCCCAGCGCTCGCAGTTCCTCCTCACCAGGCAACGTCGTCGGATTGCCGGTGGTGAGCAGCACTTTGGCTTGTGGGGCAAATTCCCGCACCATGCGGGCGAGTTCGAGGCCGGACATGCCGGGCATGTTCAGATCTGTGACGACAAGTTCCAAGCCGGCCGGAGTGGCTGTCATGTATCCCAGCGCCTCGCGTGGGTCTGCGCAGGCTCTGACTTCGGCCAATGAAAATTGACGCAGCATCATGGTTGCCAGGCTGAGCAAGGGGGCCTCGTCGTCCACGACGAACCAGCGGGGCGGAGTAAGGGCATTCGTGGCATTCATAGGGTTGTTTCCAATCAAGTCCGAGGTTGCGTTTTGCTTACTGATGGCACGCTTCGCTCTGGGCGAAAATCGGGGATGCTCAGTAAGGAACGAACTCTAAGGTGAAAGCCGGACGGGGCGCTGTCGGGCCGCGGTGAACCGCACCTGCCTCAAGCCGCTGGCATCTCGCCGTGCGCCCCCCTGAGTTTTCGGCCCGACCAAGCCGTCAGAGTTCTGCCCATCAATGGTGCATGGTTGCGCCTTGAGGGAATCGATTGTTACGCTCCCGTCTATGAAATCTGCTTTGTTGCTTTCCGTCCTGGCCTGCACTGCGGCCCTCGCCTCCGCCGCCGACAACTGGCCTCAGTTCCGCGGTCCCGCCGGCGACGGCCGTTCCGATGCGAAGGGCCTGCCCGTGACTTGGAGCGAGACCGAGAACGTGAAGTGGAAGACGCCCATCCACGACAAGGGCTGGTCCCAGCCCGTCATCTGGGGCAACGACATCTGGCTCACCACCGCCACGAGCAACGGCACCGCGCTCTTCGTCCTGACGCTCGACAAGAACTCCGGCAAAATCACCCGCGACGTGAAGCTCTTCGAGGCACAGCAGCCCGAGCTTTGGATGCGCTACAACAGCTACGCCTCGCCCACACCGGTCATCGAAGAAGGCCGGATTTACATCACCTTCGGCGAGGCGGGCACCGCGTGCCTCGACACCAAGACCGGCGCGAAGCTCTGGGAACGCCGCGACTTGAAGTGCAACCATTACCGCGGGGCCGGCTCTTCCCCGATTCTCTTCAACCAGCTCCTCATCCTCCACTTCGATGGTGCGGACGAGCAATTCGTCGTCGCGCTCGACAAGACGACGGGCAAGGACGTGTGGAAGGTGAAGCGCTCGACCGACTACCGCGACCTCGATGCCGCCGGCAAGCCCAAGGCCGAAGGGGACCTCCGCAAAGGCTACGCCACCGGCCAGATCGCCATCATCGAAGGTAAGCCCGTCCTCCTCAGCAACGGCGCGAAAGCGCACTACGGCTACGACCCGCTCACCGGCAAGGAACTGTGGCAGGTGGAAAACCAGCCGTTCCACTCCACCGGCGCCCGCCCGCTTTTCGGCCACGGGCTCATCTTCTTCTCCGGCGGATTCTCGAAGGGCCACTTTTACGCGATCAAGCCCCCTGCGGCGTCCGCTTGGAAGCCCGGCAACATTCTCGACGCCTCGAAGGAAAGCGACCCCGCGCCCGGCAAACCGCAGCTCGCGTGGAAGCTCACCAAGGGCGTGCCCGAGACACCTTCGCCCATCCTGCACGGCGACCACCTTTACCTCGTGGACAACAGCGGCTTCGCCAGCGCCGTCGAGGCCAAGACCGGCAAAGTGCTGTGGTCCGAGCGCGTGCTGAAGGCGGTGTATGCCTCGCCCGTGTTTGCCGACGGCCGCATCTACGCCGCGGACCGCGAGGGCAAGTGCGTGGTGCTCGCCGCCGCGCCGGAGTTCAAGCTGCTCGGCGAGAGCAAGCTCGACGGCCCCATCGAGGCCTCGCCCGCCATCAGCGGCAAAGCTCTCTACCTTCGCACGGCGAAGACGCTCTATCGCATCGAGCAATAAGCGGGCGGGTGTTGCGCGACCCGCTTCAGCTGCAGAACAGCACGCTGACCGAGTTCACGTAGACCGCCGCGAGCAGGTCATCCACCGTCACGCCCCAGCCTCCGGGCAGCGACTGGCTTTGCCGCACCGGCCACGGCTTCCAGATGTCGAAGAGGCGGAACGCGGCGAAGATGGCGGCGACCCCCAGCCAGTGGTTCCCGCTGAAGAAGTAGCTGACCGGCGGCATTTGTCCGGTGCTGTGCACCTGACTTAGCACCCACGCGCTGAAGCAGAGCGGCACGGCGATGATTTCATCCAGCACCACGGAGCCAGGGTCTTTCTCGCCCAGCGCCTTCTCCGCCTCGCCGCAAATCCATGCGCACAGCGGGATGCTCAAAAGGATGCCGCCGAAAAATCCCCACAACGAACCGGTTGCCACCAACCCCACGAACCAAACCACGCCGACGAGCGATCCCCATGTGCCGGGACCGGGCTTGAGCCGGCCGGAACCAAAGCCTTGGGCAACCCAAACAGCGGGGTCGAAGCCGCTCACATGTCCTCCAAATAAATCTGCCGGTTTTTCCAGAGGTAGATCGCGCCGGAGGTGAAGGTGAGCAGCAGCGTGACCCACAGTGCCAGGGTGGCGAACCATGGCAGCAGCAATCCAAACAAATCCTTCAGCCACGGCCACCACTCGAGGTGTGCGTCCAGCACGAGCAGTGCGATGACGGCGGTGATCTGCGAGATGGTCTTGTGCTTGCCGTAGCGCTCGGCGGCGAGCGTCACGCCCTTCGACGCCGCGAGCAGCCGCAGGCCCGTGATGGCCAGTTCGCGCGAGACGATGAGCACCGCCATCCACGCTTCGACGTGGACTGCCGGCAGCGTGCCGCTGACGCCGGGGTCGAACCGCCCGCGTTCCACCAGCGCGATGAAGGCCGAGCAGGTGAGAATCTTGTCCGCCAACGGGTCCATGAGGATGCCGAAACTGGTGATGAGCTTCCGCTCGCGGGCGATCTTGCCATCGAAGTAGTCCGTCAACCCTGCGATGCTGAACAGCACCAGCGCGATGGTGTCGTTCACCGGCGAGCGCGAGAACATCGCCACGAGGAACAGCCCCGTGAGGACGAAGCGCGAGACGGTGAGTTGGTTGGGAAGGTTCAAGGGGTTCGCCGGTAACTACATCTGCTCGTGACGCGTTCTACGCCGAAACCTGCATTCGGGAAACGGAAAACGTAAAGGTCCGGTGTGACGAGCCCGGTTTCCGTCAGCCGGGCTCCGCCATCAAGTCATAGTCCGTGTGGCCGATGACCTTCACCTGCGCGAACTGGCCAACCGGCAGCTTGCCGCGCACATAGACCCGGCCGTCAATGTCCGGCGCGTCCGCCTCGCCGCGCGCCACGAGGTATCGGCCCTTGAGCTGGCCAGTGTGCTCGTCGGCTCCGCGGATGTGCCCGTGTTCCCACGAAGCGACCTTTGCGGCCTTGAGTTCCTTCGCGGAAGCCTCGCCTTCGACCAGCACCTTGAGCGTGCGGCCAACAAATCCTTCGGAAACGGCCCGGGCGACTTCGTGCTGCGCGGCCATGGCGCGTTCGCGGCGGCGTTGCTTGACCTTGTCAGTGAGTTGGCCCGCCATCTTGCCGGCAACGGTGCCGTCTTCCTGCGAGTAGCTGAAAATCCCGAGGCGCTCGAACTTGGTCTCCCGGATGAAGTCCAGCAGCGTCTCGAAGTGCGCTTCCGTTTCGCCCGGAAAGCCGACAATGAACGTGGTGCGGAGCGTGATGCCCGGCACGCCGGCGCGGATGCGGGTGATCAGGTCGCGGATGTATTGGCCGGAAGTCTCGCGGCGCATGCGGGCGAGCAGATCGTCATGAATGTGCTGGAGCGGCATGTCCACGTAGCGCGCGACCTTGCGGCACTCGGCGATGGTGGCGATGAGCTCGTCCGTCCAGTGTGCGGGGTGGGTGTAGAGCAGGCGGATCCAGAAGTCACCGCGCAGCGCATTCAGCTCGCGGATGAGCGTGCAAAGCGTGGTGGCATCAGCGGCCAGCGACTTCGTGGCGGCGGCAAATTTCTCGGGCGAGGAAATGGCACGGCTGTGGTTCGCGCGCAGGTCTAGGCCGTAGTAGGTCGAGTCCTGCGAAATGAGGTTCAACTCCTTCACGCCGTCCTTGATGAGCGCCTTCGCCTCGGCCACGACGTCAGCCTGCGTGCGGCTGCGGTGGCTGCCGCGCATGCGCGGGATGATGCAGAAACTGCACGGGTGGTTGCAGCCCTCGGCGATCTTCACATAGGCGAAGTGGCGCGGGGTGAGGCGGAAGCGCGGGGTCTCATAGTCCGGGATGTAAACCGGGCGCGCGGTGACATCGAAAAGCGGGGATGCGGCGGGCGTGAGAACGGTCTTGGTTTTGCCAAAGGTGTCCTTGCCACGGAGCGATTCGTCGTGGTCGTGCGCGGCGGGTTTGGCTTTGTCCAACGCGGCGAGGGCCTTCGCGACTTTGGACTTCGGGCTATGGGCTTTCGGCTTTGCCCCCGCTTGAACTTTCGCCTGCCGCCGGGCCATCGCGTCGCGGACGAGTTCGCCGACTTGCGCGACCTGGTCAATGCCCATGAAGGCATCCACCTCCGGCAGCAGCTTCGGCAGTTCCTCGCGGAAACGCTGGCTGAGGCAGCCGGAAACAATGAGCGCCTGGCCGCGCTGGTTGGCCTCGCGCACGGCGGCGGAGTCGAGAATGGCGTCGACGCTCTCCTCCTGCGCAGCGTCGATGAACGAGCAGGTGTTGACGATCACGGCGTCCGCGGTGGCGGGGTCGTTGGTGATTTCCGCACCCGATTTGAGGAGCGAGCCGAGCATGATCTCGGCATCCACCAGATTCT
This sequence comes from uncultured Klebsiella sp., assembly GCA_964591495.1. Lineage (GTDB taxonomy): Bacteria > Verrucomicrobiota > Verrucomicrobiia > Limisphaerales > SXTU01 > SXTU01. The sequence goes on from CAZQEW010000136.1 coordinate 10,056, forward strand.
TCGCGCAGCCGAGGGAAATCATGCCCACGCGGACGGGCGGGGCGGCGGGAGGTTGGGGTTTCTGAGTCACAAATGTAAGCGCAACGCCCATCCGGCGCGACCGTGCGGGCCGGGGGCGATGCTATTTCTGTGCCGGGGGATTGGTGGGCACGGCTCCGGGCGGGAAGGGCAGATACTCGACGACATTCTTTTCTGCCGGTGGCTGGTAGTAGCCGGGGCCGAGGTTGGACAGCGGGTCGGCGGCGGCGTGCCGTCGCCACGCGCCGTAAGCCCATGCCGTCAGCCAGGCCACCAAACCCAGCGCGATCAGGGGCAGCACCAGCCGGAGATTGAGCTTGGAGAGTTGGAGCGTAAGCCAGTCAACCACGCCCTTCTCGCGCGGGATGAGGCTGGGTGGCTCGGAAAACTTCTCCGTCCGCGACAGTTCGGCATCCAGGTCGGCCAGGAGGTTGGCTACGTCGAGCTTGTAGTGCCGGGCTAGGGATTTGACATGGCCCCGGATGTAGACCGGGGCGCTAAACGGGTGGAAGTCCCCTTCTTCCAGCGCGGCGATGTGGTCGGTCTTGATTTTGGTGGCGTCGGCCACCTGCGACACGGTGAGGCGGCGCGACTCGCGCGCTTTCCGTAATTGTTCGCCCACGCTGCTGCTGGACATGCGCACTTAGGAAAGCAGTTAGCCGCCGGTGAAAGCAATCCTGTAAACCAAACTCAGCTCAAATCGGCGCGGGGGCGGGCGCGCCGAGGCCGGGCTCGAGTGGCGGTGGCGTCGGCTTGGGAGGCTCGGGCACGGGGGTGCCGGCGGGTGCGCCGGTGGGGGCCGAGGGCGCGAGGGCCGCGGGCGGCGGCGGGTTGCTCATCTTGCCGGTGCGGACGATTTCCTCGACCTGGGCGCCTTCGAGGGTTTCGAATTCAAGGAGGGCCTTGGCAATGGCTTCGAGCTTGTCGCGGTTTTCATTGATGAGCCGCGTGGCGACGCCGTAGGCCTCGTCAATGATGCGCTTCACTTCGGCATCAATCTCCTGCGCGGTGTGCTCGCTGTAGTCCTTGCCCCGGCCCAGCTCGCGGCCCAGGAAGCGGTCGTCCTCGCCGGCGTAGTGGACCATGCCCAGCTTGTCGCTCATGCCGAACTGGCAGACCATGGCGCGGACCATGCCGGTGGCCTGTTGGATGTCGCCGGCGGCGCCGGTGGAAATGTCGTTGGCCACGATCTCCTCCGCGATGCGCCCGGCCATGGTGACGGCCACCATGTCGAGCATCTCCTTGCGGCGGCGGCTGTGGATGTCGTCCTTGGGCAGATACATCGTCGCGCCGAGCGCCTGCCCGCGCGGGATGATGGTGACCTTGTGCAGCGGGTGCGTGTGCTGGAGGAGGACGTTGACGAGCGCGTGCCCGGCCTCGTGCCAGGCGGTGTTCTTCTTCTCCTCGTCGGTCATGGCCAGGCTGCGGCGCTCGCGGCCCCAGCGGACCTTGTCGCGGGCCTCTTCGAGCTCCTTCATGGTCACGGCCTTCTTGTTCTGCCGGGCGGCGAGGAGGGCGGCCTCGTTGAGGAGGTTGGCGAGTTCCGCGCCGGAGAAGCCGGGCGTGCCGCGGGCAATGACGGAGAGGTCGGCCGTGGGGTCAAGCTTCACGTTGCGCGCGTGGACCTTGAGGATGGCTTCGCGGCCGCGGACGTCGGGAAGATTCACGGTGATCTGCCGGTCGAAGCGGCCCGGCCGGAGCAGAGCGGGGTCGAGCACGTCCGGACGGTTC
>CAZQEW010000137.1:0-8514 GCA_964591495.1 uncultured Klebsiella sp.
TCGAGCAACTCCGGGTGCGACGGGGCTTCGCCCGTGACGCCGAACTCGCTGGGGGTGTCCACGATGCCGCGGCCGAAGTGGTGCATCCAGATGCGGTTCACGATGACGCGCGCGGTGAGCGGCGCGGCTTCCTGCACGATGGCCTGGGCGAGTTCGAGGCGTCCGCTGCCGGTGGTGAAGCGGCGGGGCTGGCCGTCCTTCGCGGGGAAGGCGGAGAGGAAGCGGCGGGGGACGACGTCGCCGGTGTTATTCGGGTCGCCGCGCTTCATCAGCTCGAGGTCGCGGGCCTGGCCGGGCTTGAAGTCGAGCACGGTGCCCTTGTTGTTCGGGGCTGGGATGACGAAGAGCGCGGCGTCCTCGACGGCGGTGGCCATCGCCATGTTGTAGTGCGGCGTGTTGGTTTTAAGGTCGGCGATTTTCTGCTCGATGACGGCGACTTGGTTGGTGAGGTCGGCGGGTGCGGGCTTTTTCTTCTTCAACTCGTCGCGTTCCTTTTCGAGCGCGGCGACGGACTCGCGGGCCTTCTTCACGGGCAGCCAGAACTGGTCGCCCATCGTCGGCACCTCGGCATGGCGCACGCTCGCGAAGACGCCGGCGATGCCGTAGTAGTCGGCGGCGGTGATGGGGTCGGACTTGTGGTCGTGGCAGCGCGCGCAGGCCAGCGTGAGGCCGAGGAAGGTTCGGCTGAGGGTGTCCACGTGTTCCTCCCATTCGTCGGCGACGGTGCCCTTGATGAGGTCGGGCGGGAGCTGGAGTTCCTTCCAGTAAGTCGGCGCGAGGCCGAGGAAGCCCAGCGCGTGGCGGTCCTCGGGCGGCAGGCCCATCTGGTCGGTGGCGATTTGCCGCATGACGAACTGGTTGTAGGGCATGTCGTCGTTAAAAGCCTTGATGACCCAGTCGCGGTAGAGGTGCGCGCCGCTGGTCTTCTCGAGCCACGAGGCGGTTTCGTCCACGTAGCGTGCGAGGTCGAGCCAATAGCGGGCGTAGCGCTCGCCGTAGTGGGGGGAGGCGAGGAGTTTGTCCACCGCGTTGGCGATAGCCGATTGCCGATTGCCGATCGCCGAACTCTCGCGGACGAACGCCTCAACCTCCTCCGGCGTCGGCGGGAGGCCGGTGAGGTCGAAGTGCAGGCGGCGGATGAGGGCTCGCGGGTCCGCGGGCGGGGCTGGCTTCAGGCCGGCTTTCTCCATCTTCACGAGGAGGAAGTGGTCAATCTGACTTTGTGGCCACTGGGCGTTGCGGACCTTGGGCGGCGGCGACTCGCGCAGCGGGAGGAAGGACCAGGGCGTTTTCGGGGCGGTTGCTTTGGTCGGGGCTGGGGCCGGTGCCGCCATGCTGGGCCGCGCGCAAAGCAACGTCAGCACGAGCAGGCCGAGATGAAGGTGGCGCGGGCGGTTCATGGGCGCACAGGATAGATGGGCGGCGCGGAATGGCGATTCAATCCCGTGCGTTCGCACCTTGAGGTGCGAATACCGCCGGCTGCCACCCGGCAAATGAGTGTGTGTCAACATTCGGAGTGGTCAGAATGCGGGATGCACTTCTCGGGTGCGCGGGGAAATAACCTCAGCCCCCCACGTATCCCGCAAACTCCTTTCCGTGTCTCACCGGCCATGTCAAAGTTCTCCATGCGCTTGTCCCGCCGTTATCTCGGTCTCCTCCTTGGCCTGTGGTGCTACTTGGCTGTTGCATGGGCCTCAGCCGCCGCGCCGAGGCCGAACATCGTCTTTTTCCTCATTGATGACCTCGGTTACACGGACGTGGGCTACCACGGCGGCGAAATCAAGACGCCGAACATTGACCGGCTCGCGGCGGCGGGCGCGAAATTGGAGGCCTTCTACGTGCAGCCCGTCTGCTCGCCCACGCGCGCGGCGTTGATGACGGGGCGTTATCCGATGCGGCATGGCTTGCAGGTCGGCGTGGTGCGACCCTGGGCCAACTACGGCCTGCCGCTCGACGAGCGCACGCTGGCGCAGGGCTTGCAGTCGGCCGGCTACGTCACCGCGATTTGCGGCAAGTGGCACCTCGGCCACTTCGCACCCGAGTATCTGCCCACGCGCCGCGGCTTTACGCATCAATACGGCCACTACAACGGCGCGCTGGACTACTTCACCCACGAGCGCGACGGCGGCTTCGACTGGCATCGCAACGACAAGGTCAATCGCGACGAAGGCTATTCCACCGTCCTGCTCGGCAACGAATCCGTCCGCCTCATCACGCAGCACGACATCGCGAAGCCGCTCTTCCTCTACGTCCCCTTCAACGCGCCGCACACGCCGCTCCAGGCGCTGCCCGAGCACCTCAAGCTCTACGAGCACATCGCGAACAAGCAGCGCCGCACCTACTGCGCGATGGTCCACGCCGTGGACGAGCAGATTGGCCGCATCACCGCCGCCATCGAGCAGCGCGGCCTCACTGGCAACACCCTATTCATCTTCTCCAGCGACAACGGCGGCCCCATCGCCCAAGGCGCGACCAACGGCAAGCTCCGCGCGGCGAAGGGCACGCTCTACGAGGGCGGCGTGCGCGTCTCCGCCTTTGCCACCTGGGCCGGCCAGATCAAGCCCGGCACGGTCATCCACGAGCCCCTGCACATGGTGGACTGGTATCCCACGCTGCTGAAGCTCGCCGGCGCCTCCACGGAGCAGAAGCACGCCCCCGACGGCCTCGACCTCTGGCCCGTGCTCACCGCCGGCGCGAAGTCGCCGCACGACGCGATCCTCCTGAACACCACGCCCAGCCACGGGGCCATCCGGATGGGCGACTGGAAGCTGGTCCTCAACGGCGGAGCAGACGCACATCTCGGTGCCGATGGCGAACCCGCACCCAAGGCCGAAGGCAAGAAGAAGAAGCAGGCCCCGACGAACGTGGTCGAACTGTTCAACCTCGCCGAGGACCTCTCCGAGAAGACCAACCTCGCCGACAAACATCCTGACAAGGTGAAGGAACTCCGCGCCCGCCTCGAAGGTTTCGCCAAGCAGGCCATCCCGCCCAAGTCCGCCCCGAAAGCCGCCGACTTCAAGACGCCCAAGGTTTGGGGCGAGAAGGACAAGTGATCAACCATCCACCACATATGAACACCAAGAACGCATCGTTAGCATCTTCCCTGGTAGGGCGCAGTTTACTGCTCGTGATCGCCCTGGCCGTGCCTCTCCTCGCCGCCCCCGCTGACGAAGCGCTCGCGTGGCTCAAGTCCGTGGACGAACAGTTCAAGCAGCCGCGTCTGCCGGGGCTGACCGTCGAGAAGCTCGCCACGCTCACCGAGGTCAACCTCGGCGGCCACCGCAAATCGGACAACAAGCACATTGAGCTGCGCGCGGCGGACTTCCGCCACCTCACGGCGCTGCCGGCACTGCGCAAGGCTACGCTCTGGGAAATCGAGGGCCTCGACGACTCTGCGCTCGCGCACATTGGCAAGGTCGCGACGCTCCGCGAGCTTGAGCTGGGTGATGCCGCCATCACCAGCGCCGGCCTGAAGCACCTGCGTGGCCTGCGCGAGTTGACGTTCCTCGGTCTCGGCTGGACCAAGGACGTGACCGATGCAGGACTGGCCGACCTCGCCGCGTTGCCGAATCTGGAAGTGCTCATCCTCTCAGGCACCAAGGTCACGGATGCTGGTCTGGCGCAGCTCGCGAATTTTCCCAAGCTGAAGGAAGTCCGCCTCGCCGCGCTTCCGCAGGTGACGGACGCGGGCCTGCTCAAGCTTAAGGATTGCAAGGCGCTCACCACCGTCGTCGTGAACAAGAAGACTGGGACCACTCCGGCCGGCATTGCTGCCTTCAAGCAGCAGAAGCCCGGTTGCCAAGTCTTGGTGAAATGAGCGCAATGCGGTCGTCCCATCTGCCTGCTCTCTGGTTGAGAATTGCCCAGGCTTACTCGGGCGGAACTCGCCTTGACTCTGCCGGTGCCGCGCCGCGTCTGCTACCCATGACCTTGAACCTGAGTTCCCGGCTCCTCCTGTCGCTTTCCGCCGTCTGCGTGTTCGCGGTGGCGCCCGTCGCGCTCGGCGCGGATTTCCGCGCTGGAGCCGCTGTCGTGGACGTGACACCTGCCGTGCTGCCCGTGCTCGTCAACGGCGGGATGCTCAACCGCAGCGTCAGCAACGTGAACACCCGGGTGAACGCCCGCGCGCTCGCACTGTCTGACGGCCGAGAGCAGTTGGCCATCGTGGTCGTGGACAGTTGCATGATGGGCAAGCCCCTGCTCGATGAGGTGAAGGCGCTCGCGGCCAAGCGCACCGGCATCGCCACCAACCGCCTGTTGATCTCCGCCACGCACGCGCACAGCGCGCCGTCCGCGTTTGCCTGCCTGGGCACGGATGCCGACCCGCGCTACGTGCCGTTCCTGCAGGACAAGCTCGTGGCAGCCATCGTCGCCGCGCAGAAGAATCTGGAGCCGGCGCGCATCGGCTGGGCCAAGGGCAACGCCGCCGAGTTCACCGCGCTGCGCCAGTGGATTCGCCGGCCCGACCGCCTCGCGGAGGATCCGTTCGGCAACAAAACGCTCCGTGCGAACATGCACGCCGGCCGCGTTTGGGACGACGTGACGGGCGAGGCTGGCCCGGAGGATCCCGATCTTACGCTCATCTCGATTCAGGCGCGCGACGGCCGTCCGCTCGCAGTCCTGGGCAATTTCTCGATGCATTACTTCGGCGACAAGGACATCGGCGCAGATTACTTCGGTTTGTTCAGCGAGGGCTTGAAGGCCCGTCTCGCCGCGCACGCACCCGCCGGGAAGGCCCCGTTCGTCGGCATCATGTCGCACGGCTGTAGCGGGGACATCTACCGCGTGGACTACAAGATTCCCGAGAAAGACCGGCCCAAGCCAACGATTCAGGAATACGCGGACGGCCTGCTGGACATTGCGATGAAGGCGCTTGCCGGCATCGCGCACCGCAGCGATGTCACGCTTGCGATGGCCGAGGCGCGCTTGCCGCTCAACTACCGCGTGCCGGACCGGCAACTCCTTGAATGGTCGCAGCGCATTGTGAAGGAAATGGGCGACCGCTTGCCGAAGACCACGACCGAGGTCTATGCGCGCGAGCAGATCATCCTGCACGAGATGCAACGCACGGAAGTCGTAGTGCAAGCGATGCGCATTGGGGACATCGCCATCGCCACGACGCCGTGCGAGACCTACGCGGTGACGGGTTTGAAGATCAAGGCCGCCAGCCCGCTGCGGAACACGATGGTCATCGAGCTGGCCAACGGCGCGGACGGCTACATCCCGCCGCCCGAGCAGCACGCGTTCGGCGGCTACAACACCTGGCCCGCTCGTTCCGCCGGCCTCGAAGTGCAGGCCGAGCCAAAGATTGCGGAAGCGGCGATTCACCTGCTGGAAACCGTCACCGGCCAGCCGCGCCGCCCGTGGCAGCTACCCGCCGGCCCCGCCACGCGCGCCGTTCTGGATGCCAAGCCGCTCGCCTACTGGCGATTGAACGAGTTCACCGGTCCGCTCGCAGCGGACGCAACCGGCCATGGCCATCACGCGGCCTACGAAGCGGGCATCACTTACTATCTGGATGGGCCGCGACCGGCGGAGTTCGCGTCAAAAGACGAGATCAACCGCGCTCCGCACTTCGTCGGTGGTCGCGTGCGCGCGCAGCTGGAACAGCTTGGTGACCGTTACTCCATTTCGCTCTGGCTGTGGAATGGGATGCCCAACGACGGCCGCGACGTGAGCGGTTGGCTTCTCTCGCGCGGTTCCGACCAAGGTTTGAACGCCGCCAGCGAACACCTCGGCATCGGCGGCAAAAGCGGGCACCCGGGCAAACTCGTCTTCTTCCGTGGTGCCGACGCGACCAGCGCCGTGGCGGGCCGGACGGAAATTCCCCGTTGGCAATGGCACCATGTCGCGCTCGTCCGCGACGGCCGAATGGCCCGCGTTTATCTGGACGGCGGGCTTGAACTCGAAACCAACCTGCCCGGTCCGGCCACGCCGTCGGGCTTTGGCCAGCTCTTCCTCGGCGGTCGCAGCGACAACGCCGCGAACTGGGAAGGCCGGCTGGACGAAATCGCCGTCTTCAACCGCGCCCTGACCGCCCGCGAAGTCTCCCGGCTGGCAGGGAAGTGACGGTGGCGCCGGCTGCCGGCTGCCCTCTCCCCGATTCTCAGGGCTGCCCACCGGTGCCGCGCCGGCCATCTTTGAACTTTCCCCGGGACGAACTCGTCGTATGTTCCCCGCGCGGCAAGACCCGCCGCTCCCGTTATGACTGAAGACAATTCCGCTCCATCGTCTCCGCAACCCGCGCCGCAGAAATCTGGCCTGGTCCGCAAACTCGGCCTCGCCTTTGCCGCCGTGGTGTTGCTGCTGGCCATCGGTTATTTCCTCGTCACCAGCGCCATGTTCCAGAAGGGCGTCGTGTTGCCGCGTGTGGCCAAGGCCATCGGCGCGGAGCTGACCGTCGAGGACACGACCATTAGCCCGTTTTCGCGGGTTGTGCTCAATGGGGTGAAGCTGCAGGTGCCCGGCGCGGGCGAGCCGATTTTCACCGCGAAGGAAATCCGCGCGCGCTACAGCCTCCTGTCCATCATCGGCGGCAACATTGCCGTCGAGGAAGCCGCCGTCTCCGGCGCGGTCATCAACGTGGTGCAAAACCCCGATGGCACGTTCAACTTCACGCCCATCCTCAAGGCCACCGAGTCCAAGGAACCCAAACCCGCCGCACCCGCAAAGCCCGCTTCGTCCGCCCCGCCGCAGCTCAACATCAAGTCCATCGCCGTCACCGACTCCGCCATCCGGTTCAGCAAGGCCGAGAAGTCGGGCGCGAAGCTGCTCGCCGAGCTCGCCGGCGTGAACGTCAAGGCCGAGAACATCCAGAACGGCCAGACGGCCAAGCTCACCATTGCCACCGACCTCAAGTTTGAGCAGACCGCCGGCGGCACCAACGGCGTGGACGCGCTCGCCGCGAAGCTCGCCTCCGCTTTCGACTTCACGCTCAAGCCGGACCTCCTCCCGCAGGGCATCAAGGGAAACCTCCGCCTCGATGCCGCGCAGGCCCGCGGCGGCTTCGCGGACGCCGCCGGCCTTGCCACCACGCTCGACCTCGACCTCACGATGACCGACATCAAGCAGTTCGCGCTCAAGGTCGCGCGCGGCGCGCAACCGCTCGCCACCGTTTCGGCCAGCGGGCCGTTCGATGCGATGAAACAGGAGGGAAAGATCCGCCTGGACGTCGCCGGCCTCGACAAGAACGTGCTCAACCTCGTCGGCGCAAAGCTCGGCATGGACTTCGGCAACACCAGCATCGCGCTCGCGAACGAAATCACCCTGGCCAAGGCCGGCAAGTCCATCGCCGCCGCGGGCCAGTTCACCGCGAACAACTTCGGCGTCACGCAGCAGGGCACCACCACGCCGACTCTGGACTTGAGGCTCGCGTATCAGGTCGCGGTGGATTTGACCGCGCAGGCGGCGACGGTGAGCGCGTTCAACTTCACCGGCACCCGCCAGCAGCAGCCGCTGCTTTCCGCCGCGCTCTCTAAACCGCTCGCCGTCTCGTGGAGCACCAACGCCACCAGCGCCGTCGGCGACTCCGAGCTGGCGCTCAACGTCACCGGGTTGAATCTGGCCGACTGGCGACCCTTCCTCGGCAAGGTTGCACCCGACGGCCGGGTGGACGTGGCGGTGCAGGTCGCCGCGCAGAACATGGGCAAGCAACTCGGCGTAAACCTCACCGCGAATGTCGCCGGTCTCAACGTCGTTGCCGGGACGAACCGCTTCAACCAGCTCGGCGCAGGGGTGACGCTCAAGGCCGGCGTGACGGACTTCAAGCGGGTGAAGCTTGAGCTGCTGGATTTGAAAGCCACGCAGGCAGGTCAGTCGCTGGCCAATGTCGCGGCGGCGGGCACGTTGGACGCGGGCACCCTGAGCGCGGACCTTGGCGTCTCGCTCGCCGCCTCACTACCGCGCGCGGCCTCGCTCGTCTCCGTGCCCGGCGTGAAAGTCGCGGGTGGGCAGGTCAGTTTCGCTGGCCGCGTTGCGCAGCAGATCGCGATTGCGAACAAGCAGACGAACACGACGCAGACGGTGGCGGGCAAGCTCAACCTCACGGACTTCAGCGGCGGCTACGAGCAATATGCCTTTGACCGGCTCACGACCGCCGTGGACGTGGATGCGGAATTCGCCAACGGCACGCAGGCTATTGTCCGTAAGCTCGCCGTCGCGCTTTCGCACGCGGGCCAGCCCGCCGGCACGGTCGACGCCACGGTAAATTTTAACGTGAAGCAAACCGCCGGCTCGGCCTCCGTCCGCGTCACCGGCCTCAGCGAAAACCTCCTCCGCCCCGTGCTCGCCCCGTCGCTGGGCAACCTGAAACTGCAGTCCGCAAACATCAGCCTCACGCTGGACGCAAACTTGAACCCCGCCGCCGACTCACCCGTGAAGGCCGACGTCCAAATCGCGCGGCTTCACATCGTGGACCCGGCGGGCAAGGTGCCCAACCTTCCGCTCGACCTTCGCGTGGTCACGGACGCGCTCGTTCGGCAGCCGGCGACGAACCAGTTCCTCATCACGCTCAAG
>CAZQEW010000137.1:8614-11770 GCA_964591495.1 uncultured Klebsiella sp.
GCGTTGGCCGCCGACCTGAGCGTCGCGCGCTTCCTTATGACCGACCCGGGAAACACCCTGCCCACCGTGCCGATGGATCTGCGCGTGGCGTTGGACGGTTCGTTCGCGCAGCCGGCGACGAACCACATCACCGCCTCGCTTCGCAAGCTGACCGGCACCATCGCGCAGGGCGCGGCCAACGGCGGGAATTTCGACGTTACGGGTAACTTTGACTCGAAGAAGGGCGGGCAGTTCACCCTCAAGCTGGCCGACCTTAATCAAAACGCGCTGAAGCCGTTCCTCGCCGGCGCGCTCGGCGACAAGCAGCTCCAGACCGTCTCCATCAATGCCAACGCGAGCGGGCGTTTCGAGCCGTCGGGCGATGCGGCGGTGAAGGCTGACCTGTCCGTGGACAAGCTGCTCGTGCGCGATCCCAAGGGCGCGCTGCCCGAGACGCCGCTGGCGCTTCAGCTCGTGCTCGACGGCGGCAAGACCGGGCAGATTGTCGATGTTCGACAGCTCATGCTCGCGCTCTCGCCCACGCCGCGGGGGAAGAACCAGCTTTTGGTTACCGGCCGGGCTGACCTCGCGAACACCAACGCCTATCAGGCGAACTTCAAGGTCGCCGCCGAGTCGCTGGACGTGACGCCGTTCTTTGACCTCTTCGACAGTGCGCAGAAGAAGGCCGCCGCCGCGCAGCCCGCGCCCGCGCCGCAAGCCGCCGCGCCGGTCGAGCCCGAAGCCATGAAGCTCCCGCTGCGCGCGACCTCGCTGGACGTGAACATCGGGAAGTTCTTCCTGCGGGACATCGCCATCTCGAACTTTGTCGTGGCCGCGAAAGTGGACGCGAACCGTGTGACCGTGAAGCCGCTGTCCCTCGTGATGAATGGGGCGGGAGTGAACGCCACGGTGGACGCGAATCTCGGCGTGCGCGGCTACCAATATGACCTCGCGCTGAATACCGATCGGATCCAGTTGGAACCGCTGGTGACGACTTTTGCCGCGAACATCCCGCAGGGAGCAATCAAGGGCGAAGCCCAAGCAAGGGTTGCGATCCGGGGCGCGGGCATCACCGGCCCCAGTTTGCAGAAGAATCTCGCAGGCAATGTGAACTTCATGGTGACCAACGGTGTGATTCAGCTGAGTCAGCTCGGCGGGGAGCCAAAATCGTTCGGCGCGAAGCTGCTTCGCAGCCTGACGACCGGCGTGCTTGCATACATCGGTCCGGTGGTTGGGATTCCCGACATCATGAAGCCGCCGGTGCAGCTAGTGGCCTTGGATACTAGCATTGGCAACGGAATGGTGAACCTCACGCGTTTCACCGCGCAAAGCCCGGTGGTCATCGTGGAAGCGCAGGGCGGCATCCAGCTCGCCGAGGTGTTGACCAACTCGCCGATGAACATTCCGATCGAGGTCTGGCTGCCCAACGATTTCGCCAAACGCTTTACTGGCTCGCAGTTCCCGCCCGGATCCGCTTACGGCAAGCTGACCCACTTCGTGGATGTGCGAGGCACGGTTGGCTCTCCCGACGTCAAGGTGGACAAGGCCAAGCTGATTGGCAGCGCGGTCATCGGGAATCTTGGCACACTGGGTGGAGCCATTGGCGGCAAAGCAGGCGATACCCTGAAGGGAGTGGGCGGCACGTTAAACACTCTGTTTGGTGGTCAAAAGCCCTCCACCAACGCTCCCGCTGGTTCCGCGACGAACGTTCCGCCGAAACCCAACCCGCTTGATCTCCTGAACCCGTTCTTCAAGAAGAAGTAGGCGGAATCACAGGAAGGCTCGGGCTCCACGCGTGGCAGCAGCCCCGGGGACTCAACCAAGCAGGAGGCCGCGAATTTGCGGCACGCTCGCGGTGCCGGTGGTGCCGAGTTGGTGAATGACGATGGAGGCGGCGGCGTTGGCCAGTTCGATGGCCTCGCGAAGCGTCGCTCCGGCGGCCAGCGCGGCGGTGAGGTTCGCGGTCACGGCATCCCCGGCCCCGACGATGTCAATGGGCCCGCGTAACGGATGGCAGGGGACGTGTTCCACCTCACCATTCGGAGCCGCGCCAAGAATGCCGCGCTCGGAGAGGGTAACGAAGACTTCCCGCCCGTTTTCCTTGGCGAGCGCCAGGGTGGCCTCCCTAAGGCGCCGTAAATCCGTATTGTCGGGCAGTCCCGTCAGACCGCACAGCTCGGTGGCGTTCATCTTAAACGTGACCGGCGGATAGCCGCGCAGACCACGCCGGCAGTCGGCCACGACCGGTGTGCCGGGGGTGCCGGCCGGAAAAGTCCCGAGCAGCGGCCGGATTCGGGCGGTCACCACGCCTGTGTCGGGCAGATCCACCTGATCCATGACCGCGACCCCGTCCACTTTTAAGCGTAGCTCCTCGATGGACTGCCAGATCATCCCTTCGACCAGGGCAGGAGTGGGTTCCCAGTTCTTGGAATCCAGTCGGCTGAGTTCCTGCGGTGGCTGACCGGGGTGCATGAGCAGCGGCTTGCAGTAAGTAAACGTGCGCCTCAGCGGGGTTTGCCAAAAGTGCTGCAAATCGACGCCGGGCAAGGCCGCGAGGGCGCGGTGCAATTCGAAGCCTTCGCCGTCCACGCCGTGAAAGCCGACTGGCCACAGCTTGCCGACACCCAGTGCAACGAGGTTGTTCAGGATGGTTCCGGCCGCGCCCGGCTGCGAGCGCACGCGCACGACGTTGTGGACGGGTAGGCCGGTCTCGATGGAGGTCTCGCCTCGCGCGGGGTCAATCTCCAGGTAGCGGTCGAGGCAAAAATCGCCGACGAGCGCGAGGCGCAACGAGGCGTAGCGGTCGGTGATTTCAGCAAAGCGCGCCGCGTTCATGCTCAGAAGAGTTTAGCCACAAAGAGGCGCAAAAAGGCACAAAAGGAAAAGAGGAGAAGAAGGTGTTGGCGTGTCCAAAGGCTCCTTCTCTTTGCGCCCTCTCGTGCCTCTTTGTGGCTGAAAAATCGTGACTCACCACTTGTAGCGCGGTTCGGGGTTGGGCTCGCCGATGTCAGGGATGTCCTTCGTCGCGGTGCGGCCGTGGAGGGTTTCGAGCTTGTGGAAGAGGTGGTGAAGGAACGCCACGTTGTCGCACTGCGCGTAGTGCATCGCGCCGCCCATGCGGGAGAAGCTCTTGCAGAACCGCAGGTAGTAGGCGGGGTTGTCCTTGGGCGGCTCGCC
>CAZQEW010000138.1:0-11734 GCA_964591495.1 uncultured Klebsiella sp.
TTCCGGATTGTCTGCTACGACTATGTGCGCGATGCCGCCGGTTTGCCGGTCTTGGATGCGGTGACGGGTCAACCGACAGTCACCAACCTGTTGGACATGCGCACCGACCTCTTCAGCATGGTGGGGCGGCTCAAAACCACGCCGACGCCAGACTACGTGAAAGTGAACCGGGCGACTTATTTTAACTCCCCCACGGACAAGCGGGTGGACTTGTTTGCCACGGCCGAACCCACGCTCCCGATCCGGGAGCCGGGTGAGCCTCCCACCACGGTTGAAGTGCCCGAGTTCACTTTCTATCCGGCTCCACCGCAAACAAACACCACGGTCAATCCTGACGGAAGCACCACCGTTCAAGTCGTGGTGCCGCAAGGTGTGACCGGCCAGGCAATGACCCGCAACGGCTCCAGTTTCTATGCCCAATCACCGCAGATCCCGGCCGGGAACTTCCCGCCGATGGTCATGATGACCGACCGCATCGGCACCATTTACCGCGCGCGAGTGACTGATTCAGTTTACGTTTCTCGGATCAATTACTCCCCTGCTTCACAGACGCTGAGCGTGCAGGCGATTTCCAGTGACACGGTAAACCCTCCGGTGTTGACCCTGACAGGCGTGGACACCGCCACCCCCGTGTTATTTCAGAACGGGGCTGTCAACCTGACCGGTCTGGCTGCGGTGCCGGGCGAGGTGGGAATTCTCTCGTCCCGGGGCGGCTACAACACGGCACAGGTGGCGGTCGGGATTCCAGTGGCGGTGGTGACCACCCCCAATCCGAGTGGCCCTCAAAATCTTCCACCCGACAACCCGGCGAACATCACCCTCAACGTCGCCCGCAATCAGCCCGTGACGGTGGATCTTTTGGCTGGCAACTCAGATCCCAATGACACTGCCGACGTCCGCGACTTGAATGCCGCCGTGATCACGAATGTGAACCGCAACAATTATGGACGCGATTTCACGGTGAGCATCAATGGCATCACGGTGCCTCCCAGCGCTAGCCGGTTCCCGGTTCCATACCCAGTAGGCAGCCCAATGACCTTCAGTGCTTCCGCGGCCAACAGTTACGTTTTCACCTTCGGCCTGGTGGACAAGGCGGGGGCACGCTCGACCGCCACTGCCACCCTGACCATCAACGTCCAATAGGATAGAGCGTTCATCAATCTGTCGTCCCATGTTGGGCCGGCCGCGCCACTCGTTGTAAATTGTGTGCCAACGGGTGGCGCGTTGTCCTTTGACGGGGCGATGGGAAGCAGTTTAGCTTCTCCGGCTGTTAGATCATGAAAGTTCCGAGCACGACCGCCATCCTGCTGATTGGTTTTCAAAACGACTATTTTCATCCCGAGGGCATCCTACGCGGGGCCCTGGAGGATCCGGCCCACACGGCGGCCGTGCTGCACCGCACCATCACCCTGCTCCGGGCGCTGCAAGCCAGCCCGACGCTGTTCGTGGCCACGCCGATCATCTTCACGCCGGACTATCGCGAGCTCACCGAACCGGTCGGCATCCTGAAGCTGGTCAAGGAAACGGGCGCATTCAAGCAGGGCACCCTCGGCGCCGGAACTCACCGGGATCTGGCAGCTCTCGGCGACCGCGTGTTGGAAATACCTGGAAAACGCGGCCTCAACGCGTTTGCGGAGACGCATCTTCACGAGACGCTCCGCGCCCGGGGCATCCGGGATGTGGTGCTCGCCGGGGCCGTGACCTCGGTGTGCATTGATTCCACGGCGCGTTCCGCGCACGAGCGGGGCTACCGGGTGACAGTCCTCTCCGACTGCACCTGCGGCCGAACGCGCGTGGAGGAGGATTTCTATTGCCAGCAGGTGTTCCCGCTCTACGCGGCAGTCCAGACCAGTGGCGACCTGGTCAAGGAGCTCCTGCCAGCGGCCACCTGATGGAACTCGACAAGGAACTAAGCGTTCAGATCCAGACCCGGCTGATCGAGCAGATATCAGCCTATGAGGGACGTTACCGGCGTCTGGTAGACAATCTCCACGACATCGTGGTGGAGCTGGATGCCGACGGCCGGATCACATTCGTCAACCGCAGCTGGTCCGGTTGGTTGAAATACCCTTTGGAATCGGCACGCGGCCAACTCCTGGGGGCCTACTTGTCTGAGGCTGACGCCCGGGCCGTGAGCCGAATCATGGGAAGCCTGACGCCTGATCCCGCCCCAGAGCACCGGCTGGATGTCACGCTGCAGGATGCCCATGGCGGGCGGCACGAGTTTGAGCTGGCTCTGCGGCGGGGGCATCCCGGCGGATGGCTCGCCGTGTTCCGGGGCAATGCCGAACGGCGGGCGGCGGAGGCTCAACTGCGGGAAGCCAATGCCTTCCTGAAGGAGGCGGCCCGCCTGAAGGACAATTTCATGGCGACGATGAGCCATGAGCTGCGCACACCGCTCAACGCCACGCTGGCACTGTGCGAGTGCCTCAGCGAGGGCGTTTACGGCCCCATGCCCGCCGCCCAGCACCAGGCCATCCTGACCATCGAACAGAGCGGCAAGCATCTGCTGCAATTGATCAATGACATCCTCGATTTGTCCCGCATCGAGGCCGGCATGATGCCCATGGCCGAAACCCCAGTGGAGCTGGGCCCGCTGTTGCGCGAATGCGGAGCCATGCTGTCGCCGTTGGCCGACCGCAAGTGCCAGTTCTTCGTGCAGGAAATCCCGCCCGAAACGGGCGCGGTGCTCGCCGACCGTAGCCGGCTGCGGCAGGTGCTGGTTAACCTTGTCGGCAACGCGTGCAAGTTCACTCCGCCCGGCGGGAAAATCACCATCAAGACCCACCGCCGCGGGGCGCGTCAGTTCATCATCATCGAGGATACCGGGCCGGGGATTTCACCCCAGTCACAGCGCCTGCTGTTCCGAAGCTTCGCCCAGGCGGATGCCGGGTTGAACCGCGAGAAGCAGGAAGGCAGCGGTTTGGGATTGGTGCTGTGCCACCGCATGATCGAGCTGATGGGAGGTAGCATCAGTTACTCTACCTGGCCGGGGCTGGGTAGCCGCTTCAGCATCGGATTGCCAGCTTGGGAGGAAACCGCCACGCCGCCCACCTGCGCCGAGGCGTTGGCCGGCCGTGTGCTTGTGGTGGCCCGCAACCCGCGCATTCCGGCCGCCATGGCGAGTCAGGTAGTCGCCGTCAACGACCAGGCCAAGCGCGCCACGGGCGAAGTTTCCATCAAATTGGCGGATCAGGTGGTCGCGGTGCAGGATGAGCAACAAGCTGAACGTGAACTGGCGGAGTCGCGGTTCAGCGCGGTGATTTTATACCCGCGGATTGGAGTGGGACCGAACACGGAGGTGATCGCCCGTTTCCGGCAGCGATGGGTTCCTCAAGGGACGAAACTCCTGGCCGCCAGCAGCCTCCTGTCCCTGCATCATTGCCGTGAGTTGCACCAAGCCGGGGCGGATGGCTGCCTGTTGCTGCCTTTGGATTGGCAGGAATTAGCTGGTTGGGTGGCTGCGCCCGCGGTGTCCTGATCGCGACAAGGTGGCTGGGGCGCGCGCTAAAGGACGGTATTTTTGTGCGGTAGCCCGTGGAAATAATTCAGCCCAGCCATGCGAGGCGGACTCAGGGGACCGGCATTTAGGGCATAATTGGGCGGCTTTTGGCCGGCGACAGGGGTGGCGTGAGCCCTGCTACACGGCTGGCATGAGTCGAATTATCAGGCCGATCACCGCCCTTGTGCCAACGGCACTGTGTCTCTTGACCGCGGCGGCGCTCGCTCAAAGCCCCGCGACCCTGACGCCCACGTCGGCTGGCGGCAATCAGGTCGTTGACGGCGCCACCCAGGCTCACACCGAGGTGATTCGCGCGGGAGAATTGGTGGAGTTGCCCGCACCGCGGCCGCCGGCTTTGAGCCTTTTCCGGGCACCATTGCCGAAGGAACTCGGCCAGTTCATCCGGGACACTCCCCGAGCCATTGCCCTGGGCAAAGCCCTGTTCTGGGACATGAGCGTGGGGAGCGACGGAAAAACGGCCTGCGCCAGCTGCCATTATCATGCCGGTGCGGATGCGCGCCAACGCAACCAGATCAATCCCGGCAACGGCTTGGGCTCCGGCAGTTCATCCGGTTCCGCGTTCGTCAATTACCAGCTTACGCCGCAGGTTTTCCCGCTGCCAAAAACCAGCACGCAGGTCGTCGGCTCGCAGGGCGTGCATCGCGGAGCACACCTGGGCGCGCCGAGCAAATCCCCCGCCGAGACCGGACGGTTCAGCGGAGATCCCACTTTCAACAGCGCGCGGATCCAAACCCGTCAGGTGACGGGGCGCAACACGCCCAGCGTCCTGAACGCGGTGTTCTTCGAGCGGACGTTCTGGGATGGGCGGGCCAACCATGTGTTCAACGGAGTTTCGCCGTTTGGCAGCCGGGATTCCAACGCTGTCGTCTATGTGGCGGACACCGCCGGCCGGAACATGCGGCCGGTGCAGATCCGACTTTCGCCGGCGAGCCTGGCTTCGCAAGCCGTGGGTCCCATCATGAGCGAGGTGGAAATGGCGTTCACCGGCCGCTCGCTGCGAACGCTGGGCCGCAAACTCATCCCACTGAATCCGCTCAACCAACAACCGGTGGCAGTGGATGACAGCGTGCTGAGCATTCACCGCCTGCCGGCCGGCAAGGGCCTGCGGGGCACTTATGGGGAATGGATCAAGGCGGCATTCCGGCCCGAGTATTGGAATGCTGCGCCGCTCAAACCCGGTGAGTGGAGCCAGATGGAGCTGAACTTCCCCTTGTTCTTCGGTCTTTCCGTGATGCTCTATGAATCCACCCTGATCTCGGACCAGACTTCCTATGACCGGTATGTCCTGGGCGATACGGCGGCCCTGACGGCAAAGCAGGTCGCCGGTTTGAACGTGTTCATGAACAAAGGCAAGTGCATCGAGTGCCACAACGGACCATTGTTCTCCAATGCGGCCAAACCCTCCATCGGTGACGGGACTCAGGTGGAGCACATGCCCACCCGCTATCTCACCGACGGACCGGCCATCTATGACCGGGGTTTCTACAACATCGGCGTCCGCCCAACCGGAAATGATCTTGGGCTCGGAGGCAAGGATGCCTTCGGCAATCCTTTATCATTCTCGGCCCAATACCGCCGCATGCTGGAGGGTGGCCCAGCCGTGGACGCTTTCCAGGCCACGACCACGCTGTTTGAGATCCCCTTGCCGCGCGTCGGGGTGTTCAGCCCGACCGCCGTGCGCCCGGTGGACACCTCGGCCCTGCGCACGGCCACGGCCGGGGCGTTCAAAGTCCCTTCCCTGCGCAACGTTGAACTGACGGGACCCTATTTCCACACCGGCAGCCTGAGCACGCTGAAGCAGGTGGTTCAGTTCTACAATCGCGGCGGCGATTTCACCCACGCCAACCGTCTGGATGCACCGCCGACGATTCGTCCGCTGGAACTGTCGGAGGATGAGGAGAACGCCTTGGTGGAATTCATGCTGGCGCTGACGGATGATCGCGTCCGCTTCCAGCGAGCTCCTTTTGATCATCCGGGTTTGCTGCTAGTGGATGGGCACCGCACTGATCTCCGCGGTCAGGTGTCCAAGGATAGCCGCACTGCCGTCGGGGCGGATGCGGAATTCTGGCTGCCGGCCGTCGGCACGGGCGGCAGCGCAGCCCCGCTCCCGCCTTTCCTCGGTCTTCGCGCACTGCAACCGTGAGTTCGTTTTCCCCACTGCGTGCAAGCCACGTCGGGCTGAAAATCGCCCTGTGCCTGGCCTTGTTTGCTGCTGGCTGGGCGACGGGCCGCCATCCGTCCCCCAAGGCTCCAGGCACTTCAGCCGAGTCGCCCAAGCTGGCGGTGAAGACCTCCGCAGTTGAAAGCTCTTCCATCCGCAACGTCGAGGTGTCGAACAAAGTAGAACTGCCAGTGAAATGGTCGCAATTGGAGGCGGCTGATTATCCCGGCTTCATCGCCCGGCTGCGCGCGGCCGGTTGCCCGGAACTGACCATCCGCGATCTCGTGCTGACCGATCTGGGCCGTAACTACGGCGAGCAGATCAGAAGGCTGGGAGCGGAAACGGGAACCGGCGCGACGGAGGGCAGTCCGGCAGTGGTCCGGCTGCTGGCCGAGCGGGATGGGCTGGCGTGGCAGCTTCTCGGCCTGGATTATGAGGTGGAGCTGCGCACCATCTGGCCGGAGGAGTTTGGCGAAGCGGGAGGCGGATCATTTGCCCATTTGGATCCGGTGCAGCGCTGGCAGGCCCGTCAGATTGAGCGCGAGTTCCTTGAGGCCGAACGAGTCTTGCAGAACCAGGCCGTGGAATTGGGAGAGAGATTCGAGGAAGCGGTTGCAGACCTTCGCGCGAGGCGGGCCGAGCGTTTACGTTTTGCCCTGCCACAACGGGCGGGAATTCCTTAATCCCCGCGAGCCTACGGGGCTGCCCGATTGAGAGTTACTGGCGTGCACAGCCCTGTGGGATTGGTTTTGCCGCAACAAGAGGCAAGGAATCGAAGCCCGGCATCCGCGCAGAAAAGCCTTTCCTGCGGCTATGCCGGGGATTTTTGAGGCGTCACCGGCAAGTGGCAACCGCAAGCGAAGTTACACGCTTGGAGCGCGCGCTGCCGTCACTCACTTGTCCCCAAAACGCTCGCAACAATAGAGGAAGATCATGAAGAGCGCGGGCACGGACAGGGCGCTGAGGGTCAGGGCTACCGCTGCTCGCCAGGGGAAGGGGAAATTACGGCGTTCGGAGATGATTTCCGGCTTTGGGGCGTTGTAACGAGGCACCCTACTGGTGCGTGGGCGCCGGGTTTCAGCAGGTGCAGTGGCTGAGGAGCCGAAAGTCGAATCGATAGTCATACCTTACCTTTTGCAAGTGCCGTGCCAAATCGCACGACATGCGGGAGCAGTCAGAAAACCGCCGGTTTTTCCGCTGGGACTATTGACCTCCGGGCCGCTTCCAGCCATGTCCGCGCGCCTCCAGAGTTCCGATCCTATGGGCTAGCCCGCTGAGCGGAAAGCTGAGGCGGTATCTTTTTCAAGATTCAGCCTGAGGACTGTAAAAGCGTCACTCTCCTGCTCTGGGCTCTGCGGCTGCCCTGATTCAAAGGTTCCCAAAAAACCCAATAAAAGAGCCGAATCCAGGCGATCAACGGCGCGCCTTGGACCCCGGCACGGCACGTGCAATGGGCCAGCTGTGAAAATGTTCACGAAATTTACTGCGGCCCTGGCATCCCACCGGACAACCGGCCTCCCGGCCTCCCTCGGATCGATTCCCATGAAATCCTTGATCACCTGCCTGGCCCGTGCCTTGTCTCGTCCCGCCCAAGCCAGCTTGTGCTGCCGCATCGTCGCGTTGGCAATGGCGTTCGCGGCCGCCTCAAGTTCTGCCCAAGGATATCTCGGATCAGTCACGCCTGTGACGACTCCGGCGCCGACTTTGGCCACCAATGTCGTGGTGACGACCAACCTCACCACCACGACCAACATGGTGTTCAGCACCAATGCCCAGATCCGGACCAATCTCACGCTGGTGACCAACGCGGTGGTCAGCACGACGCCCTCTATCAGCTCAAACGCGGTGACCACCAGCCAGACCCGGGTGCAGACCAACTCGGTGGTTACCACCCAGCCCGTGGTGGCCACGAATGTCTCCGTTGTGAATTTGCCGCCTGGCTTGCAGACAGTTGGGACCCAGACCGGCAACTGGGCGACTTTCACTCAGGGAGGCTGGGGCGCCCCGCCCGCTGGCAACAATCCCGGCGCGCTGCTCGCCCAGAATTACGACTCCGCCTATCCGTTCGGGCTCGAAGTAGGCGTCGCAGGTCCCCAAGGCAATTCGCTCATCTTCAGTTCGGCTGCCGCCGTGGCCGCCTACCTCCCGGCTGGGGGACAAGCGGGAGCTCTTGCGGCGGACGCGATCAATCCGCTCAACAGCGGCGCCGGCGTTTTGGGTGGCCAAGTCACTGCCTTGCGGCTGAACGTGGACTTCGCGTGGATGGGCTTTCTGCCGCTCACGGTGCCGGCCACTACCTTCACCTTCGGTGATTTGATCTACAAAAACTCTGGCGACGCACTGGACGGCATGAGCGTGGTGGACATCCTCTTTACCGCCGAGGATGTCCTGGGCGGCGGACCACTCCCCACAGGCTACACCTACGCCAACCTCAACGACCTGCTGACACGGCTGAACGAGTCATTCGACAACGGCAGCGTGGCCACGCCTTGGGCCCAAAGCGCCCTGATGACCTTGAGCGGTGGCGGCCTCCAGACAAATACCGTGCTCACCACGAACTTGGTGGCCGTCACCAATCTCGTGCTGACCACCAACCAGGTCTCCCTGACCAACTGGGTGTTCACCACGAATCTGGTCAGCGCCACAAACGTTGCCGTGGTGACCAACCTCGCCTTCACCACCAACCTCGTGGCCAGCTCCAATTCGGTAATCCTCACCAACCTCGTGTTGTCCACCAACTATCTGGTGGTCACGAACGGGAGCACGGCGCTCGCGGGCGGAGCAGGCAAGAGCTTCAAGATTCTCTCGCTGGGGACGAACAACGTCCGGGTAGTCGACCCCTCGCTCAACACCGCGGACGATCGCGGTGGCATTGCCCTCGCCGGTTCCCGCGTGTTCCTGCGCGGCGACCAGTTCACTGCCTCCTACGCTGCTGATGACCTCTCCAGCGGCACGCGGCTGTGGACCAATCACAACGGCCAGTGCTGGATCGAGCTCGATGCCCTGTGCGCGAATCTGGCCAGCAAGCAGGCCTACGTGCTGGCCGATGCCAAAGGTCAACTCGGCCTCAACGGCGGCACCGTCACCCGGCTGATCCCGGTCGATGCCACCACCGGCATGGCCAGCGGCGTTCCCGTCAATCTGAGCCAGCCCATCACCTTGATTGGCGCCGGCCTCTACACCGCACGCATCGGCATCTTCTCCGGCTACAACGAAATCCTGCTGCACGATGGCAGCCGCGTCTATGCCGTGGACCCGGCCAACGGTCAGGTGGAGCTCGTCGGAACCCCTGGCAGCCTGCCGCGGATGGCTTCGGAGAGCTGGGCCTTCTGGGGGGTGGCGGAGAATTTCGGCGGCGCACGTTATGTGGCCTACGTTCACCAAGACGGCCGGCGCGTGGTCCGCACGCGGGTGACGGATGGCTTCACGGAGACCATCGCGACCTTCACGAGCCTGGGTGACATGGCCAGCTTCACCGTGGATCCGGAGCGCAACCGCTGGTATTTCCACCACGAAGGTGCCTCCGCCCTCGCACCTCGCTTTGACAGCGGTTACGAAGTGCTCGGTTACGCGTCGGCCTCGTTTGAGGTGCTGGCCGCCGCCCCCACCTTCCGGATCGCCGCCACCCACCTGCAGCTGCGGGAGGATGCCGGGACGGTGGTGGTGTCCAACTTCCTGACCATCACGAGCCAGCCGGCCGGCGTGCCAAACTACCACTTCGAACTTGAGGTGGACGGTTTCGGCATGTTTGCGGAGCTGCCGTCGATCGATGCCGCCGGGCACCTGCGCATGACGCTGGGCGATGATGAGAACGGCGAGGCCGAGGTGGTCCTGGCCGTGCGCGATGAACGCGGCCGCAACCTGGCCCCGCCCCAGTCCTTCAAAATCACCGTGGCTCCGGTCAACGACCGCCCGCAGTTCACGCTCAGCGACCAGGCCTTCCCCACGTCGGCGCGGATCGGTTACTACGACATGGGCGGTCTGCCCGGCCAGGAAGCCTTGGCCAAGCCCATCGAATTCCTCGGCCACACCGCAATTCCGGTGAGCAACCTGACCGCGCAGGCGCTGGCCCGGCTGGATGTCCTCGTGGTGTTCAATCCGGAAACCGGCGAGCATGGGGCCCGTTATCAGGCAGCCCTGCCACGCATCACGGAAGCCGTCGGCCGCGGCCTGTCCCTGCTGGTGTTCGACCGCAAGGTAGAGGACGCGCAGATGATTCTCCCCGGCGCGGCGGGCATCCGCTTCATCGGCGATGCTGAACATCGCGATGTGATCAACCTCGCCTCACGCAACCTGCTGACGGAAGGCCCGGCGGGCACCCTGGACGGCCACGCTCTCGACAACGGTTACTCGTCCCAGCACGGGTATGCGGAAACCCGGTCCCTGCCCGCAGGCAGCGAGGTCCTGCTCACCCGCAACAATGCCGACGAGGCCATCGTGTTCTCCTACCCCGTCGGCCTGGGCCGGGTCACCTACGGCTCGATCCCGCTCGATCACTTCCTCTGCAACAATTCGGCCAACACCGCGTTTGCCGATGTGCTGGCACCCAATGCCGTGGCCTATGCGGCGCATTTTGCCGCCCGGCCCACGCTGCTCGTGGTCGATACCACCGGCGAGACCGTCGAGCTGCCGGGTTTCGTGGACAGCATCAATCCGGGCCACTGGAATGAGTGGGACCAGACCGTCACCATCACCGTCACGCCGAGCCGTCCTGAACTGTTCACCGTGGCCCCGCGGGTCGATGAGCTGGGTAATCTCACCTTCAAGCCAGCCCCTGGTGCGGCGGGCGAAACCACGCTGGTCTTTCAGGCGCGCGACAATGGCGGCGCCACTCTGACGGGCGCCGAGGACACCTCCGCGGCCCAACAAATCAGGCTCCGCATCCTCGGCACCTCGCAGGACATCGGATTCGAGCCCGGTGGTGACGTGACCGTCTTCCGCGGCGAGGGCGAACACCGCGTCGCTGGCTGGGCCAAGAACATCCGCAGTGGGCTCGGCGCCGGAGTGGCCGCCGACCTCCAGTTCGCGGTGACGGCGGCTGATCCCTCGCTCTTCGGCACCCAGCCCACCATTGATGCGGCGGGCAATCTCACCTTCCGGACCAAGTCGGAAGCACTCGGCTCCACCATCGTCACCGTCACGCTGCGTTCCAGCCTCGCCGGCGCGAGCGCGCCAACGGCGGCGAGCGGTGACGACGGCAGCAAGTCCGATGACCAGCCCGCGGGCCCCCGCGAGATCGCGCCGAAGGCGGGCGACGTGCTCGAGACCGAGCCAGTCGCGTTCAAGCTGGCGGTGGGCGGGACTCGCCTGCGCTTTGGATCCCAGCTGGCCGCCACGCGCGGGCAACTGGTCACCGTGCCGGTGCTCCTGGACAGCGATGGCACCGCCAACGCAGCCAGCGCCACCATCGAGTTTGATGCGAACGCGCTCACCTTCCAGTCAAGCCAGGCCGGGGATGACGACGCGCAGGCTGGCAGCCTCATCGTCAACAGCGCCGAGGCCGCACTGGGTCGCCTCAGCTTCCTGGCCGCCCGGCCCGTGGGCCGCACCTTCAGCAACCGCAGCGGCAGCGCGCTGGTGAACCTCACGTTCATGGTGCGCGCAGCGGCCGGCGTCGCGCAAACCGCGCTGGAATTCACCGACGGCATCTCCCAACGCGAAGTGGTCACCACGACCGGCGGTGCCACCGCCCTCGTGGTCTTCGAGCCCGGCAGCGTCGCCATCACCGACACCGCGGGCAGCGGCCAGACCCGCCTCGAAGGCGACGTCACGCCACGCGGTAACCCGGATGGCATGGTCACCATCGGTGACGTCGTCCAGATCGCCCGTTTTGCGGCCGGCCTGGATGCCATCACGAGCCAGGCGGAACTCAATGCCGCCGACAGCGCCCCGCTGGCCACCCTCGGCGACGGCGTCGTGAGCGTGGCCGACTACGTGCAGGCGATGCGCTTCGCGGTCGGCCTCGACCGGCCCGCCGCGGCCCAAGCTCCCGTCCGGGTGGCGGCCTCGGTCGGGCGCGCCCTGCCCCGGGCCACGGCGGTTGCGCGCAC
>CAZQEW010000139.1:0-11600 GCA_964591495.1 uncultured Klebsiella sp.
GGAAAAATCGTTTTACCGGCCGGCCGGATTGAACTAGTTTTCTCCCATGGAATGGCAGGAACTTGCCGCGCTCGGGATCGTTGGGCTGGCCGCCTTTCTGCTCGTGCGCCCGCTGCTCAAAAAACGGACGCACTGCGGCTCCAAAGCAGGCGGGTGCGGTTGCACTGGCTCGTCCGGGGCAGCCCCGAAAGGCTCAATCGTTTTTCGCGCGCGCAAGGGCGAGCGCCCGCAGATCATCGTAAAGATGGGCTAAGCCATCCCCCGCCATGTCCAAGGCCGATTCAACCCCGAGCTATTCCACCGGTTCCACCTCCCGGCCGTCAGCAGTCAAGAAGGCTGAGACAGTCTGGACCCCCAACACGGACGTCTACGTGCATCCGAGTGGTGCGGTCATCAAGGTCGAACTGGCCGGCATCCGCAAAGAGGACTTGGAAATCAGCGTCGATGGGGCCCGTCTGACGATCACCGGCATGCGGCGGGACGAATGCCGGAACGGCCAGAGCACGTTTCAAGTGATGGAAATTCACTACGGCGAGTTTGAAAGCGTGGTGGAGCTGCCGGGGGGCTTCGATCTCGGTCAGGCGCGGGCCAGCTATCAAAACGGCTTTCTGCGGGTGGACGTGCCTCCGGCGGCCGGTGCGAAGGGAAGTAGCCAGCCTTAGTTTTAACCTTTACGAGCCCCAACCAACCGCAGGCACCCCACCCCCACGGCATGGCCGACACGGAATTCATCGACATCCTCAACGCGAGCGAAGCCGTCGCGGACGATGTTCAGTCGCTCCGGGCCACCGCGAAGCCGTTACCGGAGACGCTTCCGATTCTTGGTTTGTCAGACATCGTGCTCTTTCCGGGCATGGTTACGCCCTTGCTGGTGGAGTCTGGCCAGAGCATCAAGCTCATTGACGATGTCGTGGGCGGGGACCGGTTTGTAGGCTTGGTGCTCCAAACCAAGCCAGAGGTGCAGGAGCCCAAGCCGGAAGATATGTGGTCCCACGGCTGCGCGGGTCGCGTGCTGAAAATGCTCAAGTTCCCGGATAACACCGCGCGCATCCTCGTCGAAGGGTTGCGGCGGTTTCAATTGAAGGAGTTCGTCGCTCACGAACCGTATTTGCGGGCACGGGTAGAGCTGCTGAATGACCTGGCCGAGGACTCCGTGGAACTCGCCGCCCTGGCACGCAATGCCAGCCAGATTTTCACGCAGATCATCAGCCTCTCGCCTGCCCTGTCGGATCAGGTCAAGGTTTCCTCCCTCAACCAGGAATCGCCGGGCAAACTGGCCGATCTGATCGCCGCGAACCTGAATCTGGACCTTCAGGAGCGGCAACGGCTTCTGGAAATCACCTCGGTCAAGGAGCGCCTCGGCCGCCAGCTCCCGCTGCTGCAACGCGAGCTGGAAGTCCTCACCCTGGGGAGCAAGATTCAGAAGGAAGTCACGACCTCGATGTCCAAGAGCCAGCGGGACTTTTTTCTGCGGGAGCAGATCCGGGCGATTCAGCGGGAACTTGGCGAGCCCGACACCGCCACGGCCGACGCCACCGCCCTGCGTGAGGCGCTCGACCGGGCCAAGCTTCCGCCCGATGCGCGCAAAATCGCTGACAAGGAACTGGAGCGGCTCCAGCAAACGCCCCCGGCCGTCGCCGAATACGGCATCACCCGCAACTACCTCGACTGGCTCGCGAACCTGCCGTGGAGCAAGTCCACCGAGGACAAACTGGATCTGGATGAGGCCGCAAAACTGCTGGACCAGCAGCATTATGGCCTGAGGAAAGTGAAGGATCGCCTCCTCGAATTTCTTGCCGTCATCAAGCTCAGGCGCCAGTTGAAGGGGCCGATTCTCTGTCTTGTTGGCCCGCCCGGCGTGGGCAAAACCTCGCTCGGTCGGAGCGTTGCGGATGCGTTGGGGCGCAAGTTTGCCCGCATCGCCCTCGGAGGCATGCGGGATGAGGCGGAGATCCGCGGTCACCGCCGCACCTACGTCGGCGCGATGCCGGGCCGGATCATCCAGACGATGCGGCGCGTCGAGAGCCAAAACCCGGTCATCCTGCTGGACGAAATTGACAAGGTCGGCGCCGACTTCCGCGGTGATCCCTCTGCCGCCTTGCTCGAAGTGCTCGATCCCGAGCAGAACAGCACGTTCACGGACCATTACCTCGATGTTCCCTTCGACCTTTCGCGCGTGCTTTTTTTCACAACCGCGAACTGGCTGGATCCGATTTTACCCGCGCTGCGCGACCGTCTGGAGGTCATCGAGCTGCCCAGCTACACGCTGGAAGAAAAGGTTCACATCGCGCGCCGCCACCTGCTGCCACGGCAACTTGCCGAACACGGCGTGAAGCCGAAGCTGGTCAAGCTGCCCAACGCGACCCTTCGGAAGCTGGCGCACGACTACACCCGTGAAGCGGGATGCCGCCAGCTCGACCGCGAGCTGGCCGCGGTCGTGCGTAAAGCCGCCCGCACCATCGCGTCGCACACCGGCCAACTTCGCCCCACGACCATCCGCCCCAAGGATCTTGAGCGCATGCTCGGGCAGCCCAAATTCGTTTCGGAGTCCACCGAAAAGATCGCGGAGTGCGGAATCGCCGTCGGCCTCGCCTGGACTCCCGTTGGGGGCGACATCCTTTTCATCGAAGCCACCCGGATGAATGGCTTGGGCAAGCTCATCCTGACCGGCTCGCTTGGCGAGGTAATGAAGGAGAGTGCGCAGGCGGCCTTGAGCTATCTCCGCTCACAAGCCGCGGTGCTGGGCCTGGCAGCGACCGATTTCGAGAAGCACGATATCCATGTGCATGTCCCGGCCGGAGCAACGCCCAAGGACGGTCCCAGCGCCGGCGTCACCATGCTCGTGGCTTTGGCCTCTCTGCTGACGCAACGCCGGGTCCGCTCCGGCGTGGCAATGACGGGCGAGATCAGCCTCCGCGGGCGCGTATTGCCGGTCGGGGGCATCAAGGAAAAGGTGTTGGCTGCGGCACGTGCCGGCATTCGGGAAGTTCTGCTGCCCGAACTGAACCGCAAGGACTGGGCGGAAGTGCCCAGCGAGGTCCGCACGAAAATGCGCGTGCATTTTCTCCGGCGGATCAGCGAACTACTCCCCCTTGCGCTGGAAAAAATGCCGGCGGATGAGAGGAGAAAGACCCCAAGGCATGCGAAATAAAGCCAACCGTAAGGCGAACTGGCTACGTCACCTGTCGCGGTCCATCCTCGCTTGGGCGTTGGTGACAATTCCATCCGTGCTGGCCGCCGCAGACTTGGCATCTCAACAGGCCGACGGGCAACGCATCGCCGCCGAGGTTCGCTCACTCGCGCCCCGAGCCAACAGCACGAACACCGCCCTGCTCAAAATTCGGAACCACTCGGGCGCCCGGGTGGAAACCGCGGTGACCATCCGCACGACAGTTACCAGCTCAGCCTGGCAGACCGATTACATTAGCGGCGACGGACAACTCTTCCGCATCACCCGCGGGGGCAACGCGCCAAGCCAATTATCGACCGGCCGCATCAATGGGCCAGCCCCGCAGCCTGCGGAGAATCCGCTGACTCCCTTTGCCAATTCGGATTTCTGGCTGATTGATCTCGGCCTCGGGTTTTTCCACTGGCCGGAGCAACGCCTGGTGACCAAGGAACAACGCAAGGGAGAAGCCTGCTTTGTTTTGGAAAGCCTCACACCTTCCCCGGCGCCGGGTGGTTACTCCCGGGTGAAAACCTGGCTCGACCAAGACAGCCTCGGCATTGTCACAGCGGAAGCCTATGACTCGAAGGGGCGTTTATTGAAGGTTTTCGAGCCAAAGCGATTTCAGAAGGTCGCCGGAAAGTGGCAGCTCAAGGAGATGGAAATCCGCAACGAGCAGACCGACTCGCGCACCAGCCTGACCTTTGACGTGGAGGTCAAGTAATCCGCCGGTGCCTCGCCGGGAGTCGCTCCCGGGCTTCCGTGTCCGGTCAATCTCTTGCTTTTCGGCCAGGCCACGATTTGACCGCCGGCTGAGCATGTCACGCTTCACACGCTGAGGGAGCGGAATTTCCAATGCCGCTATCCTTCGGCCGGACCCAAGTCCATGAAAAGATCACCGAGAGTCCGGAGCCGTTCGTAGGCCGCGGGTGCCTCGCCCCGATGGATCAACCGCGCCTGCATGCCGGCTGAACGGGCCCCCACCACGTCCTCCAATTGGCTGTCGCCGAGGTGAAGCATGGCAGCGGGCGGGAGCCCAAATCGCTGCGCCGCGTATTGGAAAATTTCCGGGGCCGGCTTGGTATGGCCCACCCGAAAGGAGACAGCCACGACCTCAAAGCAGTGGCGCAGGTTCAATGCTTCCAAGAGCGGTTCAAGCCGTTCGTCCCAGTTGGAGACGATCCCAACCCGCACTCCTTGCCTCCTCAACCTTTCGAGGGTGGGGACCACATCCTCGAAGATCCGCCAGACTTCAGGCCGGGCGAATTGGGCATAGACCGCATCAAAAAATCCGGTGGGCAGCGGTTCAATGAACCCAGCGAAGGAGCAAGCCACCAAGTCCAGCCAAGCCGCTTGGGAATAGTCAAAACCCCGTCTGGCACGCCAAGCGGCGGCAAACTGCCGGTTGAGCCGGTCCGGATCTGCCCGCACACCAAAGCGGCTCGCGACTTCCGCGTAAACGGCTCCGACGGAGGGCCAGGGTTCGATAAGGGTGCCGCCGACGTCGAGGGTCACCGCCTCAATTCTTACTGGCGAAACCATGCCGGCAGTTTCCGCCGGCTATGGCATTCCTTCAATCCAAGCCGCAGGAAAAATCGATTAACAGCTCCCCCGGCCGCCCGGTTATGAACTGCGTCGTAATTCAAAACCAATTGTTGAGCTATGAACGAAACCACATTCCCCCTCAAATCGGACATCCAATCAGCCGCGCGAACCCACCGTGTGCCGCTCGCCGTAAAGCTGGGCTTCACCGCCTTCATGGCCGTGCTCGTTCCGGTTTACTGGCTGAATTACGGGCCGACCAATTTTCTCTACTTCTGCGACGTGGCGCTGTTCCTCACGCTGGCGGCGGTATGGACGGAGAGCGCCCTGCTGGCCAGCATGGCCGCCGTGGGCATCGTGCTGCCACAACTGGTGTGGGTGCTGGACTTCGCAGGGGGCCTGTGCGGGGTGAAGCTGCTGGGCATGACGGCCTACATGTTTGATGAGCGCCGGCCGCTGTTCCTCCGCGGGCTGTCGTTGTTCCACGGCTGGCTGCCGTTTCTGCTGCTGTTCCTCGTAAAGCGGCTTGGCTACGACAAGCGTGCCCTGCCCGCCTGGTGGGCGCTCGCGTGGAGCCTGATCCTCTTCTGCTACATGTTCATGCCCGGCCCCACTCCCAATGCGACGACGCCCGTGAACATCAACTACGTCCACGGTATGAGCGACGACGTGGCGCAGACGTGGATGCCGCCGCTTGCCTGGCTCGTGACTTTGATGGCCGGACTGCCCGCACTGCTCTACGTCCCCACCCATCTCGCACTGAAGAAGTGGTTCACCCGCTCGGCAGCGTAGGCGCCGTCATTAACCGAAGGGCGTAAACGGAGTGCGTTGCAGCGCACTCCGTTTTTGCTTCTTCCTACGACTTTGTGAGGAGCGGACGGCGGCCACGGACCGCCGCCATAGCTACTTCACCGGCTTGAACTGCACGCCGTCGAGAATGACGTGGCCGTCGGTGTCCTGGTTGGAAATGGTCACAGTGGTGGCCTTGCCGGCGGGGAGCTTGAACTTGCCCAGCGAGATTTCGCCCTGCGACTTTTGGTTAACTTTCACGGTCTTCGCCGGCTGGCCGGGAATGCTCACGGTCACGGGCACATTGCTGGCGCGGTTCGCGTTCGGGGCGTTGAAGAGAATGATTTCGTAATCGCCCGCCGTCGGTATGACCGGCGTGAAGACCGCGGTGGCTTCACCTTTGCCGGAGTTGCCGTCGTGCGCGTAGCCGTGGCCGACGCGCCACACGCTGGAGATGGAGTCGGCCCAGGCGCCGCTGAGCTTCGCTTCTTTGTCATCAAGCACCACGCCCGGCAGCGACTTTGGGTCAATGAACTTGCCGACGGGCCCGACCGCGCGGTCAGGGCCGGTCCAGTCGAGCACCTGCTTGTCGGCGAGCAGGCGGGCGCGGAGTTTTTCGTAGTTCACTTTCTGCACGGGAACCTTGTCATCAATCGCAATGGCCGCCGCCGTGGCTGCGCTTTGGCCGAGCACCATGAACACCGGCTCCATGCGGATGCTGCCGTAGGCGATGTGCGACGAGCTGAGGCAGACGGGAACGAACAGGTTGTCGCACTCGGCGGCCTTCGGGATGATGGAGCGGTAGGAGACGGGATACGGCTTCATTGGCGGCACCTGCACGTCGCCCTCGTTCTCGACCTTGCCG
The DNA here is from genome assembly GCA_964591495.1 of uncultured Klebsiella sp. GTDB lineage: Bacteria > Verrucomicrobiota > Verrucomicrobiia > Limisphaerales > SXTU01 > SXTU01. Next base: position 6,363 of record CAZQEW010000139.1, read on the forward strand.
TTCTTCACGATGCGCTGGCAGTTGTGCGAATCCATGTTGTAGGCACCGAGCCCGACCGAGTCGGTGATGGTCTCCTGGTAGCGGCAGTTCTTCTCGCTCATCACGTATTCCCCCACGAGTCGGCGCGCTTCGCGCACATACAGCTCGCGAGGCCAACCGTCGGTGTCCAAGAACTCGTCCTTGCTCGGGCCCCATCTCTGCATTTCGCGGCGCATTTCCTCGGGCACGCGCGGGTCAGTGGCGAGGAAGGTGCAGAAGCCGCGGATGTAAGCCTCGTGCTCCTTCGCGATGCGGTCGCGGGTCGCATAATCGGCATTCGGGTAATCGTAGTTGCGCCCGATGAAGTCAGTGCTGAAGCCGCCGTTGTTGTTGATGTCGGTCTTGTGGTTGGGCATCCAAATCGGGTTCCAGAACTGGGCGAGCTTCGGGTTGCGGTTCGCGGCGACGAGCGCTTCGAGGTAGCGGCCGAGCAGCTCGAACTGCTTCGGGTCGTAGTTCGCGGGCGGCGTGACGGGCAGGCTGTTGTTCGCGGCCTTGAGCAGGGCGTCCCACTTCGGCTGCGGCATCCCCTGCGGCTTCTGTGCGGGCAGACGGTTCTTCGGGTCGGTCGTGAAGCAGAGGCGGTAGTTGTAAGCCTGCGTGGCCTTGTCGCCGTCGCCGGGCTTGCCGCCGTCGCCGGACTGGATGAATGGCAGCAAACCGCTGCTCGCGTCGCCGGGCTTCACATACGGGTCCACCGGCACGACGAATTGGTGGTGCGGCGTGTGGGCGCGGACGCCGTTGAGCGTCTCGCCGTAAACCGCGTTTGCCTCACGCCCGACGTGGAAGGAACAGCCGGCCTTCGCCAGCAGGTCGCCTTCATACGTCGCGTCCATGAACATCTTCGCGCGGAAGACGCGGCCATTCTCCATCGTGATTTCGGTGATGCGCGGGCCAGCCTTGGTGACGGACTTGAGGCGCTGTTCGAGGTAAACCGGCGTCTTCGCCTCGGCGAGCATCTGGAAGTAGACCTTCTCCGCGACGCGTGGCTCAAAGGTCCACATCGTCGCGTCTGCGCCGGTCAATGCGCTGGCACCGGCCTGGCCGCCGCGCCGCTTGGCGAAGTAATCCGGCGCGGTCTCCAGCGTCCAGGACTGCTCCTTCGCGTAGTGCTGCGCGAGGCGGTGGTAATAATCGCGCGAGATGCCGCCGATGGCCGCCTTGTTGCCGATGTCCGTCGCGCCGAGGCCGCCGGTGGTGAGGCCGCCGAGGTATTTGGTCGGGTTGACGATGACGGCGGTCTTGCCCAAGCGCGCCGCCTGCACCGCCGCCGCGATGCCGCCGGACGTGCCCCCGAAGATGCAGAGGTCGGTTTCGACGGTTTGGGCTTTTGCCACCCCCGAGAGGAGGATCGAGGTCAGCACCAGCCCGGTAAACTGAGAGGTTGTCATGCGCGTAGGTTGGCAGACGAACGCAGGATTTCAATGTTTCCAACATCGACCTGCCCCCCTGCACGCGTCGGGCCTTTGAATCCCCGCTTGACCGGTGTTTTGGGCCTAGTTAGCGTCCTGCCAATGTTTGGCCCTGTCGGACAAGTCCTGCTAGCGGTAGTCGTCGTAGTCGGCGACGCCGGGGGGCCTTGTCGGGCATAGGTAAATTTCGACAAGAACCCACGGCTGGCAGCAGTCGTGGGTTTTTTATTCGCCACGCGCCGCCCGCCAAACCCAAAAGCAAGTCATGAGCAAAGCAACCGCAGAGCACAGCGAGCCCAAGGCCACCGCCACCGAAAAATCAGAGATCGGTCCGCGCATGAAGGGCTGCGAAATCCTCATCAAATGCCTCGAACGCGAGGGCGTGGACACCATCTTCGCCTACCCGGGTGGCGCGAGCATGGAATTCCACCAGGCGCTCACCCGCTCCAAGATCCGCACCATCCTGCCGCGCCATGAGCAGGGCGGCGTCTTCATGGCCGAGGGTTACGCCCGCGCGACCGGCAAGGCCGGCGTTTGCATGGCCACTTCCGGCCCCGGTGCCACCAACCTCATTTCCGGCATCGCAGACGCCTACATGGATTCCATTCCCCTCGTCGCCATCACCGGCCAGGTGCCGCAGGCGATGATCGGCAAGGGCGCGTTTCAGGAGACCGACTTTTTCGGCATGACCCTGCCGATCGTGAAGCACTCCTACCTCGTCACGGACATCGCCGACATCCCGCGCATCATCAAGGAAGCCTTTTTCATCGCCCAATCCGGCCGCCCCGGCCCGGTCATTGTGGACGTCCCCAAGAACATCCAGCAGGCGGAAACCCAGCCGGTCTTTCCCAAGGACATCAGCGTCCGCGGCTACAACCCTGACAAACGCGCCAGTGACATCGCGTTGAACGAAATCATGGGCTTGCTCGAAAAATCCGAGCGCCCCGTGATCTATGCCGGCGGCGGCGTCATCAGCGGCAACGCCGCCGAGGAGCTCCGCGAGTTCGCCGAACTGACTCAGATCCCCGTCACCACCACGATCATGGGCTGCGGCGCGTTCCCGGAGACGCACCCGCTCTCGCTGCGCTGGCTGGGCATGCACGGCGCCGCCGCCGCCAACTGGGCCGTCAGCGGCGAGTTCAAGAAGCGCGAGTCCCTGGCCGAACCCATGGTTCCCCTCAAACCCGGGGCCGACCTGCTGTTGGCCTTCGGCGTGCGCTTCGACGACCGCGTCACCGGCAAGGTCGACAAGTTCTGTGAGCGCGGCACCATCGTCCACATCGACATTGATCCCTCCGAGATCAACAAGAACAAGCCCGCCAACCTCCCGGTCGTCAGCGACATCAAGTTCGCCCTGGCCCGGCTCAACGAAATGCTCCGCAAGCGCGCGCTCGCGAAAAAATATTCCGCCTGGGTTGCTCAATGCGACGAGTGGAAAGCCCGCGCCCCGTTCCGCTACGCCGTCACGGAGGAGGTCATCAAGTCCGACCACATGAAGGACCACCTCTCCGGCCACGAACGCGAGGTCATCCTTCCCCAATACGCCATCGAGCTCCTCTACGAGCTCACCGGCGGCGACGCCATCATCACCACCGGCGTGGGCCAGCACCAGATGTGGGCCGGTCAATGGTTCAAATACACCTACCCCCGGCAATTCCTCACCAGCGCCGGCCTCGGAGCCATGGGTTACGGCTACCCCGCCGCCATGGGCGCCAAGGTCGCCTGCCCCGGCAAGCAAGTCATCGACATCGACGGTGACGGCTCCTTCCTCATGAACGTGCAGGAACTGGCCACCGCGCACATTGAGAAAATCGCCGCCAAGGCCATCATCCTCAACAACCAGCACCTCGGCATGGTCGTCCAGTGGGAAGACAAGTTCTACAAGGGCAACCGCGGCAACACCTACCTCGGCGACCCCGAGAACCGTCAGGCCATTTACCCCGACTACGTCCAGCTCGCCAAGGGCTTCAACGTCCCGTGCGAACGCGTGATGTTCAAGAAGGACCTCCGCGCCGCCATGCAGCGCATGCTCGACTCCAAGGAACCCTACCTCCTCGACGTCATCACGCCCTACACCGAGCACGTCATGCCCTTCATTCCCGCCGGCCGCACCGTGGCGGACATGCATCTGGCCTGAGTTTTTTTCCAAAGCTTGCAAGGGCCGGCGCCATAGCCGGCCCTTTGCCATTCATGAGGACGCTGCCGGCCTCATCGGCGGAATATGGCATGCCATTTCGGGAGTGTTTTCCCCGGCACGCCGTCTAACCTGCCGCTATGAGACCACTGCTGGTTGTCGCCGCTTTACTTTCCGTCGGCTGCTCGCTGTTTGCCGCTGAACCGCCCGCGAACTACCCCGCCCAAAAGGCGGAAGCGGAACGGCTCTTTGCCGAGAAATCTTTCGCCAAGGCTAACGAGCTATACCGCGCGGTAAACGTGACGAATCTCCCGCCCGCTGAGCAGCGGTGGGTGCTCTTCCGCCGCGCGGACACGCTGTGGCGCTCGGAGGCCAGCACGCAGCGCGCGGACAACACGAAGTTCAACCAGGCGCGGCAGGAGCTGAACGTGCTCGTGCGCGATGTGCAGCGCGAGGAGGAGAAGGACCGCACGTGGGTCGAGATTCAGGAGTCGCTCGGAGACTCGCACTGGATGCCGCGCAACCAGCGCAACTGGGGCGCGGCGTGGCAGCATTACGCGCAGGTGCTGGACTGGTGGGCGGGCCAGCGGGCGTCAGAGGAGTCGCGGACGCGTTACCTCAGCATCGTGTGGCGCTCCGCCAAGCCGCCGCACGCGGAGCCGTATTACCGCTACGGGAACTACGGCAACGTCGCCCCGCTGAACATTCTCGAGAACGTGCTGAAGATAGCCACCACGGAGAACGACAAGGCCCACGCGCATTATCTCCTCGCGGTGTCGTTCCAGTATCACGGCGGTGATTGGGATGCGCGCGCGCGGGTGCCGGAGCATTTCGAGGCGGCGCTGAAGCCCGGCAAAGGGACGGATTGGTATGACGACGCGCTGTATCACTACGCCGAGTGGATGATGAATCAGGGCCGCGCCGTCCCGCTCAAGGACGGCAACTGGACGCAGAAGCAGGATTACGTGAAGGCGCTCGCGCTGTTCCGGCGGCTCGTCGCAGAGTTCAACAAGGGCGAGACGCGTTACTGGGAGCAGGCGCAGCAGCAGATTCGCAACATCACACAGGTCAATCTCGGCGTGTCCGTCAGCCACGTCTTCCTGCCGGACTCGGAAGTCCAGTTCCACCTGAACTGGCGCAACGTGAAAACCATCGAGCTCACGCTGTATCCGGTCAACCTCACGACCGACGTGAACCTCGGGCGGGACAAGTCGCGCGTGAACTGGCTTCAGAGCATTGACCTCGCGGGCCGCGAAAAGGTGAAGACCTGGACCCACGACACGAAAGGCAAGGGCGATTACCGGCCGGGCAACGCCTCGCCGCGCGTGGACGGCAAGCTGCGGCCCGGGGCCTACGTGCTGCACGCGCAGGGCGGCGGGCAGTCCGCGCGCGAACTGGTGCTGGTGACCGACGCCGCGCTGGTGCTCAAGGCGAGCGGCAAGCAGGCACTCGTCTTTGTCACCGACGCGCTTTCGGGCAAGCCGTTGCCCAACGCAAAGGCCCGCATCTGGGAGCGCTGGCACGTTGCGAACAACCAATGGGAGTCCCGCGCGCAGGACAAGGTCACAGACAAGGACGGTCTCGCGGTCTTCGAGCTCACCCGCACGCCGAACTCGAACAACGAGCTGTTCGCCAGCGCCATCGCGGGCGACA
>CAZQEW010000140.1:0-9338 GCA_964591495.1 uncultured Klebsiella sp.
CGTAGCCGATCTCGCGGATGGCCTCGCGGGCGAGCTTCACGAAGTCGAGCTTGGCGCGGGTGGTGATCTCACCGCCGACGACGGCGATGTTGGACTTCACGTAGGTCTCGCAGGCGACGCGGCTGTATTTGTCCTGCGCGAGGCACGCGTCCAAGACGGCGTCGGAAATCGTGTCTGCGACTTTGTCGGGGTGGCCTTCGCCGACGGATTCAGAGGAGAAGATAAAGCGTTTGCTCATGCGTGAAACTGCGGGTTGTCGTTTTCAGCTGCCGTTTTGACAGCGGGGCGGAAAACTAACCGCTTACCGCTTCAAAGCAACTTCTAATTCGGGTCTCTGCTTGCTGTGGGAGCCCGGTCTCGCCTTCTGCTTGCCCCTGCGCCGCCCGTTCCCTAAAACCTCCGCCGTGATTGACATCAAATGGATTCGTGAGCAGCCGGAACTCGTGAAGCAGCGCCTTGCCGCGCGCAACGGCGGGGACGAGGCCAAGATCGAACAGGCCCTCCAACTCGACGAACAGCGCCGCGCCGCGCTCAAGCAGGTCGAGGACTTGAAGGCCCTCCGCAACAAGGTCTCCAAGGAAATCGGCGCGCTCATGGGCCAGAAGAAACTCGCCGAGGCCGAGGCGAAGAAGGCCGAGACCCGCACGCTCGGCGACCAGATTGCCGCGCTCGATAAAACCGCCGCCGAGGCCGAAGCCGCGCGCGACGCCATTCTCATCCGCCTGCCCAACCCGCCGCACGCGAGCGTGCCGTTGGGCAAGTCCAGCGCCGACAACCCCGAGGTGAAGCACTGGGGCGCCAAGCCGGAATTCGCCTTCACTCCCAAGTCGCACGTGGACCTCTGCGCGTCGCTCAAGCTCGTGGACTTCGAGCGCGGGGCGAAGCTCTCGGGCAGCGGCTTCCTGCTCTACACCAATTGGGGGGCTCGCCTCGAACGCGCGCTCATCCAGTTCTTGCTCGACCTCCACACGACGCAGCACGGCTACACGGAAGTTGCGCCGCCGCACATTGTCAGCCGCGACTGCATGGTCGGCGTCGGCCAGTTCCCGAAGTTCGAGGACCAAGCCTACGCGGTGCGCGAAGGTTTGGATGAAAGCACGCTGGGCAAACTCTACTTGCTCCCCACCGCTGAGGCTCCGGTCGCCAACATCCACCGCGAGGAAATTCTCCCGCACACGCAGCTGCCCATTTACTACTGCGCCTACAGCCCATGCTTCCGCGCGGAAGCCGGCGCGGCGGGCGTCGGCACGCGCGGGATGATTCGCGTGCATCAGTTCGACAAGGTCGAGCTGGTGAAAGTCGTGCGGCAGGAAGACGGCTATGCCGAGTTGGAAAAGATGCTCGCCAACGCGGAGAAGGTGCTGCAACTCCTCGGCCTGCACTATCGCATCGTGCTCCTCTGCACCGGCGACATGGGCTTCGCCAGCGCCAAGACCTACGACATCGAGGTCTGGGCGCCCGGCCAGAACGCCTACCTCGAAGTGTCGAGCTGCTCGAACACCGATGAGTTCCAAGCTCGCCGCATGAACCTCCGCTACAAGGACGCCGACGGGCACAACAAGTTCCCGCACCTCCTCAACGGCTCCGGCACCGCGCTGGCCCGGCTCTTCGTCGCGCTCATCGAGACCTATCAGCAGGCCGACGGCAGCGTGCTCATCCCGGAACCGCTGCGTCCGTATCTGCGTGGCGCGGACAAGATCACGGCCTGAGCTCTCGCCCCCAATGAACGGCCAACAACACGAGCGCCGACCAGGCCGGTTGCGCCTCTGGCCTCCGCCGGCTGCGTGCTGTCCCCTCGTATTCCCCGCATGAAAATCCTCCTCGCCAGCAGCGAAGTCCACCCGTTCTCCAAGACGGGCGGCCTCGCTGACATGGTGGGCGCGCTGGGCAAGGCCCTTGCCGCGGCGGGCCATGAGGTCGCCATCGTCACGCCGCTCTATCGCGGCATCCGGGGCCGGTTCACCGACCTCCGACCCACGGATCTGCGGCTGGACGTGCCACTCGGTGACACGCGGGTTTCGGCGGGTGTCTTTGAACTGCGGCTGAACAAACGGCTGACGGTGTATTTCGTGGACCAGCCGGGTTACTTCGACCGCCTCGCGCTCTACGGCGAGAACAACACCGACTACCCCGACAACCCCCAGCGCTTCATCTTCTTCGCCAAGGCCGTCGTCCAGCTCGCGCGCCTCCAGCCCCTCGGCCCCTTCGATCTCGTTCACGTCCACGACTGGCAGGCCGGCCTCGTCCCCGCGCTGCTCCGGCACGAGGCCCACTGCACCGGCTGGCGCGCCCCCCGCAGCGTCCTCACCATCCACAACCTCGCCTACCAGGGCCGCTTCGCCGGCGCCACCTTCCCCCTCACCAACCTCACCCCGGACTACTTCACCCCGGCCGGCCTCGAATTCTATGGCGACGTGAACTGCCTCAAGGCCGCCATCCTCTACGCCGACTTCCTCACCACCGTCAGCCCCCGCTACGCCCGCGAAATCTGCACCGAAGCCTACGGCTGCGGCCTGGACCCCGTGTTGCGCGTGCGCCAAGGCAAGCTGGTGGGCATCCTCAACGGCGTGGACTACGACGAGTGGAACACCCACCGCAACCACCACCTCCGCCACCCCTTCTCCCACCGCAAGCTCGCCGGCAAGGCCGCCACCAAGCACGACCTCCAGCGCGAACTCGGCCTGCCCCTGCGCGCGGACGTGCCCCTCTTCGCCACCGTCACCCGCCTCGCCGACCAGAAAGGCATGGACATCCTCCTCGCCGCGCTTGAGGAGATGCTCGCGACCGACCTGCAATTCGTCATCCTCGGCAGCGGCGACCCGAACCTGCAACGCGGCTACCAAAGCCTTGCCCGCCGCCACCCCACCCAGGCCATCGCCCGCATCGGCTACGACCACGCCCTCTCGCACCGCATCGAGGCCGGGTGCGACTTCTTCCTCATGCCCTCGCGCTTCGAGCCGTGCGGGCTGAACCAGATGTATTCGCTGCGTTACGGCGCCATTCCCATCGTGCGCCGCACCGGCGGGCTGGACGACTCCGTGGTGGACCTCACGGAAAACGCCGACCTCGCCAACGGCATCAAGTTCACCGAGTTCACCTCCCGCGCGCTGGCCGGTGCCATCCGCAAGGCCCTCGTGCTCTACCGCACCCCGGACCTGTTCGCCCAGATGCGCAAGAACGGCATGACCGCCGACTTCTCGTGGGACCGCACCACGGTGGAATACGAAAAGGTCTACCAACGGGCGCTGGCGTGAGCCGGCCGAGGCGGCTCTTCAGACCGCCACAAGAGGGAGGCCGCCCGCCCGCTCTCTGCCTCCTGCTCCTAATCCCTCGCGTCCCGGCCCAACCGCTTGAAGGTTAGTCTGCGAGTCCGCTAGGACCGGACGCCTGCCCCAGCCGCCAGCGACCCGCGCGGATGCCACGCCACTCGCGCGGATGCCACGCCACTCGCGCTGATGCTTCACCCAGCTGCGCTTGATTCAATCCGAGTTGCGCTGACCGCCATTCCGGTCACGCTGACGTTAACCAAAGCCACGCTTACGCCAATACTAGTGACGCTGATGGCGCACATAGCTGCGCTGATGCCAATTTCAGTGCCAAAGTGGCACGCTTGCGCTGATTGATTGGGGATCGGCATGGAGCGCGGCTGTGTCGCAGACCAGCCGCAGCGCGCGCAGACAACGAAGCAGGCTGCGGGTGGTGCTGCGCACACACCCGCGCTCCGGGGCAAGCGGACTCGCGCCAGCGTCTTGGACTGCGGTGGCCCTCCACCGCTTTTCGAGGCACCCGGTGACCCACACGCCCCGGTGGAAAGCGCCAGAGGGCTGGCGCACTCCAAGCCCTCGCGGACTTCCACGACGCGCGGGAAAGGCGGCGGTGAACGCGCCGCAGTCCATACGCTCCGCGGTGCAGTGGACGGCGGGAAAACGCGTCAGCGTCTGGACTGCGGTGACTTCAGCACCGCTCTCGGGAGTCGAGCGTGACCGTAATCACACCAGCTTCATCCCAATTTGCTCCTCCAGTATCTCCTGAACCGTGAGGGGGACGATGATGGCGTGCGCTGCGCCGGGGCGGCGGGCTTCCGCCAGCGGGTTTCTTTCCTGGCATGCGGGGAAATCACAACCGGATACCGGAGAACCGAAGCCGGGGTTTGGCCGGGCCACGGGAAGTTGAGATTGATTCACTCCCGGTTTGCACCGGGCCGGGCTTTCGTTGTAATCACGGGCACACCTTATGAAATTATCGTTCCGTTTGTCCGCCGTCGCCGTCGCCTTGGCGTGCCATTTGTTGCCCGCTCACGCAGAAATCCTCGTCAAGGACGGCCAGAAGGTCGCGTTCATGGGCGACTCCATCACCGCCGGCGGCTGGGGCAGTCCCGGCGGCTACGTGCGGCTCGTGGTCGCCGGCCTGGAGGCCAACGGCGTGAAGGTCACCCCCATCCCCGCCGGCATCAGCGGCCACAAGTCCGACCAGATGCTGGCGCGATTGAAGAAGGACGCGCTCGACAAGCAGCCGAACTGGATGACGTTGAGCTGCGGCGTCAACGACGTGTGGCACGGCGCGCGCGGCATCCCGCTGGACCAATACAAGCAGAACATCACCGCCATCCTCGACCAGTGCGCCGCCGCCGGCACCAAGGTCGTCGTCCTCACGGCCACGGTCATCGGCGAGGAGTTGGACAACGACAACAACCAGAAGCTCGCGCCTTACAATGAGTTTCTCCGCAGCCTGGCCAAGGAGCGCAAAGCCCCGCTGGCGGACCTCTACGCGATGTTCGCGGCTGCCATCAAGGCGACGCCCAATGCGACGGGCAAGCCGGGCCGGTTGCTGACTTCGGACGGCGTCCACATGGCCCCGCCGGGCGACCAGCTCATGGCGCGGGGCGTGTTGCAGGCGTTCGGGCTGGACGCGGCGCAGCTCAAGAAAGCGGAGTCGGCGTGGCAGGAGATTCCCGGCGCGGGCAGCGTGCGCGTGCGGTTCGATGCGGGGCAGGGGAAATCCTTCCAAGGCACGGCCAAGCTGACCTTGCGCCAGCGAGAGCAGCTCGCCGCGCAGTTGAAGAAGGACGGCAAGTCGCTCGAAACGGTGCTGTCCGCCGCCTACGCCGAGGAAGTGAAGGCGTTCTTCAAGCCCGGCGGGGAGTTTGAGTCGGCGGACGCCGTCTTCGCCGCGAAGAAGAACAACGACGTGCAGGGGAAGCTGCAGGCGAAGTTCGACCAGCGCGTGGAGGCGCTGCTCAAGCGCTGACCCGGGCGGAGCGCTGACGGCCGGCGGGCTTGGCAGGCGCAGGTTTGCGCTTGGAGAGCACGGCCTTGTTCTTGCGGAGGAACTCCTGGAGGGCTTCCTTGCCCGTAAGCGAGAGGGCGGCCCGGGGGGAGTTGCTGCGGAAGTGTTTGTAGTGGACGAGCCGTTTGCCGATGAGGCCGATCAGGACGTTGGAATCGGCCATCTCCCAAAGCTGGCCGGTTTCCAAGGTGGGCGGCGCAGTTGGGGCTGACTTCTGAGATGACATGACGGCGGCAGAGTAACCGCCTTTTGAGCCAGGCCAAAGGACATTCCACACAATTCGTGGCGGGGGCGCGCCGGAGTGGCGGCTTTCCCACTTGCCTCGTCCGGGAGGGTTGGTCAGCGTGGTGGCCATGCAGCTCTTCTCCCTTCGGCTCGCGTTGGCCTCGCTCGTCTCGGCGGTATTGCTCGGCTGCGCGTCGGCCGGCAAGCCATCCGGCGCTTCCGCCGGGAAGCCCCCGGTGGTGCGGGGGTTCCAAAACCGCGTCTACACCGATGCGCAGGGCAAACCGCACCCGTTCGTCATCTTCGTGCCCGCGAAGTATGAGCCGGGCAGCCGGCCGCCGGTGCTGCTCTTTCTCCACGGCGCGGGCGAACGCGGCAGCAACAACATCGACCAGATCATGGTCGGCCTCGGACCGGCCATCTGGAAACGCAAGGGCACGTTCCCCTTCGTCACCGTCATCCCGCAGTGCCGCACCGGCTCCAACTGGCTCGCGGACGGCCCGGACGCGCAGTGGGCGCTGGCCATGCTGCGCCAGACCGAGAAGGAGTTCGGCACGGACCCGGACCGCGTTTATCTCACCGGCCTTTCGATGGGCGGCAGCGGCACCTGGAGCATTGCGGCGAAGGATCCGTCGGCGTGGGCGGCCATCGTGCCCATGTGCTCCGGCCCCGACGCGGCGAACGCGGGGAAGTTCGCCGCCGCGCGTTTGCCGATCTGGAACTTCTGCGGCGACAAGGACCGCGAGGGCACGGTGAAAGCCAACCGCACCATGCACGAGGCGTTGACCAAGGCCGGCGCGAACGCCAAATACACCGAGTATCCCGGCGTGGGGCACAATTGCTGGGACGATGCCTACGGCACCGACGCGCTTTACACCTGGCTGCTGGATCAGGCGCGCAGCAAGAACCGGAAGTAAAGCCCTTGCTCCTGCTCGCGTTTCGACGCTTGTTTCCAATCTGAATCCTGCCCTCCCTCGACCGGCTGGCGCACGCGCTGGCTCAAGGCTGGGAGCAGGTCGAGCAAACGATTCTCTCGCGCTTGTCCCGAGCAACTTCTCATTGACCCTGCCCGTGGTTTGCGGGCTCAATACGCCCACCAAACCCAACCAGCCGCATGACCGTAGTCATCGCAGGGAGTGAGCATTTCTGGGAGTCCGTCGGGCGACGGGTGCGGACGCTTTGCGTCGGGTTCATTCTCGCGGTCGTCATGGCGGCCGGTGCCGCCGAGCGGTTCGACGACATCTCCATTTCCCCGCAGGTCTTTTTCCAGGGCCAGACCTTCCATGGCTACGTCGAAATGCGGTTCCAAGTGGAGAACCAGTCTGCGGACCGCACGCGTAAGGTGACCCTCGCCACGCCGCACAGCGCGCATGGCTGGGGCAACAACCTCCGCCGCGTCGAGCGCACCGTCACCGTGAGCCCGGGCGCGACGGTGAATGTCACCCTCTGGCAGCCGCCGCTCATGATGAACGGGGACAACCAGGTGGATGTCAGCGTGGACGGGCGCTATCGCGGGGCCATCCCGCGCGGGGGCAACAACCAGCACATGCAACGGCACGCGCACTCCGGCATCCCCGGCGGTCCGCGCGCCGTGCTGGTGAGCCGCAGCCTGAACAGTGATGATCTCGACAAGGCCTTTCGCGGCGGGAGCTCGGCCAAAGCGCCGGTCGGACACTACTCGGCCGAGCAGGCCATCGGCGCGCCGAACGTGGGGCGTGCGGGAGGGATGCAGCCGCAGGCTTGGTCACCGGACCGCGTCGGCTCGGGCGGCCCCGAGTGGCTGGAGGTAGATTTCAAGCCGGCCCGCCTCGGCGCGAAGCAGCTTCGCATCCACAAACTCGCGTGGGACCAGTCGTTCAAGGAGATTGTGCTCAAGAGCGCCGATGGAACGACCCTGGCCACCCTGCCGGTCACCAACGCCGTCAATCGCACCTTCACGTTGAGCATCCTGACGGTGCCGTTGCCCGCCCTCACCAACGCCGTGGGCACCGTGCGCTTGAATGTCAACGCGGCCAGTTCGGGCGGGATGGTCAGCGTGGACGCCGTCGAGCTTTCGGACGGTTCGACCAGCACCTTCGCGGCCGACGCCCGGGCCAGTAGCACTTGGGCGACCCGGATGTCACCCTCGTCCTCCACGGCCTATCAAGGTCCGACGGTGCTGCGCAGTGAGCTCGAAGCCAGCGGTTGGAGCGAGTCGTGGCTGGCGTTCACGGCGTTCGACCTGATCGTGTTGTCCCGCACTGACCTGGCGGCAATGAACGCCGCGCAGCAGAACGCGCTGCGGAGCTACGTGGAGGCCGGCGGCGGGTTGGCGGTGCTGGGGCAAACCGAGCTGCCGAAGGAGTGGCGACCTGCTGCGATTCCCAACCCTTCCACGTTTCGGCCGAACGGCATTAGCCGGCACTACGTCGGTTTCGGTCAATGCGCGGTGACCGAGGGGGCGAGCATTTCCGCGTTGAACCGCACTCACATTGACCTGCTGCGCGAACTGGCCCGCGAGTCCGGGCAGGTCTGGCAGGCCATGCCCACCGAAGGCAATGCGAACAGCGAGTTCCCCGTCATTGAGGACACCCGCATCCCCGTGCGGGGCATCGTGTTCATCATGCTGGCGTTCATCCTCGTGGTGGGACCGTTGAACATCTTTCTCTGCGCCCGGGCGAACAACCGCATCGCGATGCTCTGGACCATTCCGCTGATTTCCTTTCTCACCTGCGCCATCGTCTTCGGCTACTCGCTGGCGAGCGAGGGCATCACGCCCACCACGCGCACGGAGGCGGTGACGTTCCTCGACCAGGCTGCCCACCGCGCCACCACGCTCGCGCGGCAGGCCTTCTACACGCCGCTGACGCCCGGCGACGGCCTCCGCTACAGCCATGACACCGAGGTCACGCCGCTCGTGGACGTAAACAACTACAACGGGGGCAACTCGCGCGAGCTGGAGCTCTCGCAATCGCAGCACCTCACGCGCGGCTGGGTCACGGCGCGCGTCCCGGCGCACTTCGCGCTGCGCAAGTCCGAGACCCGCCGCGAGCGCCTCCAAGTCCAACGCCTGCCCGACGGCCGCGTGTCTGTCCTCAACGGCCTCGGCGCGGACATCCAGACGCTGTGGTTCCGCGACGACAAGGGGCGGTTGTTCAAGGGCGAAGGTTTGAAGGCGGGACAGAATGTGGCGCTCACTTCTCACTCGGGCGGCACCCAATCCACGGAGGCACCACCGTTTAAGTTAGCCGGCCTTTATCATGGTTCGTGGGTCGCGGCGCATGATGCCTTGGTTAGTGGCCCAGATACTTATCTTGGGACTCGCACCTACCTTGCCGTCATGGCTACAGCCCCCTTCATCGAGACCGGTCTCGCCAAACCCGGCAACGCCCGTGCCCGCCAGACCATCATCGGCGTGCTCGCTCCGGAGGACGTGAAATGAAGGTCCAAGTCCGCAACCTGCACAAACGCTTCGGCAAGACCGTGGCGGTGGACAACTTCACGTTCTCCTTCGACAACGGCCATGTCTTCGGCTTCGTCGGGCCGAACGGCGCGGGCAAGACCACCACGATGCGCGTCATTGCCACGCTCGAGGAGCCGACCGACGGCGACGTGCTCATCAATGGCGTCTCCGTGCGCGAGGAGCCCGAGTATGCGCGCCGCATGGTCGGCTACGTGCCCGATTCATTGCCCGCGCACAACGACGTGACCGTCCACGAGTATCTGGATTTCTATGGGCGCGCTTACGGCTTGCACGGCGCGAAACGACGCGAGGCCGTAGGGGCGGTGGAGGAATTCACCGGCGTCACCGGCATACTGGACAAGCATCTCAAGGCGCTTTCCAAGGG
>CAZQEW010000140.1:9348-11510 GCA_964591495.1 uncultured Klebsiella sp.
AGCGCGTCACGCTGGGCCGCGCGCTCATTCACAATCCGGAAGTGCTCATCCTCGACGAGCCGGCGGCGGGTCTCGACCCGCGCGCGCGCGTCGAGTTGCGCGAACTGCTGGCGGTCCTCGCCACGCAGAACAAGGCCATCCTCATCAGCTCGCACATCCTCACGGAGCTGACCGAGATTTGTAACGGCGTGGTCATCGTCGAACGCGGCAAGCTGCTGGAGTCCGGCACTGTGGCGGACGTGCTCAAGAAGTCCACGCCGCACCGCGCCTTCGCCATCCGCGTGCTGGGCGAGCCGTCCGCGCTGGTGAAGGAGCTGCTGCAAACGCCGCACGTCATCAATGCCCGCGAGGTTGGCGGCGAGGTGCTGCTGGACTTGGAAGGCGAGGAATCAGCCGGCTGCGAACTGCTCGCCGCGCTCGTGGGCAAAGGCTTCAAGGTCGCCGAGTTCAAGCAGAGCAAGGCGAACCTGGAGGACATCTTCATGAACGTGACGAAAGGCGGTGTCCAATGACCTTCCGCCTTCATACTCCTGCTCATAATCTTAATCCTAATCCTGCTCCTTCGACTGAGCCGGAACAGGAAGAGAGCAAGATTAAGATTAAGGGCAGGAGGGAAAGCGTGCAATGAACCTCCCCACCCTCACCAACTGGCGAACTTGGGAACCAAACCCCATCGTCGTCAAGGAACTCCGCCAAGCCGTCCGGAGCTGGGCGGTCACGGGGATGCTGCTGATGTTCCTCGCAGTGCTGTTCTTTGTCACCGTCGGCTTCCTGCTCGGCCAGAGCTTTCACATCAGCCCGAACCAGGCGCTGGGGCGGGAGATTTTCCAGTTCTTCCTGCCCGTCTTGAGCATCGTGAGCTTCGTGTTCATCCCGGTATACATCGGCGGGCGGCTTACGGCGGAGCGGCTGGAGGGCAATGTGGACATGCTCTACATCACCACGCTCTCGGCCGCGCGCATCATCCGGGGCAAGCTGCTGTGCGGCATTTATCTCACGGTGCTGTTCTTCAGCGTGTGCGCCCCCTTCATGGTGTTTACCAATCTTTTGCGGGGCATTGACCTGCCGACTGTCTTCGTGCTGCTGGTCATCGCGTTTCTGCTCTCAATGCTCTCCCTCCAGGCCGCCATCTTTCTTTCCTGTCTGCCAGCGAGCAAGGGGCTGAAGGTGCTGGTCGGCTTGCCGGCCGGCGGCCTGATGATGGGGCTGGTCGGAGCCATGACCGGAATTTCGTTCGATCTGATGCGCGAGGGCGTGGGCAGCCGGCTGGGAACGTGGGCCTTTTGGGGGCCGGCTTTGAGCCTGTTGTTCATCGGGTTGCTGCTGTTTGGCTTCCTCCATCTGGCGGCCATTGCGCTCATCTCGGCACCATCCGCCAACCGCGCGCTGGCGCTGCGGTCTTACGTTTCGGGTGCGTGGCTGCTCACGCTCGTGGTCGCGCTTCTCTGGGCTGCCCGCTCGGGCTATGGGGAGCCATTCTACATCTGGGCTGGATTCGTCACGGGCGTTCTGGTTCTGGCCTTGTTGATTTCCGTTGCGGAAGGGGATGAGCAAAGTGTCCGTATCCGGCGGACCATTCCGGAGTCGTCAGGCAAGCGGGGGCTCGCATTCTTCTTCTACAGCGGAACGGCTGGTGGGCTCGCATGGACCATCGTCTTAAGTGCCGCCACCATCCTGGTTGTGGCTTGGGCTTTTGAGCCGTTGATGAGCGTCTTCCCTGCCGCTTTCACTGGAAGGGCGCCGGGGCGTGTAGTTGGTTCAAGTTCAGTTGAACTGGCCACCTATCTCTCCACCATCATCCTCTACGTGCTGGCTTATTCCTTGTTCGGACTATTCATCCACCGGCGCTTTCAGCCGCATCGACCGCCGATTTTCGCTGCGATGGTTTCCATCGCCTTGCCCGTGTTATGGGCGGTCGTGCCCAATCTCGTGCTGTTTTTCCTCAACAAGCTCTCATGGGAGGCGCTGCAGGAGCGCCAGCTCGGCAACATTTTCAATGTCTTCGGGATGAAGCACCAGGCTTTCATCCATGACCACCTCGTCTGTGCGCTGGTGCTGGCGACTCTGGGCGTGGTGATGAATCTGAAGTGGTTCCTGGTGCAGCGCGCCGCCTTCCAGCCCCTCCGCCGCGAAGCCGCGCCCGTCATCCCGCCGCCGACGCC
>CAZQEW010000141.1:0-7037 GCA_964591495.1 uncultured Klebsiella sp.
ACGCGCCGAAGCTGAGGATGGGGAGATGGAGGCCGGTTTTGCCAAGGGGACGGGTTTGCATGGGGAAAGGTATGGATTAAGCGTTGCGGTTAACTTGTCCGACAGCCCAGCGTCAGCAGCACGTTGGCCCACAGTGCCTGGTCGCCAGTCTGGATGGTCAGCACATGATCGGGAGACTCCACATGCTTGTAGAAATCCCATTTCGAGATGGGTTCTATCGCCGCGGCCACGCCCGCTTCCTTGGCGATGGCGCGGAACTCGGCCCACGCGGGCGGCTCGCCGAACTTCGCATAGGCATCATCCGCCGGGATGCCCATGGTGTTCACAAAGTCCACCGGCACCGCGCTCAACACCGCGCGCAGCACCTGCGCCACGGTCACGCAGCCGGGCGCGAGGTTCAGGCAGACCAGCTCGGCGTTTGGTCCCTTCTTTGTCGAGGCGGGATAATTGCCGTCGGCGATGAGAATTTTTGCGTGATGCCCCGCCTGCGCACAGATGCGCAGGATGTCGGGATGCAACAGTTGCGTCTTCAGCATGGCCGCAGGATGGCGAGAGACGCACTGGGCTGCACGCAGAAAACCGGCTTGCCGAAACGCTTGAATTCCCCCCGGCCATCGCAAACTCTCCCAAGCGAAAAGTGCCGGCGGGGCGTGTGACCGCGCCGTCCCCGCATCCATGAACCGAACCGCGTCCAGTCTGAACGCCCTCCGCCGGGGCCGCCGTCCATGAGCGCCCTGCGCAAACTCGCCCGCACCACCTGGTTGGGACGGCTCCTGCTAATTCCGGTCCGGCTCAAGATCGCGTTGGGCGAAACACTGCCGGCGGTGGGCCGAGCACTGGTCTGGACGCTGCGCTCGCGGGAACACCACAACTTCACCTACGAGCTGGAACCCATGAACGTCCGGTATCTGACCGCGTTCGTCGCCGTGGTCACCGGCCAGAGCCACGCGACCATCGAGCGCTACGTGCGCGAGATCGAGGAAGACGCGGAGCTGCGGGCGCACATCATCAACGGAAGCCTCCGCTCAGAGGAGCGCTACGTGAACGACCCGGTGGCGCACTACGGCCGGCGCATCGGCTGGTATGCGATGGTGCGCGCCATCAAGCCGAGGCTGTGCGTCGAGACTGGCACGGACAAGGGGCTGGGCACCTGCGTGATCGCCGCGGCCTTGCGCCGCAACGCGCAGGAGGGGTTCCCCGGCCAGGTGCTGGGCATGGACTTGAACCCGAACGCGGGCTTCCTGCTGCAGCCGCCCTATAGCGAGTTCGGCCGGCTCGTCCCGGGCGATTCACACCAGTCCATCCGCGCACTGGCCGGGCCGGTGGACTTCTTCATCCACGACAGCGACCACACGCCCGAGCACGAGGCGGCCGAGTTTGACCTTATCGAGCCGAAACTTTCCCCCCACGCGCTGCTCCTGAGCGACAACGCGGAGGTGACGGACAAGCTGCTCCTGCATGCGCTGAAGACCGGGCGGGAATTTCTCTTCTTCACGGAGAAGCCGGCGCGGCACTGGGCGCGGGATTGCGGCATCGGCGTCGCGTTCCGGCGGGCCAGTTAAACCTGACTCGCAAACCGACTGCCCCTACCCTGCCGCCAGCAGCCGGCGAAAGCTCGCCATCGTCTGCGCTGCCGCCGTCTCGGCATCGGGCAGCGGGAGGATTTCCGCCGAGAGATAGCCCGCGTAGCCGATGTCCCGGAGCGCAGCGGCAATCGGCGCGATGTCCGTGTGCCCCAGCCCAATGGCGCGGCGGTTCGAGTCCGCGAAGTGAACATGCCCGACGTGGGGGCCGGTTGCCCGTAAGGACTCGGCAAGGTTCTGCTCCTCGATGTTCATGTGGTAGAGATCGCAGAGCAGCTTGACGTGCTTCAGCCCACGCGCGGCGATGAATTCAACGGCATCGGCGTTGCGATTGAAAAGGTTGGTCTCGTAACGGTTCAACGGTTCATAGAGCAGCCCTTGTCCGTGCGCGGCGGCGCGTTCGCTCAACGCGTGAAGTTCCTCCGCCAGCCAGTCCAGCGCCTGCTCGCGTGATACCGCGCCCTCCCAGCGGCCCTGCATGGAGCCGATGATCGCGGGTGCGCCGAGGTAACCGCCGAGATTGATGATGCCGTAGATGAACTCGCGGGCCTTCGCGCGCACGGCGGGATCGGGGTCGGTAAGACGCAACTTGTGCTTCACCCAGCCCGCACCCGTCCCGACGGCGGCAACCTTCAGCGAATGCCGCTCCATCAATTCGCGCGCGAGGCCGATGGGCACCGCATTCGCGGCGGGCGCAAAAATCTCGACCGCGTCAAAGCCATGACGCGCGGCGGCGGCACAACCGGCAACAAGGTCATCCCAAAAGACAAACGGCCCCCCGCGGGCTTCCGTCACGAGGGAAAAGGTGATGGCAGACTTCATGGCCGTGGAGCTTCCCATTTTCAGGGGCGGCATCAAACCGCAAAGTTGCCTCCCGACCTTGGTTGGTGCCCAACCCATTCAAGCCGAGCCAAGGGCGCAGCCTTGAGGTCTATCAGCCGGGCATTGCCAAAGACCGCTGCCTCCTGCTAGAAACCGCGGCCTTTGACATGGCTCTCATTGTCCAAAAATACGGCGGCACCTCGGTCGGCAATCCCGAACGCATCAAGAACGTCGCCCGGCGCGTGGCCGAATACCGCAACCGCGGCGACCAGGTTGTTGTCGTCGTCTCCGCCATGAGCGGCGTGACTGACAACCTCATCAAGCTCGCCAAGGAAATCACCCCGCTGCCCAGCGAGCGCGAAATGGACATGCTCCTGGCCACCGGCGAGCAGCAGACCATCGCCCTCACCGCCATCGCCCTCCAGCAGCTCGGCATCCCGGCCACTTCGCTCACCGGCGCACAGGCCGGCATCGTAACCGACGGTGTCCACACCAAGGCCAAGATCAAGAATATCACGCCCAAGAAGGTCCATGCGCTGCTCGATGCAGGGAATGTCGTCATCGTCGCCGGCTTCCAAGGCGAGACCGCCGAAGGCCAGATCACGACGCTCGGCCGCGGCGGCTCGGACCTGACCGCCATCGCGCTCGCCGCCGCCGTGAAGGCCGACCTCTGCCAGATTTACACCGACGTGGACGGCGTCTATACCACCGACCCCCGCATCGTCCCCGGCGCGAAGAAGCTGCCGGAAATCGCCTACGACGAGATGCTCGAGCTGGCCGGTGCCGGAGCTAAAGTCATGCAGCTTCGCTCGGTCGAGTTCGCCAAGAAATTCGGCGTCGTATTTGAAGTCCGCTCCAGTCTGAACGACAACCCCGGAACCATCGTGAAAGAAGAAACGCAAAGCATGGAAGGCATCGTCGTGCGCGGCGTCGCGCTCGACAAGAACCAGGCCAAAGTCACGC
The DNA here is from genome assembly GCA_964591495.1 of uncultured Klebsiella sp. Lineage (GTDB taxonomy): Bacteria > Verrucomicrobiota > Verrucomicrobiia > Limisphaerales > SXTU01 > SXTU01. The sequence continues at coordinate 3,369 of CAZQEW010000141.1, forward strand.
TAGTCGCCGTGCCCGACCACCCCGGTGTGGCCGCCCGGGTCTTCAAGGCGCTCGCCGACGCCGCCATCGGCGTGGACATGATCGTGCAGAACATCAGCCACGGCTCGAAGGCCCCGACCACCGACATCTCCATCACGCTCGACAAGCCCGACCTCGCCAAGGCCCGCAAGGTCATGGACGGCCTCAAGGCGGAGGTGGGCTTCGCCGAGCTGGCCGTGAGCGAAACCATCGGCAAGCTCTCCATCGTGGGCGTGGGCATGAAGAGCCACAGCGGCGTGGCGGCCAAGATGTTCGAGACGCTGGCCAAGGCCGGCGTGAACATCGACATGATCTCCACCAGCGAGATCAAAATCTCCGTGGTGATTGATCTCGCCAAAGGCGACGACGCCCTCCGCGCTGTCCATAAGGCCTTCATCGGGACTTGATTGACTGACGAAGGAACGCCGTTGAGCTGCGCTCACGGCAAGGTAGCCAGGTAGGGTTGTAACCAATCGAACCGCCGGGCCACGCCGAGGCACCGCCTCGTCTTTGGCCAGCTTAACCCGGCGAACAGGCGACCCGGCTTCAAGGATCCGCCAATTTAGGCCTTCAGGGCTGCCGCCTTGGCCGCCAAATCCTTGTGCAACCGCGAGCAGACGAGTTCGCAAAGCTTGAACAGCGATTCGTCGGCGATGAAGTAGTAGACGTTTAGCCCCTCCTTGCGCCGGCCCAGCATCCCCGCCTCAGTGAGCGTCTGGAGATGGCGGGAAACATTCGCCTGCGTCAGCTCCGTGGCCGCCACCAGCTCGGTGACGTTCATTTCGCCCTTCTCCAACGCGGCAATGAGCCGCAGGCGGTTCGGCTCGCCCAGCACGCGGAAGCGGGCGGCGACGAGTTCCAAGGCCTCAGGAGTGAGCTTGTTTGCTTTCATGGCGTCACGGGACTTGACAGGCTTTATATGAGCATATACTCATTTAGTAGTGCCGGCGGCAAAATGGGTCGGCCCAAACCGAAAGGCAACATGAAAATGGAAAACGCCATCCGCATCCTCGCCGGCACCATGGTCCTCCTCAGCCTGGCGCTCGCGCACTTCGTGGACCGCCACTGGCTTTGGCTCGCCGCCTTCGTCGGCGTGAACCTCATCCAGTTCGCCTTCACCGGGTTCTGCCCCGCCTGCAATATCCTGCGCCGGCTTGGTGTCGGGCGTGGCCAGCCGGGCGGCGACTGCGGCTCCTGCGCGGGGCCAAGCTGCGACAAGTGAGCGGCAGCCCAAAGTCTGGCCCTGATGGCTGGACGGCCGGACGCTGAGGAGCCAACCAACCGACGCCATGCTCGCCACCCGCACCATCACGAACGCCTACCAGGACTCCCAGTTGCTGGAGTTGAGCAAGTTCCTGCGCACGGAGGGCCGGGGGCCGTTCATGGTGGTGCAGGAGGGCGCGGCCCCGGATGACTCGGCGATGCGGCATTGCAGCTTCGTCCTGACCCGGCGCGGGACGTGGCTGCACTACTACTTGTTCCTCGCCTTGCCCGAAGATGTGCGCCGGCGCATCGCAATGTTCGATACGGTGGCGGATGTCTTTGCCCGCGCGGAAGCGATGCCCACCCGCGTCAAGGTGGAGGATGCCCTGTCCTTGCAGGAACTTCTGCATGACTCCGGCTTCGAGCCGGGCGCGGCGGATGAACAGGGGCGCGTGCTCTTCGAGGATTTGCGCCGCCGGCATCCGGGCGAGCTGCTGCCCAAACTGGAATCCAAGCCATGAAACTTCTGCTTCCCCTTTTCATCGTCGCCCTGCTGGCAGCGTGCAAAAGGCACGAAGCACCCGTGCCTACCTCCTCGCCCTTGCTGCCAACGGCTTCGGTCCGCGTCCAAAAGGTGGAGTCGCAGCGGCGCATGGCGGTCGAGGAAATCGTCGGCACCGTGCGGCCCAAGCTTTCTGCCGCCGTGTCGGCCAAGGTCAGTGGCGGCATTGAGCGGATGCTCGTCGCCCCGGGGCAGGCAGTGAAGGCGGGCGAACTTCTCGCGCAGCTCGAGGCCCGCGAGATTCAAGCGCGGCTCGACCAAGCCACGGCCCTGCGCGAGCAGACGGCGAAGGACCTGCAGCGCTTCCAGAAGCTCATCGCGGACAAAGCGGTGACACAGCAGGAGTTCGACGCCGTGCAGGCACGCCAGCGCATGGCCGCCGCTGCCGTGACCGAAGCGGAGACGCAGCTGGGCTACACGAAGATTGTCGCGCCCTTCGACGGCGTCATCACGCACAAGCGCGCCGATGTGGGCGACCTCGCCACGCCGGGCCGCGCGTTGCTGGAGCTGGAAAATCCCGCCGCCCTGCGCCTCGAAGCGGATGTGCCCGAGGCGTTGCTGGCCAACCTCAAGCTCGGCGACCGTCTGCCAGTCCACATCGCCGCGTTGAAGGCGGAACTGTCCGGCAACATCAGCGAAATCGCCCCTGCCGCCGACGCGGGCAGCCGCACGTTCCTCGTGAAGCTCGACCTGTCTGCCACGCCCGGCCTGCGCAGCGGGCAGTTCGGACGCGTCGCCATTCCCGTCGCCGAAGTAAACGCGCTCCGTGTGCCCGCCAGCGCCGTCGTCGTGCGTGGGCAGATGGAACTGGTCTTCGTCGTCGCCGGCCAGCAGGCGCAGATGCGGCTGGTGAAGACCAGCAAGCGGCTTGGCTCCGAGATTGAAATCGTCTCCGGCGTGAACTCCGGTGAAACGCTCGTGGTGGAGGGCGCGGCCACGCTCACCGACGGCCAACCGTTGCAGGTGAAGCCATGAGCGCCGACGCCAAATCTTCGTCCTCCCTCGGCCTCGCCGGCCGCATCGCGCGGGCGTTCATTGATTCCAAGCTCACGCCGCTCATCATCGTGACGTCGGTCCTGTTGGGCATCGCCGCCATCGTGCTGCTGCCACGCGAAGAGGAGCCGCAAATCAAGGTGCCAATGATTGACGTGCTGGTGGCCCTGCCCGGCTTCAGCGCGAAGGAGGTCGAGGAGCGCGCCACTCGGCCGATGGAGAAACTGCTATGGGAAATTCCCGGCGTGGAATACCTCTACTCGACGTCGCGCCCCGGTGAGTCGCTCGTCATCGTGCGCTTCAAGGTCGGCTCCGACCCGGACACCGCGCTCACGCGGCTAACCGAAAAGCTGCGCGCCAACTTCGACCGCATTCCGCACGGCGTGGCCTGGCCGCTCATCAAGCCCAAGTCCATTGACGACGTGCCCATCCTCGCGCTGACGTTTCACAGCGCGCGTTACGACCACCTCACGCTCCGCCGCCTCGCCGCGCAGGTGGACGACGCGGTGAAGCAGGTGCCACTCATCGCGGAAACCACGCTCATCGGTGGCGCGCGCCGCGAAGTCCGCGTGCTGCTCGACCCCGCCAAGCTCGCCGCGCGCAACCTCAGCCCCGCCGGCCTCGTGCCGATGCTGCGGCAGGCGAACCGCCAGTATCGCTCCGGCGAACTCACGGCGGGCAACCAAGCTGTGGTCATCGAGACCGGCGCGTTCCTCCAAAGCGCGGAGGACGTGGGCAACGTGGTGGTGGGCGTGTTCGGCGGGAAACCGGTTTACTTGCGCGAAGTCGCCGATGTGCGGGATGAGGCGGAGGAGCCAAGCCAATATGTTTTCTTTGGAACGGGCGCTGCCAGTCTTTCGTTCAACTCTCCCTCACCCCGGCCCTCTCCCGCT
>CAZQEW010000141.1:7047-11352 GCA_964591495.1 uncultured Klebsiella sp.
AACTCCCTCTCCCAGCGGGAGAGGGCCGGGGTGAGGGAGAACGGCTCGAACATGTCTGTGGGTCAATCTGTTGACCAGCCTGCCGTCACGCTTTCCATCGCCAAGCGCCCCGGCGCGAACGCCATCTCCGTCGCCGAGGACGTGCTGCGCAAGGTCGAGTTGCTCAAGGGCACCGTCATCCCGCGCGACGTGGAGGTGTCCGTCACCCGCCATTACGGCCAGACCGCCGCCGAGAAATCTAATGAGCTGCTCCTGCACATGTTCATCGCGGTGGCCGGAGTATCGCTGCTCATCTGGCTCACGCTGGGCTGGCGCGAGTCGGGCATCGTGGCGGTGGCGATTCCGGCGACGCTGGCGCTCACGCTGCTGGTCTTCTACCTCTACGGCTTCACGCTGAACCGCATCACGCTCTTCGCGCTCATCTTCAGCATTGGCATCCTCGTGGACGACGCCATCGTCGTGGTCGAAAATATCGTCCGGCACTTCCACCTGGCGCAAAACCAGGGCCGCAACTGGAGCGACATCGCGGTCGAAGCCGTCGGCGAAGTGGGCAACCCGACCATCCTCGCGACCTTCGCGGTTATCGGCGCGGTGCTGCCAATGGCGTTTGTCGGCGGGCTGATGGGGCCTTACATGCGGCCGATTCCGATTGGCGCGAGCGCGGCGATGGGCTGGTCGCTGGCGATTGCGTTCATCGTCACGCCGTGGGCGGCGGTGCGTGTCTTGCGTTGGCGGAATGGCGAGCAACGCCTTCGTGACCACCATGAAGGCAGGCCAGCGGAAGAGGGAAAAAGTGAGCAGGTGGGAAAGCGGGAAAGTGAGCGGCCAGTGACCGAAGCGGACCCCACACTTTCTCACCCGCCCACTTTCTCACCTGCTGATGGCGAAAAGACAGAGCCTGCTCACGTTAGCTCCCACCACGAGGACGACTTCTTCACCCGCCTCTACCGCCGCATCATGGGGCCGCTGCTGGCGCATCGCGGCTGGCGGTGGGCTTTCCTCCTCGTCATCAGCGGCCTGCTCCTCGCGGCGATGGCAACGGTCGGCGTGGGCTGGGTGAAGGTGAAGATGCTGCCGTTCGACAACAAGTCGGAGTTCCAAATCATCCTCAACATGCCCGAGGGCAGCGCGCTCGAACGCACCGCGCAGGCCGCGCGCGAAATCGCCGCCGCCGTGCGCGTGGAGCCCGAGGTCACGGACTACCAGATTTACGTGGGCACCGCCGCGCCGTTCAACTTCAACGGCCTCGTGCGGCACTACTTCATGCGGCGCGGTGCCAACGTCGCGGACATCCAGGTCAACCTCGCACCGAAACACGAGCGCAAGGCGCAGAGCCACGACATCGCCAAGCGCGTGCGCCCGCAGGTCGCGGCCATCGCGGCGAAGTTCGGCGCGCGCGTGGCCGTGGCCGAGGTGCCACCCGGCCCGCCCGTGCTGCAAACGCTCGTCGCCGAAATCTACGGCCCCGACGAGGCGACGCGCCACGCCACCGCCCGGCAGGTGCGCGATATCTTTAAGAGCACGCCCGGCGTGGTGGACGTGGACTGGTATCTGGAAGCTGACCAGCCGAAGGCGCGCTTCGTCATCGACAAGGAAAAGGCCGCACTCCACGGCATCAGCGCCGAGACGATTTCGCAAACCTTGCGCATCGCGGTGGGCGGCGAGTCGGTGGACCTCATGCACCTGCCGCGTGAGAAGGAGGACGTAAACCTCATGCTGCAATTGCCGCGTTCCGCCCGCACTTCGCCCGAGGAACTGCTCGCCTTGCGCGTGCGCTCGGGCGATGCCAATGCGCTGCCGGAGCCCGGCACCGGCGGCGCGGCTCCCTTGGTGCCGTTGCGCGAGCTGGTGAAGGTGGAGCACACCCTCGAAGACAAGAGCATCTACCACAAGAACCTCCTGCCCGTGACCTACATCATCGGCGACGTGGCGGGCGTGGTCGAGAGTCCGGTCTATGCGATCTTCGAGATGAACAAGAAGCTGAAGGCGCTGGGGATTGACCTCTACAACGCCACCATGCCCTTCTCCGACGCCCGGCCTGCGATGAAGTGGGACGGCGAGTGGCACATCACGCTCGAAGTCTTCCGCGACCTCGGCCTCGCCTTCGCCGCCGTGTGCGTGCTGATCTACGTGCTGATGGTCGGCTGGTTCCGGTCCTTCCTCACGCCGCTGATTGTGATGGCGGCGATACCCTTCTCGCTCGTAGGCATCCTGCCGGCACACGGCGGGATGGGCGCGTTCTTCACGGCCACCTCGATGATCGGTTTCATGGCCGGCGCGGGCATTGTGGTGCGCAACTCCATCATCCTTGTGGACTTCATTGAGCAGCGTCTGCGGGAGGGAATGCCGCTCGCCGAAGCCGTCGTGGACGCGGGCGCGGTGCGCTTCCGGCCGATGCTGCTGACCGCGATGGCCGTGGTGGTGGGCGCGGCGGTAATTTTGGCTGACCCGATCTTCCAAGGCCTTGCCATCTCGCTGATGGCTGGGGAGATCGCCTCGCTCTTCATCAGCCGCATGGCCGTGCCGGTGCTTTACTTCATGGGCAAGCAGCCAAGCAACTCAACCGCTTAACCCGGGCCGAAAACTACTTGGCCGCCGGAGACGGCGCGGAGACTTCTCCGGGGTAAATCGTCAGGTCCACGATCTCGCCGGCATAAAGCGCCAGTTCGGGTGGAATTTTCTCGATGATGATGGGCAGCCCCAGTTCGACACGCGTCTGGCCGGGCGGCAGCAGCGCGCCGCGGATGGGAGCCAGCTGCGGGCTGACCTTGTCAATCGTCGCCTCAAAGGTTTTCCGGCTGCGCGCACGGGGACGGATGAGCACCTTCATGCCGGGCTTGGGATCGAAAGTCATTGGCTGCCGCAGGAATGCGATGATGCGGTCCGGTCGCGGGGCAGTGATGGTCATGATCGGCTCGCCGGCAGCCACGACGGCATTGGTGTCGCCGGGATAACGGTGGATTTTGGTGATCACGCCTTCAATGGGGGCGGTAAGCGGAATGGGGTTTTTGGGGTCCGCGCCGACCACGCGCGTGACAATCTGACCACTGGCGACCTTGGAAAAGATGCGGATATCTTTGTTGGCTTCCGCAAGCACGCCGGGTTGGGGGCTGGAGACTACCGCGTCGATGGTCTCGGCCTCGCCGAGCAGGGTGGTCGGACCCAGTCGTTTATTCCACAACACCAGAGCAATGATCGCGATGATGACGAACGCCGCGATGGGCGTGTAGGCATAGTTCAGCTCGCGCAACAGCACCGGCGAGGGCGTGGGAATCTTCGGCTGCTCGTCCATATGTTAAAGGGCCCGGTGCCTATTGCTGGTAGGCACTGTCAGGGACACGGCGGGAGTGTAGGGAGGTCCGGGCGTGAAGCAAGCCTTGTGGTGCAGGGTGGCAGCTGGTGGGCCCGACCGGATTCGAACCGGTAACCAAGCGATTATGAGTCGCCTGCTCTAACCGTTGAGCTACGGGCCCGACGCTGGGGCAGTCTTGAGTTGGGCCAGCGGAAGTCGCAAGCCAATTGTCCGGGCTGCCTCAATCCTCTGCCGATCCCGCGACCGTCAGCGGTCGTCCGTTGTCCTGCGGCCCAATCCGCAGCAGGAACGGCACGGCACGAGCTGCCCATTCCGTGGCGTTCGGATACGCCGCGGCTGAGCCCCCAAAACAGCTCCGCAACATGTCCGTGTCGATGACTCCGGGATTCAACGGCACGGCCGCCATGCCCGCCGGGAGCTCCTGAGCCAAGGCTTGGCTGAGGCCTTCCATCGCCCACTTCGTCGCGCAATAGGGCGCGACCTCCGCCGAAGTCGAGCGGCCCCAGCCCGAACTGAAGTTCACGATCACCCCGCTGCGCCGCGCGACCATCGCCGGGACGAAATGCCGGATGACATTCGCCACGCCCTTGAGGTTCACGTCCACCACGTCGGAAAACTCCTGCGCGCTGACTTCCCAAAGCGGCGCGTTGCGATTGATGAGCGCAGCGTTGTTCAGCAGCAAGTCCGGCGCGCCGTGCGATTGGAGAATGCGGTTGGCCCACGCCTGCAGACCTGGATCTGAAGTCACGTCCAACGCCGTGAAGTCATGCGGTGCGCGGTGGCGCTTCGCCAGTTCCGCCACCGCCGCCGTGCTGCGCCCGCAGCCCACGACCGTGTGCCCGCGCCGGATGAACTCCTCCACCATCGCCCGGCCCAGTCCGCGCGACGTGCCGGTGATGACGACCAGTTTGCCCTTCGTTGCTGCCATGGGCGCATTGTGGTGAAGCGCAGATGGCTGCGCAAGTTGCGGCAAGTATGGAGTGCGGTGACTG
>CAZQEW010000142.1:0-11299 GCA_964591495.1 uncultured Klebsiella sp.
TACATGGCGATGGGCGAACCGAGGCCGCCCGCACCGATGCACAGGACGGAGGTGGACTTAATCTTCTTCTGCCCCGCCATGCCGACCTCGGGCAGGATGAGGTGGCGCGAGTAGCGGCGGATTTCTTCGTTGCTCAATTGCATATCTCAAATCTCTCAAATAGGGTGCGCAGCCTAAATCAGCCGCTTAATAATGCAAGCGAGCCCAAAGATGAACCCCGCTCTCGCCGATGTTCTGGAACAAATCAGGCAGGCCGATTTGCCTCAGTTTATGGGCGTCAACCTCGACCGTGCGAGCATCCGAAGCCTGACTAGTGGAGAGACGCCACTTCACATCGTGGCAATTTGGGGAGACGTGGAGGCGGCGAAGGTGCTGCTGGATGCGGGCGCAGACATTGACGCCCTCGGCGAGGAGGACCACACCCCGCTACATGAAGCGATTCATCTAGGACACATCGAGATGGTCCGATTGCTTGTGGGACGCGGTGCTGATTTGCAGCGGCGGTGTTCGTTTGGGAGCGCTGTCGAATTAGCTGCTCGGTCCGCAAATCCAGAAATTGCCGCCGCAGTGCAGTCGGCCTGAATTCATGACTCGGCAATCAAATCCCAAGGCCGCAGTTGTGGTGATTAAGCGACGGACGAACCTGCGCCCGCAACTCGCCATCGTCTTGGGCAGCGGCTTCGGGCCGGTGCTGGAGCGGGTGGAGGTGGCGAAGGAAATCCCTTACGCGAAGCTGCCGGGCTTTCCGCAGCCCACGGTTCAAGGCCATTCCGGCAAGCTGGTCTTGGGCACGCTCGGCGGCACGCCGGTCGCCGTGCTGAGTGGCCGGGCGCACTACTACGAGGGGCACACGATGGCGGAAGTCACCTTCGCAGTCCGTGCGCTCGCCGAGTTCGGCATCCGCGACCTGCTGCTCACCAACGCAGCGGGCGGCGTGAACCGTCGCTTCCGCCCCGGCGACTTCATGCGGCTCACGGACCACATCAACTTCATGGGCGCAAATCCGCTGCGCGGCCCGTGTCCGCCGGGTCTCACACGGTTCCTCGACTTGTCGCAGGTTTATGACCCGGCGCTCGGCGCGTTGCTGGACAAGGCGGCGAAGACGGCGCGCGTGCGCTGGCATCGCGGCGTGTATCTGGCGTTGTCCGGGCCGACTTACGAAACGCCCGCCGAGATCCGTGCCTTCGGCAAGCTCGGTGCGGACGCGGTGGGCATGAGCACGGTGCCGGAAGCCATCGTCGCGCGGCATCACGGGCTGCGCGTGGCAGCGGTGTCGTGCATCAGCAATCAGGCGGCCGGACTTAGCCCGCATCCACTCTCGCACGAGGAGGTGCTGGCCACGGCCAAGGAAGCAAGTCGCCACACGGGCGAGCTGTTGGAGGAATTCGCCCGGCTTTATGGCAGACATTGATCCCCCTCAGCTCATCCGCGAGGCCGTGATGGCTAGCCGCCGTGCGGTTGCGCCCTACTCGAAGTTTCGCGTCGGCGCTGCGCTGCTCACGCCTGATGGCACGGTCATTCGCGGCGCGAACGTCGAGAGCGTGAGCTACGGGTTGACGTGCTGCGCGGAACGCGTGGCGCTCTTCAAAGCACTCACCGAGGGGCACAGGGACTTTACCGCCGTCGCTATCGTTGCGCCGAGCGCGAAGACCGCGCCATGCGGCGCCTGCCGGCAGTTGCTGGCGGAGTATGCGCCCGCCGCGCGCGTGTTCGTGGCGGACAGCCGACGACCGGCGAAGTTCCGCGAATTCACCGTTGACCAATTGCTGCCCGAGGCATTTCGCTTTCTAAAAGTTACGAGCAAACGCCGATGAAAGGCTCTGGATTCACGCAAATGTTTTTTCGCCGGCCCCACATTGAGGCCGGAGCCGCGGATTTCCCGCTCGAGGCGGCCGCATGGCCGGTGCTGATTGTAAATGCGCAGGGCGAGATCACCCGGGGCAACGCCTTTGCCCACGCCGTCTTTGGCGGAGCGGATGACCAGCTCCCCAAGCGGCTGGTAGGCCTGTGGACGCCGGAAAACGGTTGTTCCGCCGAGCAGTTTGTGCGGCAGCTCGACAGCGGAGTCGCCTTCGTCTTTCCCCTCAAGCTGCAAACGACCAAGGAAGGCTCCGTCGCCTTTGTGGTGCATGTCTCACCCTGGCAACAGAACGGCAAAAAGCAGTTCATTTTCCAGGTTCACACGAAGCCCACCCCACGCAACGCAACGCCTCCGGAGTCCCCCGCGCAGGTTTTGTCTGGCGCGGCTGATCCACCTCCGGCGGCACCTAGAAATGGACCGAGTGAAGAAACGCAGACGGCACCTCAAGCCCCGGATAGCAAGGCCGAACCCGATGCGTTGAAGCTCCAACAGAAACTCCAATGCGCCTTGCAACTGACCCGGACGGTCTCGATGGACTTCAACAACGCGTTGACCAGCATCATGGGACACGCCACCCATGTGCTGGGCCTGATGCCGGCGGACCATCCCTGGCGGGACTCGATTCAACAGATTGAAAAGGCAGCCGATCGGGCAACCCAGGTGGCCTTCGACCTCGCGTCTTTCAGCCAGGAGGAGAAGCCGTCCGACACTGACACCGCAGGCAATCTGAGCAGGTTTGTTCGCAAGCTGGTGGACCATTACAAGGGGCAGTCTGGATCCGGCATCAACTGGCGTCTGACGCTGGAAAGCCGCCTTTTCTCGGCTGCCTTCAGCGAATCAAAGCTGTCCCAGGCGCTGGAAAAGATTCTGGATAACGCCACCGAAGCCGTGGGTGATGGCGGCACCGTCTCGGTATCCACCCAAAACTGCGAACTGACGAAGCCACAGGAAGAGGGCAGCGTGACCTTACCGGCGGGCACCTACGTTTGCGTAGAGATCAATGATACGGGTCCGGGCATCCCATCGGATGTGCTGCCACAAATCATTGAACCCTTCTTCACCACCAAGCCCGGCCATCGCGGGCTGGGGTTGGCTTGGACTTACGGCATCATCACCAACCACGGCGGCAGCGTGGTGATCACTAGCCCCCCCGGCCAAGGCACAACCGTCCGCGTCTACCTGCCCGCACACCGGAAGCCCGTGGAGGATTTCGCACTGGAAGATGAGGATCTGCGGGGAAACAAAACCGTGCTCTTTGTCGACGATGATGCCTTGCTCCTGAAAATGAGTGAGATCGTGGTGAGTTCCTTTGGTTACCGCGTGCTGACGGCTGCCAACGGCCGCCAGGCACTCGACATCATCGAGCGACCCGGCCAGCAGATTGATCTGGTGGTAACGGACTTGGTGATGCCTCACATGGACGGCTATCAGCTGATTCGACACCTAAGGCAAGTGGCTCCCGGAATTAGAATTGTCAGCACCAGCGGTAATTTCCGCACGGGCAACCAGGAACTGGGCGTGGGCTACCTGCAGAAGCCTTACGCCAGCCGGGACCTTCTACGCGTGGTCAAAGAGGCCTTTCAAAAGCCAGCCCCTGCCGAAGGGAATGCGTCAACCTCAGCCTCCTTGACCACTGCGAAAAACGACGAGTTAGAAGCGCTGCATCTCGGCCAATCGTAAATCCGGAGGTGGCAGTTCGCGAAGGGACATCGAGCTCCACCCGCAGCGAGTCTAGACGCGAAAAGTAGACTTTTCCGCTTCGCCCTCCCCTGCCCTTCTGTTACGAAAACTCCGTGCGTTCCGCCGTCCTCAAAGACATCTCGCGCCTCGTGGTGAAGCTCGGCACCGGCGTCCTCACCGACAGCCGCAAGCAGCCCGACTTGGCACAGATGGAGCAGCTCGTCGCCCAAATGGCCGCCCAGCGCAAGGCCGGGCGCGAGGTCGTGCTCGTCACCTCGGGCGCGGTTGGCGCAGGCATGGGTGTGCTGGGTTTTGAGGCCCGCCCCAAGGAACTCGCCGAGCTTCAGGCCTGCGCCGCGGTCGGCCAGTCGCGGTTGATGACGACTTATGAGGGCCTGTTCGCCAAGTTCGGGCTCCACGTCGCCCAGGTGCTGCTCACCCACGACGACCTCGAACACCACGAACGCCACCTCAACGCCCGCAACACGCTCGTCGCCCTGCTCGACCGCGGCGTCATCCCCATCATCAATGAGAACGACGCCGTTTCCTTCACCGAGCTGAAATTCGGCGACAACGACAAGCTCTCCGCCCTTGTCGCTTCGCTTTTGCCCGCCGACCTACTCGTCATCCTCACGACCGTGGACGGCGTGCTGGAAGGCTTCGGCACGCCTCAGGCGCGCGTGCTGCCGACCGTGGAGCGCATCGACGATTCGGTCGAAGGCATCGCCCAAGGCACCCTCAGCCCCACGGCCGTGGGCGGCATGGCGACCAAGATTCAGGCCGCCAAGATTGTCACCCGCTCCGGCATACCACTGGTCATTGCCAGCGGCCGGAAACGTAATGTGCTCGCGGACATCCTGACCGGCACCGAAGAAGGCACGCTCTTCATCCCGCAACCCGACCGGCTCCCCGGCCGCAAACGCTGGATCGCTTTCTTTCATCATCCCAAGGGCTCGCTTTACGTGGACGAGGGCGCGAAGAAGGCGCTCCGCGAAAAAGGCCGCAGCCTGCTCCCGCCCGGCATCACCCGCTGCGAAGGTGACTTTGCCAAGGACGATGTGGTCCGCATCTGCGACGAGGACGGCACCGAGTTCGCGCGCGGCATCGCCCGCTTCCACTCCGTGCAAATTGCCGACCACCAACTCCCGCGCGAGGAAGTCATCCACCGGGATGACCTCGTGATTCTGTAGGCGTGCCAATGCGGTAACCGATGCGATGGCAATCGTTCCTGAACCCTGACCACTGACACGCCCATGCCCTGCCCCACTCCCTCGCGCCGTCAACCCGCCATTCGCCAGCTTCTCGAAGTGATGGCCAGCCTCCGCTCCCCACAGGGCTGCCCGTGGGACCGTGAACAGAACCACTTGAGCCTGCGCAACCACGCGGTCGAGGAGGTCTATGAGCTGATGGACGCCATCGAAGCCGGCGACGATCACGAGATGGCCGAAGAACTCGGTGATCTGCTCTTGCAAGTCGTCTTCCACTGCCAGCTTGCGCGTGAGCGCGGCGCTTTCGATTTCGAGCAGGTCGCACAACGTATCACGGACAAGTTACTGCGCCGCCACCCGCACGTCTTTGGGGACGTGAAGGTCAAGAACGTGGATGAAGTCTGGGCCAACTGGGAAAAAATCAAGCATGCCGAGAAACACGGCACCAAACACGCCCGCCCCTCCGCCCTCGATGGCATTCCCAAGCACCTCCCCGCTCTGGCGCGCGCCGAGAAGCTGATGAAGAAGGCGCGCAAGGCGAAGCTGCCGGCTCCCGCACCCAAGATCGCAACGGCCTCAAAGCGACAACTTGCAGAGCGGCTTTTCGACCTCGCCGCCTTCGCCCAGGCCAAAGGCTGGTCCGCCGAGGAACTCCTGCGCGCCGAGGTCAAACGGCGGGAGAAGGCGTTCAGAAAAGCAGAAGCCGGCGTTTCAGATCGAGCATGATCACTGCTGCCCCTGCTGGGTTTGGATAAAGTTACGGTGAGTCAAAACTCACCGAGCTAATCCTTCTTGGTCCAAACTACTCCATAGAGCCGGCGCGTCACTTCCCGCATGAAGTCCGGCCCAATTATCGGCATGCCAGTCGGTTTGTCGTGCCCAATTAGGTGCGGGCAATCGCGCTTCACCTCCTGGGACACCGAGCGTGACCGTTCCGCTTCCGGTCCTGTTCCGCAAGTGAGCAAATTATCCACCGCCCATGAGCAACCTTGCCGGCCAGCAGCCACCCACCAGCGCGTCGCCTCTTCTATTCCCTGAGCATACCCGGCCTCATACTCCTCTTCCGTTTTGCAGCACAGCCCCCACCAAGCGATGATTGCAAGTGCATACTGGCAGTCTGCGTGGCCGGCCTCTGCATGTGGCACAAGTTGCCTTCGCAACTCTGAAAAGCGCTCCCAATCGGGCTGGTGCCTCCGCTCAGGTGCCGTGCTGCACTTGGCAAAATACTCGTCGACCGCCATGCGGTAGCTTTCGTAAATGGTGTCCGGTTTGGATTCCATGATTTTCGATGTTCACTCCTTTCCCCGCCGCTCCTGTGCTCGCTTGCGGGCGAGGCGGAGGGCTTCGAGTTGGTCGGTAGGGGCAGCGGAACTCTCGGCGGACGGGGCGGATTGGCCGGCCGGCTGGTTGACTCCACCAGTCGCGGCAGCGACGCCCTGCTGCACGTCCGTCTTAGGCTTCTGCTGGCGCCGCCACACGATCTGCTCGAAAGCAGAGCGCGATTTCTTCGGAGCTGACGGCGTGATCTGCTCGGCACTCTGATTCATCGCGAGTTCCGCTTCCTGACCTCGGCGGCTCCGTGCGCCGAGCCAGCCGGTGCGGCGCTCGAAAATTTCCACGAGGTAAACGAGCAACGCGAAAATGACCAGCCACACGGCTAGGTCCACGAACTGCGGTTTGCTCGGCAGGGATTTCCAAATGCCGGGCAGATCCACGCGCGCCTCGCCGCTCGTGGTGGCGCTGAGTTTCTCCAAGGTCACGCGACCCCGGCCCGCTTGCTCAGGGGCGAACTCGGGCGAGTAGAGCAGGCAGACGGGCGGGAGGGAAACGGGGTTGAGGCCGGGGATTTCCACCGTGTTCAGCGCCGTCTCGCGGCCGCGAATGGAAACGACGGCTTCGAGCAGGTCGGCGGACTTCCACTGCATCGGGAGGTTGAGCTTCGCGGGCGGCGCACCAGGCAGGCCATGCAGGACCTTCACGCGCGGCGGCGTGGCGAAGGGTTCGTTGGTGCGCTCGGGATCGAGGTGGAGCTGCACGAAGCACGCGCCGTCGCGGACTTCCTGCGTGAGCAGCATGTTCTCCGGCAGCGTGGGCTGCTCGCCGGCGGTCCAACGCGCGAGCGTAGCATGGAAGTCGCCGACGCTCGGCCACTTCGCAAGGTCGCCCGCGTATTTGCCGTCCGCCTCGCCGGTGAAGGCGAGCGCGCGGCCGCTGCCGACCTGCCACGCGGCCACGACGGGCGCGGCGTATTCGTCGGTCGTGACGAGCGCGAGGTTCGCCTCGGGCTTGAGATAAGTGAGGTTGTAGCCGCCGAGCGCGGGCGGCTGCCAATCGCCCTGCCCGCCGAGCGTGCTGAAGCCGCCTGTTACTTTAACCGGCGTCGCCTCCTCCACGAACGTGCTGCGCGCGACGGTGAACGTGTCCTGCGCGAAGATGCGCGGGAACTCCTCGGGCGTGTTGCTGAAGTAGATTTGGCCGCCGCCCTTGGCCGCGATGTCCTTCAACAAATTCGCGTCCACGTCCGCTTCGGTTCCCATGCCGATGACGCTGACCGTGATGCCCGCCTCGCGGCACTTCTCCAGCAACGCCAGGTATTGCCCCGGCTCCTCTGAGTCGGCGGCGTCGGCGAAGAGGATGATGTGTTTTGTCTCGGCCTTGGCTTTCATCACCATCTGCGACGCGGCGGCCAGCGCCTCGTAAATGAAAATGCCGCCGCCCATGCTCTCGATGCTCAGGATGCGGCTGCGCTGGCCGCGCACCACGTCCACGGGCGCGAGGTCCACCATCGTGTGCGCGCGCGAGTCCACGGCGATGACGCCCAGTTCATCGGTCGGGCCGAGCAGGTCGAGCACTTGCACGGTGCCGATGTTGGCGAGGTCAATTTTCTTCTTCCCGCCGCCCGCCGGCGCGGACATCGAGCCGGAGCGGTCGAGTGCGACGACAATGGCGAGTTGCAACTTGCGGTGCTCCTTCCGCATCTCCATGGAGACCGGGAGAATGCGGTCGAGCGGCGAGCCAAAGTAACCGCCCGGCCCATAGGACTTGCGCCCGCCCGTAATCATCAGCCCGCTGCCGGTCGTCTCCACCCACGCGGCGAGTGTCTCCATGCCAGCGCTGCCGACTTGGGCGGCCATGACGTTCTCCAGCACAACGCCCGAGTAGCGCGCGAGTTCCTCCAATGTCCAGCGCGTCTCGGCGGGCGTGCGTAAATCGAGGTCCACCCTGCCCTTCCGCAGGAGCTGCGCGTAGCCGGAGTCCGCGCTGGGCGAGAGGACGAGGATGGGCTTGGGGCCGCGCACGCCGACGAGCGCGCGGGCGAGGTTGTTTTCCGGCACCGGGTCGGCGGCGGCGGATTTCAACGTGAGCTGATACTGCGTGGTGCCGGGCGTGGTGGCGCGGTCACGGAAGAGCAGGCGCGAACGGCCGGCGGGAACTTCCTTCTTGCCCGACGCGATGACCGTGGTGCCGCGCGCGAGCTGATACTCGATGGTTTGCTCGACCGGCGACTGCACCCACGCGGTCATGATGTAGGCCTGGCCGGGCAGCACCGTCTCCGGCGTGTTGAACGACTGGATGGCGAGGTCGTTGACGCCGGGGCGCGCGAGCAGGCGATGGTCCATCGCGATGCCGCGACCAGCGGCGCGCGCGGCGGCGGCGAGCGGGTCGCGCCCGGTCCACTTGCCGTCCGAAACGATGAGGATGCGGCCCGGCGCGTCGGGCGGGATGAGCGCGAGCGCGGAGTCGAGAGCGTCAGCAAGGTTCGAGGCGTCGGCACCGACTTGTGCGGTGAAGCCGGGGAACTCACCGCGCTGCGGGGGGCGCTCGACGGCGGTCTGTTGCCCGAAGCTGACGACGGCCAATTGGTCGCGCGCGCCCATGCCACGTTGGATGAGGTCCACGGCCTCCTTCGCCTGCGCGCTGGCTCCGGCGGGCATGGAGTCGCTGCGGTCAGCGACGACGACGATGGTTCCGGCGCGGTCGGGCAGCTTGATGGCCGGCTGCGCCATCGCGAGCACGAGCGCGATAAGCACGACGGCACGCAGGACGCGCAGCAAGCGCGTGGGCATCGGCCAGAAGGCCCACAGGATGCCCAACGGAATGAGCAGTGCGAGCCAGACAGGTTGGGAGAGGATGAACATTACGAAAGCTCCAAATCCCAAGTTCCAGGTTCCAAAGAAGCTCCAAGTTCCAAACTCCAAAGTTGCCGTGGCGTAGAGCGTGATGCGTGGCGGCAGCACGCTGCTATGCCTATGAACCGCTCTCCCTCACCCCAGCCCTCTCCCGCTGGGAGAGGGAGCGACAACGGCCGCGTCAGTTGCAAAAGTGGCGGGAAAACAAGCCGAGCGCGGTCGAGCCTTCTCCCTCTCCCAGCGGGAGAGGGCCGGGGTGAGGGAGAACAGCCGCCAAGAATTCGAGTTCGCCGCAAGTCAGTCCGTCGCTTCCGAACTCCGGTTTGGAGCTTGGAGCTTGGAGCTTCTTTGGGATTTGGAGCTTGGAGCTTGGTCATCTTCAAACCCTTCCCTTGCTGTGGGTCACGAGGAAGAGGTGGGTGACCATCACCACGAGCGCGCCCAGGACGAAGAGCCACAGGACGCTAGCGTATTCGCGGCGCGTCTCTTCGGGCCGCTCCCACTCGCCCCACTTGCCGGTCTTGGCGGTGGCGAGGTCGGATTCCTCGGGCGACATGAGGTTCACGGCGAACTGCCACGAGGTGCCGCCCGCGTTCACCGTGTAGAGGCCGGGCAACTCCGGTTCGAGCACGAACTCCTCCGCTGACTTCGTGAGCGTGCGGGTCGCGCCGGTGGGCAAGGTGAGCCGAACGGAGTTGGTGGCCGCGCGGACGGAGACTTCGGAGCCGAGGCGGAAATTGCTCTCCGTCAGGCCGGGCGTTTCGCGCGCGCGCCATGTGAGCAGGTTCCAAAACAGAATCGGCCAGTTCGGCGTGGCGGTAAGCGTCGAGCGGTCGGGGACGAGGTGCAGGGTGATTTGCTGGCGACCGAGGGCGTCCTCGGTCGCGGAAAGGAGCGGGGTGTTGCCGGCGGTGACGATGGGCAGGCCGAACTGGTTGGTGCCGGGCGCGGCGGCGGTCCACACGACGCCGTCGAGCGCGAGGCCGCGCGCGAGCGGATGCGCGGTGTCCACGATGAAGGGGCCGGTGTGGGGCGTGGCGGCGTTGGTCTCGGTGAGGAACCGCAGGCCCCAGGCGTTCGTGCCGGCGGGCGTGGCGCGGGCGTTGTGCAGGATGATTTCGGGCGACGTAGAGATTGAACTGCGGAGGCCGGTGGCTTCGAGAGCTTTGTCCACTTGTGAACGGATGGCCGCGTCATCAAGGGAGTTCTGCACGCGGATGCGTTTGCGGACGGCGGGCAGCAGGGTGACGCGGTTGTCGGCGGCGAGGGAATCGGTGGCGAGCGTGGCTTCGATGGCGCGCGTGCCAGCGGGAAGGTTTAGGATGAGCCGCTGGCGGGCGCGCGGCTCCAGACTGAGCGTCGCGCTGCGCAGCAAGTTGCTGCCGCTGGTAATGCGGTAGGCGGCGCTCGCGGTCGCGCTGGCGGAGTAGTTCGCGACTTCGAGGAGGACGCGGTCGCTCTCGCCATGCGTGGTGCGCGTGGCGTTGACGAAGGCGAGATTCGGCTGCGACACGCCGAAGGACTGCCACTGGATGCGGTTGCCAGTGAATTCGCTGCCCGGCGAGGCGTGGTCGGTGAGCACGAGGAGCTGCGATTGCGGGCCGCCGAGGTCGTTGGCAAGCGCGACGGCGGCGTCGAGCGCAGCATCAGGCGACTGGCAGGTCCATTGCGTAAGCAGCTCGCGAACTTCCGGCGCGGTGGTGACGGCGCTGCCGAGGACGCGGGGCTTGGGTCCGGCGAGGACGAGGCGGATGGAGAGGAACTTGCGGGATTTTAGGAGGTCGTCGAGGGCGGCGGCCGCCTTGGCGCGGGGAAAATTGGGGGAAGCCGCGTTTACCGCTGCGCCGTCGCTCGCCAGCATCGAGGCGGAATCGTCGAGGATGACGACGAGCGGGCGGGCGTGGGCGGGGAGCTGCCAGCGCGGGCCAGTGGCGGCGGTGACAAGGAGGGCAAGGGCGAGAAGTTCCAGGAAGAAGACGAGCGGGAGCTGAAGCTTGTTGACCTTCGCGCCGCCTTCCCGCGAGAGGACGGCGAACTGCCAGAGCATGAGGCTGGAGACCTCGCGCCGCCGGTAGCGGTTGCGCAGGATGTAGATGGCCGCCAGCGCGGGGAGCGCGGCGGCGGCGAGGAGCGCAAGCGGGTAGGTCAGGAAGGGCATTCGGGGTTAGCCGCGAAAGGGCGCAGAGTGCGCAGAGAGAAGGGGGAACATTCAACGTTCAACTTCCAACGGCGAACGTTCAACGCCGAGGCGTCCGGTGTCAGTAGTGCGCTCGTCGAATGTTGAGCGTTGAACGTTGGACGTTGGGCGTTGGCCTTCATGCTCTGCGCCCTTTGCGATCTCTCGCGGCCATTCACGCGGGCACCAAGAGCTGCGCCTCTTCCAGCGCTTCGAGCTCGTCACCGCGCTCACCCACTGGGAC
>CAZQEW010000143.1:0-11230 GCA_964591495.1 uncultured Klebsiella sp.
TTATCCCCCTACGCCATGCCCCACGCCAATTTGCTGAACTTGACGCACACAACTCGCGTCTTCATGGTCAGCGCTAGTGAAGATGTGGCCTGGGGTTTCGATAAGGGGACGGCGTTCGCCAAGAGCTTCGCGAAAACGTGTGAAGAGTGGCATGTGCTGGCAGGACGGAAAAACTGCCCAGTCGGCAAGCAACAGGAGCGTTTCCGATTCCGGAGGAACCAATTCAAGGAGACGCCGGGCCAAATTGACTTTCGCGCCAGAGTCCTTCGGATAAGGCAGGTCCACCACGTGGTAGTGCTCCGCCGTGATGGAAGGATGCCTAATCCAATCTTGATTCAATGGAACTCTGTGTTCACCACACCAGGCTTGCCATTCTGTTGGCGTGAGAAAACGCATAATCAAATTTTCAAGCACTGAGAGCTTTGTCGGACATGCGCCTCCCAGACAGGCCCCGCTTCACCAGCAGAACCCTTCATACTTCGCCGGGAGTTCCTTCAAGTCTCCCCAGCCATTCACGTCGAGGACGTGGTGGTTCGCGGTCACGAGCTTCTTCAAGTCGGCCAGCGGGGCGCACTTCTGCGCGGCCACGATCAGGCCACGCTGGCCGATGGCGGTGGCGAGGTCGGTGTGCAGCAGGCTCGCGAGGTGCGGCATCTTGGTGTCGATGACGCGTTTGTTCGCGCCGACCAGCGCGGCGAGGTTCAGCGCGGGGTCGTAGATGCGCAGCTTGTAACCGCGGCCAAGCAGCGCCTGCGCCACGTCCACCATCGGGCTTTCGCGTAGGTCGTCGGTGTTGGACTTGAACGAGAGACCGAGGATGACGACTTCGCGGTGCTCGGTCTCGGTGATGAGGTGCAGCAGGCTGCTGAGGTGGCGCTCGTTGCTGGGCAGGAGGTTTTCCAGCATCGGCAGGCTCAAACCATTGGTGCGGGCGAGGTTCGTGAGCGCACGCACGTCCTTGGGCAGGCAGGAGCCGCCGAAGGGATTGCCTGGCTTCATGTAGTAGCTGGAGAGGTTCAGGCGCGTGTCCTGACAAAGCAGCGCCATGACGGCGCGCGCGTCCACCTCCACGGCCTTGCCGACGCGGCCGACCTCATTGGCGAAGGTAATCTTCGCGGCATGGAAGGCATTGCAGGCGTATTTGACCATCTCGGCGGTGGGCCAGTTGACGACGGCGGCCTGCTCGCCAAAGAGGTTCTTCATCAGGTCCGCCGGCGGCGCGGAGCCATCGTGCGAGCCGACGACTGCGAGCGAAGGCGTCTCGAAGTCAGCGACCGCCGTGCTCTCGCGGAGGAACTCGGGGTAGTAGAACACGCGCAACGCGCCGGATTTCTCCAGGTCGCCAAGCAGTTCACCGACGAGCTTCGCCGTGCTGCCGGGGAGCATCGTGCTGCGGAAGACGAGCGTGTGGGGCTTGGGCGACTGGCGGAGCGCCTCGCCAATCTCGCGGGCGACGCCACGCACGAACCGCAGGTCCAATCCGCCGGCGGCATTGCTCGGCGTGCCGACGCAGACGATGGACAACTCGGTGTCTGCGATGGCGTCGGCACAGTTCTGCGTGGCGCGGAGCAGACCGTTGGCCTTGGCCGCCTTCAGCAGCTCATCCAAGCCCGGCTCAACGATGGGCGGGATGCCCCGGTTGAAGTCCTCGACCTTGGCCGGGTGCACGTCCACGCCGACGATGTGGTGTCCGTGGCTGGCCAAGCACCCCGCCGTCACCGCGCCGACGTAACCCAAGCCGAAGATGCTGATTCTCATGCGTTCGGGCAGGCTAGAAAACGGGTCACGAAAAGCAAGCAGCCGGGCACCCCAGAGCTACTGCGCCTTCTTTTTGCCCTTTTTGGTGGGGGCCTTTTCCCTGGTTCCACCCTCACCACCCAGTGCTGCGATCAAGTCTGCAAGGAGCCGTGGCACATAGGAGTTAAAGCGCCCATCGGGCGACACGCCCTGATCCGGCAGCGCCTTGATGGCAGCGGACGCAGGCGCGGCCTTCGGGCCGAGCGCGCCAAGGGCGTTGAGTGCCGAGATGGAGGCGAAGACGCCGCTCTTGCTCCAGTCGGCCTGTTCCAACAACACCGGCAATGCCTTGTCCAAGTCCGCCTTGTCCCCGAACTGCCCGAGCGCCTGCGCGGCGGGGATGCGGACGAACGGCGAGGCGTCGGCGAGCGCCTTATGCAGTTCCGCACGGGCGGCGACTACGGCTTCCTTGCCGCACATCAGCACGCCGAGCGCGGCCCAGTAGCGCACCGCACTGTCGCCGTCGGCGAGCGACTGGCGGAGCTGCGGCAACGCGTCGGCCTTCAGATACGAGGCGAGGTTTGCAGCGGCCAAGATGCGGGCGAAGGGATACTTCACGTCGTCATGCCCCATCGCGTAAGGCGCGGTGCCGCCGGAGCGGGAATGGATTTCGCCTTCGGGCAGCAGGCCCACATCGCGAATTCTGACGGCGAGATCCGCCTGCGCCTTGCGGAACTTGGCGAGCACCTCCTGATGCGCGGGCGAAGCGGCGAGGTTCTTCACCTCGTCGGGGTCGGTCGTGAGGTCATGGAGTTCCTCGGGCGCTTTCGGCGCGCGCCAGAAGATGGCTTGCGCCTCGTTGGCCTTGCCGGACTTGAAGTGCTCAAACCACACGCGCGTGGTCGGGGTCTGGAACTGGTAGTCTACGTGCTGCGCCTGCGAGAGGTGTGGCATGAAGTTGCGGAGATAAACGTAACGGCCGTCGCTCACGCTGCGCACGCAGTCAATGCGTTCATCCATCCGGCCGCGGAAGCCGAAGACGAACGGCTGCGCGGGCGCGATGAACTTCCCGGCGAAGGCATGACCCTGCATCCACGCGGGCGGCTGAACGCCCGCGAGGCTCAACACCGTGGGCGCGAAGTCCACGAAGCTGATGAGCCGATCACTGGCGCCGCCGGGCTGGTATTCAGGCGGGGCGAGGTGCTTCCACTTGGCGGGGAAGTAAACGACCACGGGGACTTGCAGACCGGAATTGCACGGCCAGCGTTTGCTGCGCGGCATGCCGGAGCCGTGGTCGGCGTAGTAGAAAACAATGGTGTCCTCCGCGAGGCCGGCGTCGGCGAGTTCCTTGAGCCGCTGGCCGGCGGCGGCGTCCGCCTCCGTGACCTTGTCGTAGTATTGCGCCCAATCCTGCCGCACCTCGGGCGTGTCGGGATGGTAGGCGGGCACGCGGACTTTGGCGGGATCGTGAACCGCCTTGTGGGGACGGGTGCGGATCTGGCTCTCGTGGCTTTTCTCCGAGTTGAAGACGGCGAAGAACGGCTGGCCGGCGGCGCGGTTCTTATAGTGGGCGTTGCGGGAGGACTCGTCCCAAACCTGGCCGGGCTTGGCGAGGTTGTAATCTTCCTTTGCGTTGTTGGAGCAGTAGTAGCCGGCCTCGCGGAGGAATTGCGGATACATCTTGAAGCCGGCGGGCAGCGGCACCATTGAGCGCATGTGCTCCGCACCGGTGCTGGGCGGGTAAAGCCCGCTGATGAGCGTGGTGCGGGCCGGCGCGCAGACCGGCGCGCAGGACCAGGCGAAGCGATAGCGCATGCCGCGCGCGGCGAGGGCGTCCACGTTTGGGGTCGTGGCATATTTGTCCCCGTAACAGCCCATCGTCGGGCTGTGATC
Source organism: uncultured Klebsiella sp. (assembly GCA_964591495.1). GTDB lineage: Bacteria > Verrucomicrobiota > Verrucomicrobiia > Limisphaerales > SXTU01 > SXTU01. The sequence continues at coordinate 3,631 of CAZQEW010000143.1, forward strand.
CTCGCTCGTGAGCCAGAGGATGTTCGGTCGGTCTGCGGCACCGAGAAGCAGCACGGAAACATGAAACCCAAACGCGGAAAGCGCAGCGAGCAGGCGGCGACGTATCATGGGGCGAAGGATGCGCGGAGCTGGTGGGAAGTTACAAGCAGCCCGTCCCCGCCGTGCCCGCTCCGCAACCGGGATCGGCAATCAGATCCGGAGACTTGGTTGGGTTGCGCCCTGCGAGTAGGCTTCCCGCCGTGAAGCTCATTTCCTGGAACGTGAATGGCCTGCGCGCCGTGTTGAAGAAGAACTTCCTCGACTACCTGGCCGAGGAAAACCCGGACGTGCTGTGCCTTCAGGAAACCAAGTGCACCCCGGACGACGTGGAGCAGCTCTGGCCGGCGAGCTACACGACCTATTGGAACAGCGCGGAGAAAAAAGGCTACAGCGGCACGGCCATCTTCACCAAAGAGCGGCCAACCCGCGTCACGAACCATCTTGGCATCGCCGAACACGACCGCGAGGGGCGCGTGATCACGGCCGAGTTCCCCGGCTTCTTCCTCGTGAACGTGTATGTGCCCAACTCCAAACGCGAGCTGACGCGCCTGCCCTATCGCCAGCAGTGGGACCGGGACTTCCTCGCGTATCTCAAGCAGCTGGAGCGGACCAAGCCGGTGGTCTGGTGCGGCGACCTGAACGTGGCGCACACGGAAATCGACCTCACCAACCCAAAGGCCAACGTGAAGAACCATGGCTTCACGCCGGAGGAACGCGCGGGCTTCGACACCTTCGTGCAGGCGGGCTTTGTGGACACGTTCCGCGAGTTCGAGCGGGACGGCGGGCATTACACCTGGTGGAGCCCAATGGGCGGCGCCCGCGCGCGGAACGTGGGCTGGCGGCTGGACTACTTCCTTCTGAGCGCTGCGCTGCGGCCGAAGCTGAAGTCCGCCTTCATCCGGCCCAAGGTCATGGGCAGCGACCATTGCCCCGTGGGCATCGAGCTGAAGTAGCGCGGGCCGGCGATTTGCCACGCCGTCCGTGGCGGAAAGCGGCGGTTACGCGTGGGCGGCGCCGGCCCCCAACGGCGCGTCGCGCGGCACCAAGCCCAGCTTCCATGGCGTATCCGCGTCGTAGCTCCAGTAATCGCAGGTGATCTCCTCGCCGGCGGCCAGGTCACGCAGTGCGACGGTGGTCACGGGCACGGGCGCGCCCGGCGGCGCGCCGGTGTTGTTCGTCGCCGAATGGTTGATGAAACACGCATGGTCGCCGCTCAGGATCACGTGCCCATCCGCCTTGCTCACAAAGCAGAAATGCCGCGTGTGCTCGCGCGCCAGCGGCGGCAGGGCCGCAAATTGTTCGGGCGAAAAGTCGTGGTCAAAGCCCGGCTCGAATCGCCAGATCGCCGTGCCCCGGACGATCGGCTCCACGGTGAACAACCCCATGCCATGAATGGGGCTGGGCGCAACGCGCGTGCGGATGAGCATCATGGGCGCGTTGAGTAGGGGATTGGCCGGGGAATGCCAGCGTAAACGTCGCCCCCCCGCCGTATTGACGCGGGTTAATTGACGCGGAACCCACGCACCGATACTTTCCCCGTGCATGATGGCAGGAACCGCCAGCTCTACCGCCGCCTCCGCCGCCCAGCCCAGCTTCCGCGTGGGCGACGAGCGGCTCATCAAACTCACCGCCAGCGCGGCAAAGAAGGTCTCCACCCTGCTTACGAAGCAGGGCCGGCCCAGTGGCGTGCTGCGCGTGGCCGTGGTGGGCGGCGGCTGCTCCGGCCTGCAATACAAGATGGACCTCCAGGACCGCCCGCAGAACCGCGACTTCCTCGTCGAGAGCGCGGGCGTGAGAGTGGTGGTGGACCCGAAGAGCGCGCTTTATGTGACCGGCAGCGAGCTGGACTACGTGGACGCGCTGACCGACGGCGGGTTCAAGGTGAAGAACCCCAACGCCGCCACAAGCTGCTCGTGCGGCGAGAGCTTCAGCGCGTGACCGACTGCTTCGCCCTGCTCGCCGAGCCGCGCCGCCCCTGGTTGGACGCGGACGCGCTCAAGGCGAAGTTCCTCGCCCGCTCCGCCGAGGTTCACCCTGACCGCGTCCACAGCGCGCCCGAGGCCGAACGCGCCGCCGCGCAGGAGCGCTATACGGCGCTGAACGCCGCGTTCAACACGCTGCGCGAGCCGAAGGACCGGCTGCAGCATCTGCTGGAACTTGAGCTGGGCGCAAAGCCCGGTGGCCTGCAATCCACGCCGGCTGAACTCACCGACCTGTTCTTTGAGGTGGGCCGCCTGTGCCGCGATGTCGATTTCTTCCTGCTGGAGAAGGGCCGCGCGAACTCGCCGCTGCTGAAGGTGAAGATGTTCCAACGGGCGATGGACTGGACGACCCAGCTCAACGCCCTGCAAGGCCGCCTCAACGCGAAGCGCGGCGAGCTGGACTCGGAGTTGCAGGCGTTGAACGCGGTCTGGGCCGCCGCGCCCGCGGAGCCGGAGGCGCGGCGGGGGGCGTTGCCGCTGGCACGGCTGGAGCAGCATTACCGAACGATTAGTTTTCTGGGCCGCTGGACCGGGCAATTGCAGGAACGCGTCGTGCAACTGGCTTTCTGATCCGGGAGAGCCGCCGTCCCGCGTGAACGGAGGTTTCTGCGTGCCACCGTGCCGATGCTGCGCCATGCTCATGCCATGAACGGGCCACGCCAGATTTGCAATGTCGCGCTGGCCGGGTTCATGGGCGTAGGCAAATCGTCCGTGGGCCGGCTGGTCGCCGCCGAGCTGCAGTTTGAGTTCGTGGACACGGATGAAGTCATCGAAAGCCGCACGGGGGTAAAGATCAGCGAGATTTTCGCGCTGCACGGCGAGGCGGTCTTCCGCAAGTTCGAGACCGATCTGGTCGCCGAAATGACGGCGTGGCGCGGCAAGGTCATCTCCACCGGCGGCGGTCTAGTGGTGAACCCCGACAACCTCGCCAGCCTCAAGACCCACGCGCTTGTGGTCTGCCTCTGGGCCACACCGGACACGATCTACCAGCGCACGAAGCACCAGACGCACCGGCCGCTGCTGCAAAGCCCCGATCCGCTGGCCAAAATCCGTGAACTGCTCGCCACCCGCGAGGCCGCCTACAAGCAGGCCGACGTCCTGGTCAACACGGAGCAACGCTCAATGAAGGAGATCGCCGCGCATGTGCTGCACCACTTCCGCGCGGCGCAGCACGACCCGCCGCGGCTGTGAAGGAGGCCATCCGCCAGCACGCCCGCGAGCTGGGCTTCGATGACTGCCGGTTCACGTCCGCCGCCGCGCCCGAGCACGCCGCGCAGTTTCAACGCTGGCTCGCCGACGGCCAACACGGCGAGATGGCGTGGCTGGCGCGCAACGCGGCGAAACGTGTCGAGCCGAAGCTGGTGCTCGCGGAGGCGAAGTCGGTGATTACGCTCGCGGTGAGCTACGCGGGGAAGGAAGAAGTAATCAGCAATCAGTGGTCAGTGTTCAGTGGGCCGCGTCCGCCTGCCTTACTGGATACTGAACACGGCTCACTGAACACCGGCGTCATCGCCCGCTACGCGCGCTTCGCCGACTACCATGACGTATTGGCCGCCCCGCTGCGGGCGCTGACCGGGTTCGTGGACGCACAAGGGGGTGCGGGCGCACGCTCGCTGTGGTATGTGGACACCGGGCCATTGCTGGAGCGCGACCTGGCACAGCGCGCGGGGCTGGGCTTCGTGGGCAAGCACACCAGCCTCATCAGCCGGCGGCTGGGCAACTGGTTCTTCCTGGCCGAGATCATCACCACGCTCGAATTGGAGCCGGACGCGCCGGAGCCGAACCGCTGCGGCTCCTGCACGCGCTGCCTCACGGCCTGCCCCACGGAAGCCATCACCGCGCCGTTTCAACTCGATGCCCGCCGCTGCATTTCCTACCTCACGATCGAGCTGAAAGGCGCGATCCCGGTGGAACTGCGCCCGGCCGTCGGCAACCGCATCTACGGGTGCGACGACTGCCTCGCCGTCTGCCCGTGGAACAAGTTTGCGGCCCAAGGCCGCCTGATGCGTGATCACGCGCGGGCGGACCTGGCGCAGCCGGACTTGCTGGAGCTGCTCGCGCTCGACGACGCGGGCTTCAAGAGCCGCTTCGCTGGCACGCCGATGCTCCGCACGAAGCGCCGCGGATTGCTGCGGAATGTGTGCGTGGCGCTGGGGAATGTCGGTGATGCGAATGCGCTGCCGGCCTTGGAAAAGGCAGCCATTGATCCCGAGCCACTCATTGCCGAGCACGCGCGCTGGGCCATTGACCGCATCAAGGCGCGGGCCGATTCGGCCGGTCAACGGGACTGAAGGGAGGCCAAGATTTTCTCCGCCGCTGCGCGCGGGTCAGGCGCGGCGCAGATGGGCCGGCCGATGACCAGCCAGTTCGCGCCGGCGGCGAGCGCCTCGGCGGGAGTGAGCGTGCGCTTTTGATCGTCCGCCGGGCTGTCGGCCGGGCGGATGCCGGGAGTCACGAGCTGCATCGCGGCGGGCAGGAACTGGCGGAGGCGGGTGATTTCCAACGGCGAGCAGACCAGTCCGCCCAAGCCCGCGCGCGCGGCCAAACTGGCCAGCCGCTCCACCTGCGCGCCCACGTCGTGGGGCACGCCGACTTCGGCGAGGTCGTTCGTGTTGAGGCTGGTGAGCACGGTAACGCCAAGGACGAGCGGCTGGGTCTTGCCGGTGCGGAGCGCGGCCTCCTCGGCGGCGCGCTGCGCGGCCTGCATCATGGCGAGGCCGCCGCTGGTGTGGATGGTGAGCATCTGCACATCCAGCCGCACGGCGGCTTCCACGGCCTTGGCGACGGTGTTGGGAATGTCGTGGAACTTGAGATCGAGGAACACCGAGCCGCCCGCCTCGCGGATGCGCCGGACGATGTCCGGCCCGGCGGAGACGAACAGTTCCTTGCCGATCTTGAACGCGCCGACCACGGGCGCGAGCCGACGCGCGAGCTCAAGCGCGGCGTCGGGATGCGACACATCAAGGGCGACGATGATGGGATTGCGGAACTGGCTCATGCGGGGGCTAAGGGAGCGGGCCGGGGTGCCAACGGCTCACCAGAGAAAGGACTTTTGCTCGGCCAACTGCTGGTCGCCGTCCCACAGGGTCACGCGCCAGGCCACGACACCACCGAGCTGGTCATAAACAGACTTCTCGAGCGTGACACTGGCCCACGTCGAGCCGAAGCGGTCGGGCTTGACCGTGGCTTCCACCATCTTGGGCTGGGCGGCTGCCTTGCCACCGCGCGCCTCGACGCGCAGCTTGAAACCGGCAGCCGAGCCGCGACCGGACCATTCCACATCGAAGCGCAGCGCGGAAACCTCCGCCGGATTCTTGCGCAGGTGGGCTTGGTAGGCGTCGCGCTCGAACAGGCTGGGCGAGAGCGCGTGCCGGCCTTGCAAGTCGAGGAAATGGGGCAGGACCTTGAGCACCTTGCCGCTGGCCGCATGCGCGAGCAGGGCGGAAGCGGCCAACACGACGAACAGTCCGATTCGGCGAAGCATGGCCCGACGATAGCCTGGCAAGGCCATGAGAAAAGGCTTTTCCAACCGGGGCAGGTCTGCGTTCATCCGCCCCCGCGCGGGAGCGCAGGATTGGGGTCAGGATCAAGAGTAGGACTTCGCGCCGGTTCCTGCTGCTGATCGTAATCCCAATCCTGCTCCCCTCCGCCCAACCTGTTTACAAACATGAACGCACCGACCGCTCCCGCTCCCGCCACCCCGCCCACCGTCATCCTCAAGCCCCGCGAGGCGGACCGCATCGTCGCTGGGCATCCATGGGTTTATGCCGGGGCCATCATGCACGTCACCCCCGGCGTAACCGATGGCGACGTGGTTGAAGTGCGCGACCACCGCAAGCACTGGCTTGGCATGGGCTTCTACAATACGAAGTCCAAGATTACCGTCCGCGTGGTCACCCCCGAGCACACGGCGGTGGATCAGTCCTTTTTTGAGGCACGCATCCGTGCCGCGCTCGCGGTGCGGCAGCGGCATCTGCCGGGCGCGACCTCGTTCCGCGTGGTGAACGCCGAGGGCGACTTCCTGAGCGGCCTCATCGTGGACAAATACGACGACGTGCTGGTGGTGCAGACCTCCGCGCTGGGCATGGACGCGCGCAAGCCGATCATCCTCGCCGCCCTGAAAAGCATCTTCAACCCGCGCGCCATCGTGGAGCGCAACGAAATGGCCTCGCGCAAGTTCGAGGGCCTGCCGGATGCCAACGGCCTGCTCGCCGGCGCGCTCGACGGCCCCGTGACCGTGAACCTCAACGGCCTCAAGTTCGAGACCGACCTCCGCGCCGGCCACAAGACCGGGCTTTACCTCGACCAACAGGCGAACTACCAGCGCACCGCCGAACTCATCGCGCTCACGCCGGGCGCGCGCGTGCTCGACTGCTTCAGCTTCCTCGGCGGCTTCGCCCTGCACGCTGCCCGTGCCGGAACGGCGCACGTCCACGGCCTGGATCAGAGCGCCGACGCCGTGGCCGCCGCCATGCGCAACGCTGCTGCCAACGGCCTCGCGGACCAGTGCACCTTCGAGGCAGCCAACGTCTTCGACTGGCTCAAGGCGCAGACCGCCGTGGGCCCGCATGAGAAGGTCATCCCGAAATTCGACGCGATCGTGCTGGACCCGCCGTCCTTCACACGCAACCGCGCCTCCGTGCCGGATGCGCTGCGGGGCTACAAGGAAATCCACCTGCGCGCGCTGAAGCTGCTCAAGCCCGGCGGCCTGCTCGCTACCTTCTGCTGCTCGCACCACGTGGACAGCGCGACCTTCCAGGACGTGATTCTCTCCGCTGCGTTTGACACCCGCCGTGTGCTGCGGCGCGTCGCCATGTTCACGCAGTCGCCGGATCATCCGTGCATTCCGAGCATCCCGGAGACGGAGTATTTGAAGGGCTTTGCCTTCGAGGTGGTGCGTTGAGGCGTTGAACTACTGCGCCCCCGCCCGCTTGGCCGGCAGCAGCATTTCAATCGCCTTGTCGAGCTGGGGATCGCGCTGCGAGAGCCAGTCTTCCGGCGTGAGCCAGAGGCGCACGTCGGGCTGCTCGCCCTGATTCTCCATGTTCGTGCCATCCATGCGGAAGACGCCGCCCTGCGGCATCCGCGCCCCGGTGCCGTCGGTCAGGCGCATGGACCACGTCCAGATGACGTAGCCGGGCGTGGGCATGCCGACGATTTTCGCGATGCCGCGCTGGCGCATGGCGTAGGGGAACATCTCGCCGTTCGAGTAGCTGTGCTCGTTCATCAGCACGATGACCGGCTTTTCCCATGAGCGGTTGGGCGCGGCCTCGGGGCCTTCGTCGCGCGGGCGATACCAGCCGTGCTGTTTGCGCTCCAGCCAGTCGATCAGCGTGTCCGAGATGTTGCCGCCCCGGTTGAAGCGCACGTCAATGATCATGCCCTGCTTGCCGCTCATGTATTCGTAGGCCTCACGCTCGAAGCGCTGCTGGTTCTCACCGCCCATCGCGCTGATGTGCAGGTAACCGAGCTTGCCGCCCGTCTGCTTTTCCACGTAGTTGCGCAGCCGCTCAATGCGGTTCTGATATTGCAGGTTGTCCCATTCGGCGGCGGTGAGGATCTTGTAGCGCACGATGCGC
>CAZQEW010000144.1:0-1324 GCA_964591495.1 uncultured Klebsiella sp.
TCGAAGCCGCTGAAGATGCGGGTGTATTGCTCGGGACGGCCGATGCCGGCGGCGAGGTATTGCTCGGTCATCGCGTTGGCCACGGAGACGAAGTGCGTGGTCACGCGGCCCGCGCGACGCTCGGCGGCGCGGAAAACGAAGTTCGCCAGCGCACCCTGAAATGGGCCGAAGCTAGGGCCGTGGATGGTGTGGACGATGATGGGCACGCCCGCCGCGTGCGCCGCGAGCCGTCCAAGCACGCCGGCCTTGCCGCTGTGGGTGTGGACAATGTCGGGCCGCTGCTCGCGGAAGAGGCGCGTCAGCTTGCGCAGCGCGAGCCAGTCGTGCCACGGCGAGACGGGGCGGATGAGTTCAGGGACGATGGTGAGCAGGCCAGGGATGCCCGCGACGCGCGACTCCAGACTGCCTTCCGGTCCGGTGGTGGGGCCGGAGATGAGGCTGACTTCGAGGCCGGCCTTCGCGCGCAGGCCGAGCACGCTGGCAATGGTGTTCTCCTGCGCCCCGCCGACAATCAACCGCGTGATGACATGGGCGACGCGCATGGTTCGCGTCATTTGCCGCCGAGTTCCTTCAAGCGCTCGCGGGCGATTTTGGTTTCGGGCGCGTCGGGCGGGGCGAGCTTGAGGCCGGCTTCGTAGTGCTTCTTCACGTCGCTGGCCTGCTTGCGCTGCCAGGCGATTTCGCCGAGGCCGAAGTGGCCGTTGTGCGTGGCGGGCGCGAGTTCGATGAGTTTGTCGTAGTCCTTCGCCGCGTCGTCGAGGCGGTTGAGGTTCATCAAGGCCATCGCGCGGTTCAGGTGCGCGCCGGGATGGCGCGGCTGCAATTCGATGAGCTTGCTCAACGGCGCAAGCGCGGCCTCGAACTGTTTCAACTGGATGAGGATGCCGCCTTTGTTCACCAGCGCTCGCGGGTAGGTGGGCGCGACTTTGAGCTGCGCCTCCGTGACGGCCAGCGCGTTGGTAAAGCGGCCGGAGAGCAGGTAAATCTCGGTGAGCGAATCCATCAGCGGGAGGTCGGCGGGAAACTTCTTCAGCGCGTCCACGAAGGCTTGCTCGGCCTCGGCCTTCTGGCCTTTTTGCGAGAGCACGAGGGCGTCGAGGCGCAGGACGGCCGCCTCGCTGGCGGCGAGGCCGGTGCGCAACTCGGGCTTGGCGCGGGCCAAGTCGAGCGCGTATTTGGCGCGGTCGGGAATGCCGAGGGCGATGAAGGTGTCGGCGACGGCGAGGTGGGCGAGGTGGTTGGTGGGCGCGAGTTCGGTGACGCGGGTGAACTGGATGATGGCCTGGCGCGGCAGGCCGGACTGGCGGAGCGACTGGCCGAGCGC
>CAZQEW010000144.1:1424-11002 GCA_964591495.1 uncultured Klebsiella sp.
GGCGGGATGACCTGCGTGTCCGGCGTCGTGCCGGGGTCGGGCCAGCGGCCGGCGTGGCGTTTCGCGAGCTGCCGATGATAGCGCGTGAGCTGGAGCATCCGCGCGTCGAGCAGCAGGTGCGGCGACGCTTGGCCGTGAAAGTGCGCGGCGACGAGGAGTAGGTGCGTGGGCTGTTCGCTGAGAGCGAGCGCGCCCTGAGCAGGCAGGCCTTTCGCCAATTGCGTGGCGAACTCCCGCACCGTCGTGCCGTTCTGCGCGCGGAGGGACGGGAGGTTCTGCACCACCAGCCAGCCGGGCAGCGCCACGAGGCCGAGCCAGACGATGCCCACGCACGCGAAGTTCAGCGCCTTGCCGAGCGGGCCGGGCTTTTGCCAGGCCTTCGCCTCCTGCGCGCCACAGACGAGCAGGAAGTAGCCCGCGCAGTAGCCGATGACCAGCGCGCCGAGGTAGTAGAACGGCAGCATCGCCTGCCCGTAGCCGAGCGCGCGGGGGCTGAACGGCAGGTCGAGCGTCATCACCACGGCGAGCGCGAGAAAGCCGGCATGCGCGACGCGGAAGAGGAGGTTCGAGACGAAGGTGCCGGCGGCGCTCACGTCACCGAAGCCGGACGACCAGCGGATGCCGAACAGCGCGAGCGGCAAAAGCGTGGCGAGCGCGAGCAGGAGGACGCGGCCTTTCGGGCTGAAGAGCAGGCTGTTCTTTTGCGCGCCGAGTTCGGCCTGGAGCAGTTCGCCGAACTTGAAGCCGAACTCCGGCGAGGCGGTGAGCGGGTTGAACAGGTAGAGCAGCAGGCCCGCGCCGCCCCACGCGGCGAGCTTGCCGAGGAAGCGGAGGTTGAAGAACGCGAGGCCCTTCACCCATACGAGCGCGACGAGCAGGAACGGCGCGAAGCCGACCATCGCCCAGTTGTTCGCGAAGCCGAGGCCGCACGCGAGGGCGAAGCGGGCGAGCCATTTGTCATCCTGCGCGAGGCGGAATTCCAGCAGGCACCAGATGGCGGCGGCGAAAAGCAGGAGGTCGAGCGCCTCGCCGGTGGCGGCGGTGGCGTGCTCCCAGAAGCTGAGTTGCAGGCCGGCGGCGAGCACGGCGAGGAGCGGCGGAAGCCAGTTGGCCGGCAGGTCGAGCAAGCCGGAGCCGTCGCGCAGGCGGGCGCGTTGGTCGCGCGTGCGGTCCTGCGGCAGCAGCGCGACGCTGCGAGCCAGGAGCGCGAGCGTGAGGGCGGAGCACAGGGCGGCGAAGGCGTTGAGGGCGGTGATTTGCGCGCCGGCGGGGAGAACCTTCACTGGCAGCGTGAGCAGGTGATAGAGCGGGCGGCCGATCTTGGGATTCCACCAGTCCCAGCCGAGGACGTGCGCGGTCAGTCCGAGCGCCGGCAGCGTGACCCAGCCCGCGAGCGTGGCGAGGTAAAGCACCAGCGCGGCGGCAGCGACGGTCCACGGCAGGATGGAACGGGTGAAGGAGCGCGGCGAAGTTGGTTCGTTATCCATGCGGGCAAAAGGACCGTGTGCGTGCGGGACATTAGGGGCCAGCCCGGCGCGCGACAAGGCTCTTGCGGGTCAAGTTCCGGCCGCGGTGGCTGCTTCGCTTCGACCTTCAGCATCGGTCACCTGCGCCCGCTTTGCTGTTCCATCGCAACGGGCGGGATCGGCATCGGCTTGAACGGATGGCGCGTCAGCTTCTCCTCTTCGGGAATGGCCCCGAGGACCGACTGCCCACCCGGCACGCCGGGCCGCGCGAGGAGAAGAGAGTTTTCCGGGGTGGCTTACACGATCTTGAGCAGCAGCACGGTGCTGTAGCTCACGACGACGATGTGGGCGAGGATGCCGACGATCAGCACGGCCCGCGCCGTCCGGGGCCGGCGCAGCGCAATGACCTGCGCAGCCACGGTGGCGAACGCGAGCAGGGCGCACTTGTAGCCGATCAGCCCGTGCAGTCCGCCGGCGAACAGGAAGTAACGGGCGGCCGGGTTGGCCTCCTGCACGCGTCCGGTGTTCAGCAGCACGGTGGTCAAGACCAGATCCAGCACGCCAAAGAGCAGCAGCCAGCAGGTCTCCGACTCCATGGTCAGCCGGTGGCTGAACCAGGCGCGCGGGCCGGCCGAGGCGGCTGGCAGTGCGGTGGCCGTGGACGCGCCGAACTCGGCGGGGCGGGACGATGGCAGGCGATTCACGACATCCACCTGACGGCGGGCCGGCAGGTGCCCATTGAACAAATCTTTGCGGCCGCCAGCGTCGGGATGGTCGGGAGTTGCGGCAGAACGAAGGGAGTCGTTAGCCTGCGCGCCATGAACAACAATCCATACCGGCACTTTGTCTCCGAATACGCGCGTTTCGCCCGGGAGGGCAAGTCCTGGCCGCTCGGCCAGTTTCCCCCGTGCGCACGGCCTGAGGTGTCGGCGGATGCGCCGGTTGCGCTCATCTTTTCGCCGCATCCGGATGACGAGGTGATCATCGGCGGACTGGCGCTGCGGCTGTTGCGCGAGGCCAGGTGGAACGTCATCAACGTGGCGGTTACGCAGGGCAGCAACAAGGCCCGGCAGGCCGGGCGCTGGGAGGAGCTTAAAGCATGCTGCGACTGCATCGGCTTCGGGCTGGTGCAGACCGCGCCGGGCGGCTTGGAGAAGGTGAATGCCGCGACACGCGAGAAGGACCCCGCGCATTGGGCCGCGTCGGTGAAGGTGATCGCGGACATTCTGGCGAAGCACCGGCCCAAGGTGATTCTCTTCCCGCACGACACCGACTGGAACAGTTCGCACATTGGCACGCATCACCTCGTGATGGATGCGCTGCGCACGCTGCCGGCGGACTTTCAGACTTGGGCGGTGGAGACAGAGTTTTGGGACGCGATGACGTCGCCGAACCTGATGGTGGAAATCAGCGCGCCCGATCTCGCGGACCTCATCACGGCGCTGACGTTTCACGTCGGCGAAGTGCAGCGAAACCCATATCACCTCACGCTGCCCGCGTGGATGGTGGACAACGTGCGACGGGGCGGCGAGGTGGTGGGCGGGCAGGGTGGAGCCGCGCCGGATTTCACCTTCGCTACGCTCTACCGGCTGCGGAAGTGGAACGGTCGCGAGCTGGTGAGGGCCTTTGACGGCGGCAAGGCGCTCGCGTGTGGGCAGAATCCGGCGGGGCTATTCGCCTAGTGGGGCGGCCGTCCCGTTATTCCGGCTTCTTGAACAGGTAGTGCGAAACGAGCCACTCGTTGCCCTCGCGGTAGCCCCACAATTCCGCGCAGGCCATGTAGAAGACGCGCCAGTAAACCCACCATTTGGTCTCGTTCCCTGCGCCGTAGGTGGCGGCGAAAATCTTCCGAATCTCCGGCTCGTTCGCATCCATGTTCGCGAGCCAGGCGTTCGCGGTCTTCTCGTAATGCTGGCCGTTGACGCGCCAGTGGTTCACGAGGCGGAGGTCGTCCTGGAAGTAGAGCAGCAGGTCGTCGCTGGGCATGATGCCGCCGGTGAAGAAGTAGCGCGCCATCCAGTCCGTCTCGTCCCGCGCGACGAAGTGATAGGCAAACTCCTTGTGCGTGAAGATGTGGACGAAGAGCTGTCCACCCGGCCGCAGCCAGCGAGCAACATTCGCCAGCAGCCGCTGGTAGTTCTTCATGTGCTCGAACATCTCGATGGAGACGACGCGGTCGAACGCGGCGGCCTCGATGTCGAAGCGGTTCATGTCGCAGGTGATGATGCGGAGGTTCCTCAGGCCGCGGCGGGCCGCCTCGGCATCAATGAACTCCTTCTGCGTCCGTGAGTTCGAGACGCCGGTGATGCGGGCCTTGGGAAACTTCTCGGCCATCCACATGGAGAGCGAACCCCAGCCGCAGCCGAGTTCGAGGATGTCCTGACCGTCGGCGAGCTGGGCGCGCTCGGCGTAGAGCGCGAGCATCCGCTCCTCGGCCTCGGCGAGCGTGGTGACGCCGGCGGGCCAGAGCGCGCCGCTGTATTTCAGGCGCGGCCCGAGGCAGAGCTGGTAGAAGCGCGTGGGCACCTCGTAATGCTGCTCGTTCGCCGCCGCCGTCTCGATGGCGATGGGCGAGCGGCGCAATTCGTCGACGAGCGCCTGCAAGTGCGCGCGTTGCGCCTCAGCGCTGCCCTTGTCCTCCTCGCGCAACCGCTGCGCGAGCAGGCGTCGGATGCCAAAGCGGAGCAGCGGGTCGGGGAGGAGATTGCGTTCGAGGAGGGAGTCAATCATGGGAGTTTTTTTAGCCACGGATTGAACACGGATGAAACACGGAAAGAATTGCCACTGTTTTTGCGAGTTTATCTGTGTTCCATCCGTGTTTCATCCGTGGCTAAACTTTCTTAAACCACGGCACGAAGGCGCTGGTGGTGCGTTGGTAGGCGCGATAGGCGTCGCCCTTGGACTTGAGGGACAGCTCCTCGGTCATGGGGATGCCGGTGACGTTGAGGAGGAAGTGCAGCATCAGCGCGGGCGCGATGAGGCCCAGCCAGCCCCACGGCGAGCCGAGCGCGAAGACGGCGTAGCCCACCCACACCAGCCACTCGAAGAAGTAGTTCGGGTGCCGCGAGTAGTTCCACAGGCCGGCTTGGCAGACCTTGCCCTTGTTCGCCGGGTCCGCACGGAAGCGGGCGAGCTGGCGGTCGGCGAGGGATTCGCCAAGGAGGCCGGTGAGCCAGAGCGAACAGCCAGCGAGGGCAAACCAATCTGAGCCAAGCGATAGTTTCGGGTCGGTCGGACGGGAGCAGGCGAACAGAAAAGGGAGGGAAAGGACGACTTGGAGGCCGCCTTGCAGCTGGAAGAACCAGAACATCTTCCGGTCGGCATCCGGGCCCCAGTCGGTTCGGAGCTTTGCATAGCGCACGTCCTCGTGCGGGTGGTGTTTCGCGATACGCAGGGCAAGGTGGATTCCCAGGCGCAGGCTCCAGAACGCCACCATGAAAACGAACAGCACGCTCTGTTCGGGCTGATATTTCCGGCTCAGGAGATACAGGGCTGCGATGGGAGCAAAGCCGAGGGACCACACCGAATCCACGATGCTGTAGTTGTTCAGCCTCCGCGCGACGAACCACGTGATCGTCATCTCCGCGACAACGAACGCCAGTGCTACGCCGAGCAAGGTTAGAACATCAATCAACACAGGAAATGGGGCGAGACCTTCATGTCTTCCTCCGCAGCAGCAGGTCTTCCATCGTCGCGTTGGCCGGCAGGCGGAAGAGTTCGCGGAGCAGGTAAATCGCCATCGCGATGTTGCCAAGCAGGAGGATGGCGAGGAGCCAGAGGACGCGGGCGAGGTTCGAGGTCTCCTTGTAGGCGAGCCAGACGTAGAAGGTCAGGAAGGCGAAATAGGTGTCGAACAGCGTGGCGATGAACCAAGGGTGGGTGGCCACTTCACGGGGCATTTTCCACAGCGCGCCGTCGAGGCTAGCCCACGTGGTGACGGCCAGCATGGCAACGAGGACGAACGCGGCCGCGAAGCGGAGGGCGAGAATCATGGCGGAGTAGGGGAGTGTTGGGGTGATGGTTTTGTCAGGGCCTTGCTCCGGCGCTCCATCCGCCAATGCCCGGCTGCCCTCAGGCCGGCGGCACGGCCATCAGGGACCGGTTGTTGGGCCGCGTGTAAACGGCCTGCACCACGCTGATGTTGCGGTGCGCGAAGGCGGCCTCGCAGTAGCTCAGGTAGTAGTTCCACTTCCGGATAAAGCGGTCATCGAACTTGAGCTTCTTGAGTTCTTCGTGCTGCGTGTTGAAGCGCCTGCGCCACTCTTGGAGCGTGCGGACGTAGTGCAGGCCGAGGTCGCGCAGCTCGAACATGTGCAGGTCGCTGGTCCGGTCAATGGCCTGGTTCACGCGGCCGATGGACATGAGCAGCGAGCCTGGAAAGATGTGCTTCTGAATCCAGTCCACGCCCTTGGCGAACTGATGGTAACGGCTGTCCGGGCTCGTGATGTATTGCAAGGCGAGCAGACCGTGGTGCTTGAGGAGCCGGTGGCACTGGCGGAAATAGCCGTCCACGTAATTTTCACCCACCGCCTCGAGCATTTCGATCGAGATGATCTTGTCAAACCGCCCGGTGACATCGCGGTAGTCTTGGATCCGCACTTCGGCGTTGTCGCCGATGCCCTCGCGCCGGAAGCGCTCGCGGCAGTAGTCGTGCTGGGCCTTGGAGAGCGTTAGCGTGGTGACCTGACAGCCGTATTTCTTCACGGCATGGCAGGCGAGGCCGCCCCAGCCGGAACCGATTTCCAGCACGTGGTCCGTGGGCTTCAGGCGGAGCGTGCGGCACAGGGCCTCATACTTTGCGGTCTGGGCCTCGGCGAGCGTCTGCTCGGGGCGCGTCCAGATGCCGCAGGAGTAAGTCATCGTCTCGTCGAGCCAGAGCTTGTAAAAGTCGTTTCCCAGATCGTAGTGCTCAGCGATGTTTTCCCGGCTCTTTTTGCGGGAGTTGGGACGAAGGAGATGTTTTACCCGGTTTCCGAAACGGAGCAGATTGAGCGCAGCCGGCTTGGCGCGGGAACCCGAAAGGCCGGGCGCGTTCTCCACGTTTTCCAAGAACCAAGCGAGGACGGCCGGCAGGTTGTCCGTGTCCCAATCTCCGTCGACGTAGGCCTCACCGAAGCCGATGTCCCCATACAGCACGCAGCGCTTGAAAAACTCAGGGCGGTGGATGCGCAGGCTGGCCGTCACCTGCGGCGCGTGGCCAAAGCGGCGCGTGGAACCGCCGGGCAGCGTCACGTGGAGGCAGCCCAGCGTCATCCGCGCAAGGGCCTGCTCGATGGCGCGCTGGTAGAAACCGGCGCGAATCGGCTTGACCGGAATGTTGGCGTCAGTGCGGGCGCTAGTGCTCATGCAGGCGGCGGGAGACTAACGTGATCGCGCGAAGGCGCAAGGCGGGGAACCGAAAATCAGAGCCAATTGTGGCGAGTGACCCCAGCACGGCTTGCTTCAGGTCTTTGCACGATTCGCACGGGATTCGCTCTGCCGCAGCGACTCATGCGGATTGAACACGCCCTGCTGGAGGTGCGTGTTCGCGGCCTTGCGATGCCACGGGACGCGTTTCCACCAGAGCTTCAGCGCGTGCCAATGGATGAGCGTGATGACCCGCAGGGTGATGAGCGGATACTTGAGCGTGAGGCGCGCGAGGTTCGCATCAGTAAGCGGAATGCGCCGGCCAGTGAGCGCGGTGAGGAGGACGGGGCGGTCGCCTTCGCGGTCGTCAATGTGGATGTCGAGCTGCTCGCCGGGGACGCGGAGCTTGAAGTCGAAGGCAAGGTCGAGCGCGAAGAAAGGGGAGACGTAGAAGTGCTTCGGCGCGATGCGGCGGAAGCGGCCCTCGCCATCGAGGTGTTCCGGGCCGAGCAGGAAGGGTTTTTGTTCGCCAAAGGTGTTGCCGACCTCGGCCACGGCGCAGAGCGGACGGGCTTGGGCGTCGAGGCAGAAGTAGAACGAGACGGGGTTGAAGATGTAGCCGAAGACGCGGCAGTGGGTGAGGAGGAGGACGCGGGTTTCGGCGGGGAGCGGAAGGCCTTGGGAGGCGACCCAAGCAAGAATGGCTGCCTTTGTCCCCAAGTCTCCTGCTGCGGGCAAGTGGTCGCTGTCGTTGAAGCGGTAGAGGGCAGGGCGGTTGCGGTGAAAGAGTCGGAGGCGAGCGGAGAACGCGTCGAGTTCGTCGAGGTCGAGGCAGAACTGGAAGATGCCGTAGCGGAATTGATGCTCCTTGGGCGCGAGCCGATGGTGCATCACGGAGCAGTCGTAGAGGCAGGAGCGGAACGCCGAGCATTGCTCGGCCTTGGCAGGGCCGTCTCCTACCGAGCGATGCTCGGCGCTCCTTTGACCGGCCGGCGTCATCGGTGCAATTTCAGCTTTGTCGCTCGACGCTTACCACTTTCCTTGGCCCACTTAACCTTTCGCTCCAGCTCGTCCACGCAATAGTTCAAGAAGGCGCGCAGACATTTGGTTCCGCAAAAGTTCAGATTAAACTGGCCACCAGCAACTTCCCAAGCCAGCGCGAGTCCAGTTCCCACATCTGCGCCTTGCTTCGTTTTTCCGTCAGCAGGTCCACCCTGCCAGTCAAGGTTCAGCCAAGCTGTCAGTCGTTTGTCCTCGATTGAAAACTTCCCGCTCTTATCTTTCACAAGTGCGCCGCCGCTCAGGACGGCAAAGCTGTTTTGCTTCAGTCGGCTGGTTTCCCCACACCACGGACATTTCACGCCACGAGGAACGAATGACTTGGTCTTCGACACCAGAGGCAATCGAATCCTTGTCCGTCCCTTTCGTGATGGCTGATTCTTCATTCCCAAATCCTCTCCCCACTCACCGCCCGGCTGCAATCCAGCGCGGAGCTGAACGCGTCTTCGTGGAACCCGTAGCGGAAGTAGCTGCCGGCGAAGAAGACGCGGTTGGCGGGGCGCGTGTTGAGCGACGGGAGCTCGGCCTGAGCCTGCGTGGCGGCGAGATTGAAGAGCGGGTGGTGATACTCGATGCGGCGGAGGACTTTGTCGGGAGCGATGTGCTCCGCGCCGTTGATGGAGACAAAGTAGTTCTCGCGGTCGGAGACGCCTTGCAACGAGTTCATCCAGTAGATGGTGGACGGGACTTCGCGGCCATCGGCGGTGCGCTCCACGCGGTAGTTCCACGAGGACCACGCGAGGCGCGTGCGGGGCATCACGGCGGCGTCGGTGTGGACGGTGGCGAGGTTCGGCTGGTAGCGGAACGCGCCGAGGAGCCGGCGCTCGGTGGCGTCGGCATCGGCGAGGAGGGCCAGGGATTGGTCGGCGTGGGCGGCGAGGATGACGCGGTCGAAGTGCTCGGTGCGGCCGTCGGCGGTGGTGACGGCCACGGCGTCGCCGGTGCGGCGGACGGCGGTGACTTTCGCGTTGAGGCGGACGCGGTTTTGCGCACGGAGCGGGGTGAGGAGCTTGTCCACGTATTGCTTGGCACCGCCGTCCACGGTGAGCCACGGGTGCTGCGTGTGCAGGCCGAGGAAGCCGTGGTTGTGGAAGAAGCGCAGCAGCGTGACGGCGGGGAACTCCAGCATCAGCTCCGGCGGCGTGCTCCAGACCGCGCCGCTCATGGGCACGAGGTAAAGGCGGAGGAAGTCGTCGCCATAGCCGCGCGCGCGGACGTAGTCGGCCACGGTCATCGCGGCGAACGCAGGGTCGGTGAGCGCGGCGACGGCCTCGGCGTTGAAGCGGTTGATTTGCCAGAGCATCCGCCAGAAGCGCGGGCGGAGAAGGTTGCGGCGCTGGGCGAACAGGTGGTTCACGCTGCTGCCGCTGAACTCGATGCCGCTGGGCCGGTGCTGGACGCTGAAGGACATCTGGGTCGGCTTCACACGCACGTCCAGCTCGCGGAAGAGGCGGGTGAGGTGCGGGTAGGTGACCTCGTTGTAGACCATGAAGCCGGTGTCGAAGGCGACTTGGCCGGAGCCTTCGGGGACGGCGATGGTGTTGGTGTGGCCGCCGGGGTAATCCGCCTGCTCGAAGAGCGTGAGGTCGAAGCGCGACTGGAGGAAGTGCGCGCAGCCCAGACCGGCGATGCCGGTGCCGATGATGGCGAGACGGGTCATGCGGAGGGAGAACTCAAAGATTTGGGACGGACAAAGATTGGGAAGAT
>CAZQEW010000145.1:0-10691 GCA_964591495.1 uncultured Klebsiella sp.
GCATTAGCCTGTCTGCCGCCTCGAGACATTGTTCGAAATCTGCAAGTGGTCCCGGCCGGCGGCCCGGT
This sequence comes from uncultured Klebsiella sp., assembly GCA_964591495.1. Classification (GTDB taxonomy): domain Bacteria; phylum Verrucomicrobiota; class Verrucomicrobiia; order Limisphaerales; family SXTU01; genus SXTU01. The sequence goes on from CAZQEW010000145.1 coordinate 69, forward strand.
TAGGAGACAGAAAGTCCCGTAAGAATTCCAGCCAAAATTCGGCTAGTCGTGGGCGATGAAAACCCGCAGTTCACCCGTGGAAGAACCAGCTTGAAACTCACGCCATTGCGGTGATAGGGCGAAAGCCTCGGTCCATCGATCAGCCCTCCCTAGCATCACAATCCGGGCGCCTGCCCCGGCAAACACTTCGGGAGCTGCCGGTGCATGACCGAGCCAGCGGTCGCCCATGAGGAAGGCTGTGTAAAGCCCTGACCGGCCACCTGGCAGCAAGCCGCTGCCGGCTACCGGACCACGCACGCCCGCGGCTTTGAGTTCCCTTGCCCAATGCCGCGCTGATTCGGCTGCCGGATTCGGCAGACCGACCAACCCCGCGGCACACCAAAGCCCTGCGGGCAGCGCGAAGGAGGCGAGAGCTACATGCCAGAATAGTTGACGCCAGCGGGTCGCCCGTGGCCGACAGACCAGAACCATCAACCAGAACAAAGGCCACACCGCGTAGAAATAGCGGTTGTCCTCTTTCATCACGAAGAAGGGGAGGTATAGGCTGGCCAAGGTGGCGACCGGAACCACAGCCCAACACCACCGCTTGCGCCGCAGTTGGCCGGAATCCCGCAACACGGTGAGGAATCCGATCCAAAGCGCAACCATCCCCAAACCAAAAAAATCGAAAGTCGCGAGCCACCTTCGCCATGCGGGCTGGCCTTCTGCTGCCAGCCATGCGTCCGCCGGCAGCAGCCAACCAGCTAGGACACCCGCATTGCCCTGCACGACGCGGAGTTGATGCTGCCATGATTGCAGATCCGCCAACGGCGACCAGAAGCGATATGTCATCCGCGACGGCTCCTCCCATTGAGTTACCCGGCCGGCGTCTGGCTGATGCAAGGAGATCATCGCGGGGTGGTAGCGTGATTCTTCACCCGGCCCAGCCAGCGCATGCGCAATCGGTCCGGTTGTCGAAAAGGTGAACTTCCCGTAGTGAAATGACAGGAGCGCAACCCACGGTCCCGCGACCAGTGCCAGCCCAAGGCAGACGCCCCCCAGCCGTTTCAACATCTGCCGCCGCAGATCGGGGCGGCCGCTGGTTGCGAAGAGCGCAAACCCAGCCGACACCAGCAGAGCCCAGGGCAGGGCGATTGCCTTCGCAAGGTAAGCCAGGCCCCACAATGTGCCTGCCCTGATGGCCAGCGAGTTGGTTACTCCCTGTCGGGGCGAAGCAACCGTTTCCGGCACGTGTGCTATTCCTAAAACTGCGGACGGTTTGCGCGAGCCGTTGCTTAGAACTGCCCTGTATGTCGCCGCCATCGCCAGCCCGGCCAGCCCGGCCATGAGCAGATCCGGGGAGATGTTTCGGACAGACCAAAACACCGACCATGCTGCCGCCATGCCAGAGCCCGCTAGAAGTGCGGGCCGGGGCAATCGAAATGCGCGAAACAGTGTCACCGCGCCGGCCAGAAACACGCAGGCGGAAAAGGCCATGACTATTCGCGCTGCGACAAGCGGGGCGCAACCGAACTTGACCAGCGGAACCATCAACCAGCTCAGCAACGGCCCCCAGTAGCCGGACACCGCCAGTGCCCACTGGCCTTCCGCGTAGTATCCGGCTATTCGACAGTAGGCGACGGCATCGGGGTTGAGCTGGCTGGCATTTCGCCATGCGGCAAGCATGAGCAGCAGGGCCTGAATGCCGAAGATCAAGCGGAGCTGTCGATTGACACTCATGCTCCGGTCCGGGGCTTGGCCAGTTTCGTCCTCATGCTCGCCTGCCGACCCACATCAGTTTTCCCCACCGGATGAGTTTCCGCTCGACGACGAAGCCGCGCTCCAGTGTTTCCAAGACCAGCTCAGGTTGGGCGAGCCATTGTTCGTAGGTTTCGCTCTCCCATTCCGTCATCGTTTCAAGCGCGTCGAGCTTGGGCCAGAGGCGGCGCGCGATTCGGAAGCTTCCGACCCAGTGCACCAATCGCAGAAACGGCGTTCGCCATGGCTCCACCACGACCAGTCTTCCCCCTGGACGCAGGACTCGCCGCACCTCCTGCACGACGCGCACCAAGTCGGCTGGCAGCTCCGGCAGATGGTGCAGCCCACCCTGAACGATGGCGATGTCACGCGATTCGTCGGGGTAGGGGAGTTGCCGGCAGTCAGCCACGACGCATTTGGCGGAGCCAGCGTAGTTGGCCAAAAGCGCGGCGGATAAATCGGCCCCCTCCAACCGGCTAAAGCCCAGCTGTTCAAGTGCGTGCAGCCCATTACCTCGACCGCAAAAAAGCTCGACGATCTGGGCGTCCCGGGGCCACGCCGAGGTGCCAAGCTTGCGCAGCCGCCGCAGGAACTTACGGCGTTCTTCCTCCGGTGTTTCGAATCGCAGGTAGGCTGCCTCCCATGGGTTTGGAGCTAGCGGATTCATGCTTATTGGGCCAGCGACGCGGCTTCCGCGATAGCTGTCGAAACGCGCAAATGTGCGGGTCTGAGCATGTGGCAGTTGGCAGGGATAGAGGATTTGATCTGGGGACAGTTCATTTCCGATACCAGCCCAACACGGCGACGAAAAAGCTCGCGAGCACGGTCTGAAAACCCAGGGCCGTAAGCGTGACACCGGGAATCACCCAGCGCATGGTGTGCGCGTAGTCCAACCGGCCGAATCCAGCGGCATGCCATTGGCTGACGGCTGCCAGCAGAAGCGCGCCGCCCAAGAACAGGGTTGTCACGCCCAGCAACAGTCCCCGTTCCAACGAAAGCGTTTCACGCAGCCGGACCAGCGCCTTGGTCTCATCAAGAAAGCCTTCACGCGCCGCCAGCGTATTCGCCAGCCAGCCGAACAAAACGGCCTGATAACCAACCATCAGCGCCAGACTCGCGAATAGCAGGGTGTGGGCATCGAAGGTTGCGCCAAAAAGGGTCAACCCCGGCATGGCGACGCCATATCCCACCAAACCCAGCAAGAGCAGCAGCACTCCGGGATACACGAACAGCCAGCGTGGGCTGCAGATCAGGAAAAAGCGCAAGGTGCGCCATCCATCCCGGAATGTGCGCAAGTGGGGCGGGTGGGACGTCCGTCCGTCGCGATGCAGGGTGATGGGCACCTCGGCAATGCGTGCTCCTCGGAGGCTGGCCTTAATCATCATCTCGGTCGCAAACTCCATTCCGTCACAGCGCAGATCGAGCCGGGGTATCAAGTCTCGCCGGAAGCCACGCAGCCCGCAGTAAATGTCATGGACCGGCACGCGAAACATGCGCCGGGCGAGCAGGGAGAAGAGTGGGTTGCCCAGCCAGCGGTGCGACGGCGGCATGGCATTCGGCTCAATTGTCCCCCCACCGATTGGCAACCGGCAGCCCTGCACCAGGTCAGCTCCTTCCCGGAGTTTGCTCAAGAATGGTTCGAGAGCCCCAAAGTCGTAACTGTCATCCGCATCTCCCATGATGACGAAGCGGCCGCGCGCGAGGCCGATGCCCGCCCGCAAAGCATGACCGTAGCCACGGTCGAGAACTTTTACCAAGCGAGCCCCGAGTGCCACCGCGATGGCTGCCGATCCATCCGTGCTGCCGTTATCCGCGACAATAATCTCCCCGGAGAGGTTTCGCTCGCGCAGGAAGGCGTTCGCCTTCTCCAAGCAGCGCGGCAAGGTCTCTGCCTCATTTAGGCAAGGCAACACGATGGACAACTCCAGTTCGGAGCCGTCCGGCGGGATGGTGTCCGCGGCAGTGGGCACGGCTCAAGGCTAGCTGAAGGTTTAGTTGGCATCCAGCCCGACTGATTCCCTCTGAATTCGACAACCTATCCGCCATTGGTTAGCGTCCGTGCATGTCTGACGCACCTGACCACGCTGCAACCCGGCATTATCGGGGCTTGCGGGGGCGGGAGTATCATTCCGGCAAGCGCGGCCTACCTGAGGAGGCGTTCCGCTGGGTCGCGCGGCTGCGGGCCGAGAAGTTTGCTGAATTTGTCCGCCAGTCAGACACGGTAGTTGAGTTCGGTGTCGGCGCGGGCTGGAACTTAGCGGAGCTAAACTGCGCACGCCGCATTGGATTCGATGTGTCTGAGTTCCTTGAAGCTGACCTTGCCGCCAAGGGAATCCAGTTCATCGCTGATTCCGGTTCGCTGAGCGAGTCCTGCGCCGAGGTGGTGATTTGTCACCACATGCTTGAGCACGTGCTGAACCCGGCCGCTTCGCTAGGGGAGATCCGCCGCGTGCTAAAGCCCGGGGGGAGGTTGCTGCTGCACGTGCCCTTCGAGGAAGAACCGCGTTACCGCCGGCATCGCCCCACCGAGCCAAACCACCACCTTTTTTCCTGGAATGCCCAGACTCTCGGCAACCTCGCGACTGAATGCGGCTTTCAGCTGGAGTCAGTGGGCATTGGGCCGTTTGGTTACGACCGGGCAGCAGCAACTTGGGCGGTCAGGCTGCGTCTTGGCAAACGGGGCTTCCGCCTATTGCGGGCCACTGCGCATCTGCTCCTGCCCGCTTCGGAGGTGCGACTGGTGGCGCGGCGGCAGGCCTGAGCGGCCAGGGGCGAGTCTGCGATTCGGTTCAGAGCAGCGCCTTCAATGCCTGGGCCAGCTTTTCGTATTGAGGCAAAGAGTTGTATAGCTGGGCGGAAATGCGCAGCAGCCGCTTGGGAGGGGCAGGCCATGGGATGATGGGCACTTCGATTTTGAACTCCTCCAGAAGCCGATCTTGAAGCGGATCAAGATAGAGCGGGCTGTTCGAGGGTTTGGAACTCCGCGCGTCCGGAATGGGAATCGAGGCCAAAGCGCCGATGAGTTCCTCCGGGCAGGGGGGCGTCAAGGAGAGGGCTTCGCACAACACCCGGCGAGCAGCCAGTGCCAGTTGGCGGTTGTGCTGCATGACCTCGTCCCAGCCGCCCGGCCGAAGCGAGCGCACGAATTCAATCGCCTTGGGCACGGCGAGCGCTGCCGATGGATCGCTGGTTCCCATCCATGCAAATTCAATCTGAAAGCGCGCCCGGTCAGTGCGCGGAGAATTGGCGCCGTGGCTTATGATCGGGGGGCGCACTTTTTGTTGCCGGTCAGCGCGGACGTGCAGAAATGCAGCGCCCTTCGGGGCACAAAGCCACTTGTGGCAGTTGCCGGTGTAGTAAGCCGCATTCAGGGTATGCAGATCCAAGGGAACCATACCGGGCGCATGCGCGCCATCCACCAGAGTATCCACTCCGCGCGCGTTCAACTCCCGAACAAGGAACTCAATCGGCAGCACCAGGCCGGTCTGGCTGGTTACATGGTCTAACAGGGCCAGACGGGTGCGCCAGGTGACCGCTCCCATCACGGCCTCAATGATTTCCTCGGCGTTCGCCAACGGAAACGGAATCTTGGCCACCACGACGCGCGCCCCCGTGCGTTCGGCGACGTAGTCCAACACGTTGCGGCAGGCATTGTATTCGTGATCGGTGACGAGCAGTTCGTCTCCGGGATCGAAACTGAGCGAGCGCAGCACCGCATTCACCCCGGCGGTGGCATTGGGCACGAAGACGAGGTTTTCAGCCTGGCCACCGACAAACTTGGCCAGCCGAATGCGCGACCAGTCGAGCAACTCCTCCAGATCACGGACAAAAAACTTTACGGGCTGCCGCTCCATGCGTTCCCGCAATTCCCGTTGGAACTCCTGCACCACCAGTGGACAGCTACCAAAGGATCCGTGGTTCAGAAACGTCACGTCGGGATCCAGGGTCCAGACCACTGGAGCTGCGGGGGCAGGCGGGGCCTTGGCAGGGGCGGGGGCTCGTTTGCGGAGCGGGAATCTTAGACGCATAGGGGTTAGTGCCGGGCCGGCTCAATGTGGACCAGCACGTCGCGAATCTTTGGTAGCTGAGCCCGCAAATGATCCTTCACTTCGTGGGCAATAACATGGGCACGTTCGACCGTCAGTTGGCCATTCACTTCGATGTGAATGTCCACGTATAAGTGCCAGCCCATCTTGCGAAGGTTACACTTCTCCACGCCCTTCACTTCGGGGACTGCACTCGCATGGCGGCGCACTGCCTCCACCAGGGCAACGTCGGGAGCGGCATCCATCAGCTCATCGAAGGCACCCCGCAACAGCCGCCAGCCGCTCCATCCGATCACAAGCGAGGCGAGCAGCGCGGCTACGTCATCCGCCGCCTCGTAGCCAGGGCCGCCCAGAAGTGCCACCGCGATTCCCACGGCAGCAAACAGCGAGGTGATCGCGTCGCAACGATGGTGCCAGGCATCTGATTGGACTGCGCCGCTCTCGATGGCCGTGCCTTCACGGAAGACGAAGCGGAAGAGGGTTTCCTTGGCCAACACCACCACAATCAGCACCGCAAGCGTCCACGGCGCGGGGGTTCCATGCGGGCGGAGGATCTCCCGCACCGAGTTGATGGCTATCCAGAGGGCGGCGAGCAGCAGAAGCGTGGCAACTACCGCGGAGGCCAGCGGTTCCGCTTTGCCGTGGCCATAGGGATGATCCTCGTCGGCGGGCGTGGCGGCAATGACCATGCCACGCCATACGATGACCGAGCTGAACAGATCCGCCAAGGACTCGACCCCATCGGCGACCAGTGCATGTGACTGGCCGATAAAACCAGCAGCCATCTTTCCGACGGCCAGCAGAGTGTTGACCACCATGCCGAGCAGGGTTGCACGCCGGCTGCGTTGCAGACGCAGGTCAGACATGGAGCGCAAGGATCAGCCCGCGATCATTGACTCACCGGGCTGGAGTTTCATCCGCTCGGGGTCAAGGCCGTTGACGCGGCAGAATTCCCGGTAGGCGTTCGGCGAAATTTCGCTGGGCTTGATCTCGCTGCGCCCGCCCCAGAAGACGTTGGTGTAGCTCACGGTGATGCCCAGGCTGTTCAAGTGCGCGTCGATGGCCGCCTTGTGCGCAAGCACGAGCGCCTTGTCGGTGCCATGGGCCACGCCCATTACGTTCACATTGCGGAACTCCGGGCCGCCCTCGCGCCAGTAGGCATGCGTCATGATGTGGTGCCGGCCGACCTCACGGCCCGCCTCGATCTCGCGGCCCGCCGGAACGGCCCAATGGAACAGCGCGTTGAACTTGGTGACCTTTTCCCCGGTGGCGAGGGTCTTGACGTGCTCAAGAAAGGTCGAAAACCGACCGATGATCTTGCGCTCGTTGAAGTCGGCCGCCACTTCGAGGAATGTCTTCAATGGGACGCCCGCCTCCGCAGCTCGCGCTGCCCATAGGTCCGGGACGAGTTCATCCGGCTTGAACTCGCGTTTCACGGCTTCGAGGATGCGCCACTCCAGTTCGTTGAGGGTGACCATCGCCACGTCCTGGGCCTCGGCGGGCACTTCCGCCTTGCTGCCCGGCTCCATCCCCCGGCGTCGCGTGTGACCGACTCCTAGCGCAAAAAGCTTCTTGGCCGGCATAAGCCGGAAATGTCCGGCACCAATCCGCTTCGCCAAATACTCGCAATGGCGCGGCATCGAGTATCCGGCAGGGATTTTGAGTGTCGTCCACAACTTGTAAGTGGACCCCGGAGTGGCCGCGTCGGTTGAGCGCGTGACCACGTGACCGGAGAAAGGGTCGTTCTGGAACAGGTCATCGAACGCTGCGTCGAGCCGTTCCTGCGGCACTTCCCACGCCACCAGCGCGCCTTGCGCGAGGTTCGTGGCCAGCAAGGTTTGTCGCACCCGTCGGATGACCCCCGCACGAAGCATGGCCTGAATTCGCTCGATCACCGTTTCCACCGGCAAGCTTGTCTGACGCGCGATTTCGCCAAGCGGATCGGTTTGGAAGCCCTGCAACTGGTCCTCTGCGATTGCAAGGATGCGATGGTTGATCGGGTCGGCGATTTCAACCGGGATGGTGGCGACGCTCATGTTTCGGATATCAGACGCAAGTCCTTGCCCAGCATTGCTCACAGGGCATGTCACCGCCAGCCACTTTTTTGCCGGAACCTGCTCAGTGGTTGAACAAGAATTCCTTGCTGCTCAAAAGGCCCCAGTAGAGGTCTTCGAGCGCAGCACGACGCTCCACTTCGCCCGCGTCGGCTAGGAGCTTGAGCGAACGGGATTTCTCCAAGGCGGTCGGCGGTCGCGACAGCGTGCTGAGGAAGGCTTCGTCGAGGATTTCTTCGTTAGTCTTCTTGGCGGCAATGAGCTTGGCAATCGCGTTGTCCTTCGCGGCGAGCTTTTGGTTGATGGTGTCGCCGTTCGCGATGTGCAGCGCCTGCGCCATGCTCGGCTCCTCGGTGCGCTCGCACTCGCAGGTCTGGAGGCGGTCCGCGCGGCCGAAGGTTTTTAGGAAGTAGCTCGCCACATTAGCGTCGGGGAGCTGGAAGGCGCGGAGGTTTGCGGGATAACGGTCGCCGAGGCCGCGGTTGGCGTTGCGTAGGTCACGGCGGAACTCGGTCGGGACGCCGGTGACCTGCGAGTAGGCGTCGAGCAGCGCCTCGGCCATCAGGCGACGCGGGTAGTAGCGCGGGTAAAAGCGCGTATCGGCGGCATTGCCGGCGAGCGTCTCGCTGCCGCGCTGGTAAGTTTCGGACTGAAGGATGGCCCGCATGAGTGCCTTCAAATCGTAGCGTTGGTCGGCGAGGAACTTCGCGAGTGCCGAGAGGAGTTTCTCGTTGCTGGCGGGGTTCGTGACGCGCAGGTCGTCCACGGCTTCCACCAGACCGACGCCCATGAAGTTCGCCCACACGCGGTTCACGATGGCACGGGTGAAGTAGGGGTTTTCGCGCGCGGTCAGCCACTTAGCCAGCGTCTCGCGGCGGTCGCCTCGCGAGTCAATAGCGATGGCCTGACCGTCGAGCGGGCGCGGTGGCAGCGGCTTGCCGGATAGCAGTGCGGGCACGTCGCCGGACGCGGCGGGGAAGATGATTTTGTCTCCGTCGCCGCCGGGGCCGTTCTTGGCGCGGACACGGGCGAATAGGTTGGCGAACTCGTAATACTGGTCGTTGGTCCACTTCTCCATCGGATGGTTGTGGCACTTGGCGCAGTTGATGGCCAAGCCCATGAAGGCCACGGTCGTCGTCTCGGCCATGAGCGTGGGGTCGTCGTGCAGGACGAAGTAGTTCGCCGCGCCGTTGTCGAGGGTGCTGCCGCGCGCGGTCACGAGCTGGCGCACGAACTCGTCCCACGGCGTGTTCGCCTCCACGTGACCGCGAATCCACTGGTAGTAGCTCCACATCGCGGGCTGCGGGAGCTTCGCGCCGTTGACCAGCAGCAGGTCGCTCCACTTGTAGCTCCAGTAGTCCACGAACTCGGGCCGGGCGAGCAGCCGCTCGATGAGCGCATCGCGCTTCTTGGGCGACGCGTCGGCGAGGAACTCCCGGACCTCCGCCGCCATCGGCAGCGTGCCGATGGTGTCGAGAAACGCGCGCCGAATGAACTCCGAGTCGTTGCAGCGCGGCGAAGGCGGGACGTTGAGTGCCTTCAACTTCTCGTTCACCAGCTCGTCAATGAAGTTGCGCTTTGGAGCCTTGGTGAACGTGGACGAAGCCAGCTTGTTATCGAACGGCACCGTAACCGTCGCCAGCGCGAGGCGGCTGAGGAACCACGCGGACACCGCGCCTTCGCCCCGGCCCATCACGGTGACGAGGCCGTCATCGCTGACCACGCAGACGGCGTTATTTGCGCTGGTGAACTTCGCGTAACGCGTCACGTCGCGGGACTCGCCGTTCGCGAACGTCGCGCGCACGAGGAGCTGCTGCGGGACGCCGGGCTTCAGCGTCACTTGCTCGGGCAGCACCTCAATCTTCGTGATGCGTGCGTCACCGGGCTGCGGGGCAGGGGTGCCGTTCGCAATCCACTCGGCGAGGATGCGGTAATCGAGCGAGTTGGTGGTGAAACGCTCGCCGCCTTTGTGCGGGACGGCGGTGGTGGGCTTGATGAGCAGGAGGCTGTGCGCCGGCTCCGCGACGGTGACGCGCCGGCCCAGCGCCGAGCGGGTGATGGCGCGATGGTCGCCGTCGTCGTCGTAGCCGCGCAGGGAGAGCTTGAAGCCGCCCTGACCCGCCGCCGCGCCGTGGCACGCGCCGGAGTTGCAGCCGGTCTTGGTGAGCACGGGCTGGACGTGGTTGCGGAAGTTCCAAGCGAAGGGTTTCTCCATGTTCACCACGCGCACCTCGGCCTTCGCGGAACTGCGCCCGGATTTGCCCGTGACCGTCGCCGTGCCGTTGCCCACCGCGATGGCAAGGCCGTCCTCGATGCGAACGACCTTGGGATTGCTGGAGGTGAACGTGACGTTGTTCGTGACCTGACCGAGCAAGGTCTTACCATCGGCGAGTTCCAGCACAAGGCGCTGCTCGGCGGCGGGGCCGTCGAGAGTGAACTTGGCGGGCAGTAGGGTGAGGGATTCCGCCCACAGCACAAATGGCAGCAGCGACAAAGAGGCCGTGAGAAGGCGTGACTTCATGACGAATCAGGCTGGCTAGAACAACTCCTTCACCTCGCGCACGCCGAAATCCACCAACGCGAAAGGCCGGCCTTGCGGCCCCGGTAGGTGCGTGTCGAGGTCGAGGCCGAGGCTCTTGTAGATGGTGGCGACGACTTCGCCGGGGTTCACGGGGCGCTCGGCGGGATACGCGCCGATGTCGTCGCTGCGGCCCACGACGCGGCCGCCTTTCACGCCGCCACCGGCGAAATAGACCGTCCAGCAGTTCGGCCAGTGGTCGCGGCCA
>CAZQEW010000146.1:0-10268 GCA_964591495.1 uncultured Klebsiella sp.
AGTGGAACGGTGATGACAAAATCAACTTCAGCCACGCCACCGCGCGCCGCCTCAGCGCCGAGGCGCTCTACGACAGCATTTACAAGGTCACCGGTGCGAAGTCCGCCATCCCCGGCGTGCCCGCCGGCACCCGCGCCGCCGCGCTCGCGGACACCGTGAAGCTGCCCGACGGCTTCTTCGCCACGATGGGCAAGCCGCCCCGCGAGTCGGCCTGTGAGTGCGAGCGCATCACCGACGTGCAGCTCGGCCCCGTGATGGCCCTCATTTCCGGCGCGACCGTCGGCGACGCCGTGAGCGCGTCCGATAACGCCATTGCGAAGCTCGTGAAGGAAACCACTGACGACCGCGAACTCATCAACGAGCTGTTCCTCCGCATCATGAACCGCCCGGCGCGCGCCTCGGAAATCGAGGCCACGCTCAAGAGCTGGGCCACGATGAAAGCCGATCACGGTCTTGTCGCCAGCGCCCTCACGGAATACGAGCGGCTGGCACCCGGCGTGCAGAAGAAGCGCGAAGAGCAGCGCGCGAAAGACCTCGCGGACGCCAGGACCGAGCTCGCCGCCTATGAAAAGGAGATTGCTCCGCGCGAGGCCAAGCTCGACGCCGAGCAAAAAGAACGCACCGCCAAAGCGGAGGCCGAACTGAAGCGCTTCAACGAGCAGGATTTCCCCAAGCGCATGGCTGATTTCGAGAAAAAGCAGGACCTGAAGGTGGACTGGAAACCCGTCGTGGCGAAAAGCCTCAAGGCCACCGGTGACCTCAAGCTCGCCCAGCAGGAGGACAAATCCATCGTCGTCACCGAAGGCAAGGACGTGCGCTCGGTTTACACCGTCACCGTCGAGCCAACGGACAAGGTCATCAGCGCGCTGCGGCTGGAAGCCATCGTGGACAAGCAGTTTCCGCGGGGTGGCCCCGGCCGTGCCAAAGACGGCAATTTTGTTCTCAATGAGCTGGCCGTGACCGTGACGCCGAAGGGCGGGAAGCCCGCCGACGCAAAGAAATTGGAACTGACCAAGGCACTGGCCGACTTCAGCCAGCAGAACTTCGAGGTGGCCAAAGCCATTGATGGCGGCAACAACCGGCAGCAGGGCTGGGCGGTCTCGCCCAACGGCGGCGCCACGCACTGGGCGACGTTCGAGTTCAAGACGCCCTACACGAACCAGCCGGGCGCGACGCTCACCTTCACGCTCACGCAGCAGTTCAACGGCGGCAATGACAACGCCTACACGCTCGGCCGCTTCCGGCTCGCGACCACGGATGCGAAGTCCCCCGGCCTGAGCCAGAGCGCGGAGCTGCGCACCCTGCTTGCCAAGCCGGCGGCCCAGCGCTCCAAAGAAGAGGTCGCTGCCCTGGAGAAAGTCGTCCGCGCCACCGACCCCGAGCTGGCCAAGCGCACGAAGGAACTGGCGGACGCGAAGGCCCCGCGCCCGATTGACCCGCGGCTCAAGGAACTCCAGGACAGCGTGAAGCGACTCGGTGAGCCGCTGCCCGCCGACGTGAAATTGGTCAACCTCAAGCGCGCCGCCGAACTGAGCACCAAGCAGCTGGAAAACGCCCGCCTGATCGGCGCGCAGGACCTCGCGTGGGCCCTGATCAACAATCCGGCGTTCCTCTTCAACCGGTAGCCGGCGGCCAGCATCAGATCAGCCCGAGGGCGCGGCTTAACCCAGTCGCGTCCCCTCGGGGGGCATGCCAGGTTTCGTAACGTGTGGGCTGAACTGGGCTGGTTGATTGAGGTCCAAGTCATCGCCGGCTCGACTTTCCCGGCGACCGAACTTACACGTCGCGCGTGCAAGATTGGTCTTCCATCGTCCTCGCGGCAGTGGCGGTGCTGTTCATCGGCCTGTCGAAAGCGGGGTTTGGCGGCGGGTTGGGCATGCTCACCACGCCGCTTTGCGTGCTTGCCTTCGGTCCCAAGGACGCCATTGGCATTCTGCTGCCCCTGCTGTGCGCCGGGGATGCGTTCAGCGTGTATCACTATTGGGGCAAGTGGGAGCGCGCGAATCTTAAGTTCCTCCTGCCCGGTGTGGTCGTCGGCGTGGTGATCGGCGTGCAGCTTATCGGGCGGTTTTCGGCGCGGGAACTCAACGTCTGCATCGGCCTGCTGGCGGTGGCCTTCGTCGCGTTTCAACTGCTGAAGGAAAAGATTTTTGCGGCCGAAGGGGCGTTCGCCCCGAATCATCGGATCGGTATTCCCTGCGGCATCGGTGCGGGCATCACGAGCACGTTTGCGCACGGCGCGGGACCGGTGGTGAGCGTGTTCCTCATCCCGCAGCAGATGGCCAAGGAACGCTACGTGGCGACAACGGTGCTGGTTTTCACCTGGATCAACTGGATCAAGATGCCGTTCTTTGTCGTGGACCGCGCCATGGTTGATCTGCCGTTCCTCGCGCCACACGCCATCATCAATGCGCACACGCTCCAGCAAAGTCTGGTCTTCCTGCCGTTCATTCCGGTCGGGGTCTGGCTGGGCGTGTGGCTCAATCGCAAGTTCTCCGAGAAGCTGTTTCTGAAGGTCGTATATGCGATGACCTTCCTGACCGGGCTGCAGCTCATCACGGGTTTCAATCCGGCGAAGTTCTTCCGGTGACCGCCGCGGAGCTTTGGTGAGCGTGGCTGCGCGTTTGGGGCAAACCAATGCCTTGACCAAGTCAATCCGCTCGGGGACAACCGGTGAGCATTCCTCCCCGCCATGCTCAAAAAAATCCTTCTCGGGCTCACCGTCTTCGTGGTCGGTTTCTGCGTCATCGTCGCCATGCGCCCCGCGGACTTCCGGGTTGTCCGTTCAACCACCATCTCCGCCGCGCCGGATGCGGTCTTTCCGCACATCAACGACCTCAAGAAGTGGCAGGAGTGGTCGCCGTGGGCGAAGATCGACCCGAACTGCAAGGTCGCTTTCGAGGGGCCGGTGGCGGGGCAGGGCGCCAAGTTCTCGTGGGCCGGCAACAACGACGTGGGCGCGGGCAGCATGACCATCACCGAGAGTAAGTCGCCCGATGTCGTCCGCATCAAGCTCGCCTTCCTCAAGCCGATGGAGGGCGACAGCGATGTGGTCTTCACGCTGAAGCCCGAAGGCTCCGGCACGCTCGTGACGTGGCAGATGGACAGCAAGAACGGCTTCGCGGCGAAGGCGTTCGGCCTCTTCGTGGACTGCGAGAAGATGTGCGGCGACCAGTTCGAGCAGGGTTTCAAGAACTTGAAGGAAGTTGTCGCCGCGCCTCCCGCACGAGCGAAGGTGACGCAGGCAAATTGACCTGCCGGACCACGCGAAGCTCCACACTCAGACCCGAAGCCAACCACCATGAGCACCCTCCGAGTCCTCGTCGGCACCAAGAAAGGCGCGTTCATCCTCACCGCCGATGGCACGCGCAAAAACTGGAGCATCACCGGCCCGCACTTCGCCGGCTGGGAGATTTACCATCTCAAGGGCTCGCCGCTCGACCCGAACCGCATCTACGCATCGCAGACCAGCGGGTGGTTCGGTCAAATCATCCAGCGCTCCGATGACGGCGGGAAAACGTGGAATCCGCCCGGCACGAAGCCGGAGGATTTGATGGGCCCGGACGGGATGCCGAAGGGGAAAAGCAATGAGTTCGCCTACGAAGGCGAAACGGGCACGCACCTGTTTTACGACGGCTCGCAGAAGCCGTGGGAGTTCAAGCGCATCTGGCACATCGAGCCCTCACACACGGACCCGGACACGGCCTACGCGGGCGCGGAGGACGCGGCGATTTTCAAGACCACGGACGGCGGGAAGTCGTGGAAGGAACTGCCCGGCTTGCGGCAGGCCAAGGGGCACTTGTGGCAGCCCGGCGCGGGCGGCCTCGGACTGCACACCATCCTGCTCGACCCGACGAACCCGAACCGCATCTACATCGCCATTTCGGCGGCGGGCGCGTTCCGCACGGACGACGGCGGCGCGACATGGCGGCCAATCAACAAAGGGCTGAAATCGCAATACGAGCTGCCCGACCCGGACGCGGATGTGGGGCATTGCGTGCATCGCATCGCGCTGCACCCGTCGCGGCCGGATGTGCTCTTCATGCAGAAGCATTGGAACGTCCTGCGCACGGATAACGCGGGCGACCAGTGGACGCAGGTGAGCGGGAACTTGCCGAGCGACTTCGGCTTTCCCATCGAAGTCCACGCGCACGAGCGGGAGACGATTTACGTGGTGCCCATCACGAGCGATTCGCTGCACTACCCGCCCGACGGAAAGCTCCGCGTCTATCGCAGCAAAACCGGCGGCAACGAGTGGGAGCCGCTCACGAAAGGCCTGCCGCAGAAGGATTGTTACGTGAACGTGCTGCGCGATGCGATGGCCACCGACTCGCTCGACCCGTGCGGCGTGTATTTCGGGACGACGGGCGGCCAGGTGTATTGCTCGCCCGACGGCGGCGACACGTGGACGAGCATCGCGGACCATCTGCCCGGCGTGCTGTCGGTCGAGGTGCAGACGTTAATGTGAACGGAGACACGAATTTCACCCATTGGCACGAATTGGGTTCGTGTTAATTCGTGCAATTCGTGTCAAAGCCCCGCTCCCGAATGATTCGCGTTGTTCTCCCCTATCACCTCCGCAACCTCGCGCGCGTGGAGGGTGAAGTGGTGTTGGAAGTTCCGCCGCCCGTCACCATCGCCGCCGTGCTGAACGCGCTAGAAGCACGCTTCCCCGTGCTGCGCGGGACGATTCGCGACCACGGCACGCTCAAGCGCCGGCCGTTCATCCGCTTCTTCGCCTGCAAGGAGGACTTCTCAATGCTGCCCACGGACACGCCGCTGCCGGAGGCCGTGGTTCAAGGTGAAGAACCGTTCCTCGTCGTTGGCGCGATGGCAGGCGGGTGAGCTTGACGTTAAGTGGCGGATACAAGGAACCAAAGAGGGGGTGGCGTATGTTCCGGGATTATGCTAACCAGTCCTGCAGCTAAACCAAGAAACGCACATGAAATCTCATGTTGTCTGTCTGGTCGTGGCCGCATTTGGCCTCGCGTCTGTATCCGCTCAGACCACTTTTTTGAAGTTGGCGGACACCACTACTGCCATCCCGGGAGGCACGGGAGTTTTTAGCGATCTGCGGGCACCGGTGGCCGGCATAAACTCGGCAGCTTTTCAAGGCATCGGAGCCGGCGGGCAGCAGGGATATTACCTCTTTGATGGAAGCGTTCTGACCAAGCTGGTGGACACCAACACGTTGGCCCCATCCGGCACGGGCAAACTCACGAATTTTTCCTCGTTCGCGTATGGCTTGGAATCGAACTTTGTTTTTGCCGGAACAGACGGCGGAGGGATGAACGGCATGTTCAATGTTTCAGGCGGGGTGACAAGCATGCTTGGTAACACCAATACTGCAGCTCCCGGCAGCAGCGGAAACTTCGTCAGTTACTTCGCTCCGGCCCTCTCGGGAGCGAAGATCGCTTTTTTGGCCAACGCCCCGAACAGCTATCGGGCCGCGTATATCCTCTCAGCCGGGACCTTTACCAAGGTGCTCGACAATCAGACGACTTTTCCTGGCGGCACCGGCAATCTGAACTTTAGCAGCCAGCTTGCCTATGACGGCACGAACATCGCCGTATGGGCATCTGACACGGGCTTGAGCACCCGCAATGGCATTTTCACCCATAACGGCACCAGCCTCGTCTCCCTGGCTGTAACCAATGATCCCATACCCGGCGTGGCTAACCGCTTCAGCAGCTTCCAAAGCCCGCCATGCCTCAGCGCGGGCGTAGTGGTTTTCCAAGCGCAGGACGCCAACTCCGTGCCGGCGGTGCGGGGCATCTTTTCGGCGCCCGTAACGGGCGGCGCATTGTCATCTTTGGTCACCACCGCCACCCCGATTCCGGGCGGCACCAATGGGAATTTTTCCAGCTTCAACGGGTTCTCCTATGACAAGGGCGTGCTGATCTTTGTCGCCAGTGGAACAAATGGTCAGCCTGGTCTTTTCAAACTGGCGGGGGGAACACTGACAGCCATGCTGGCACCGGGCGCACCGCTGGATGGGAAAGCTGTCAGCACAATCAACCTCAATCCCGCGGGCTTCAAGCATAACATCATCTCATTCCTCGCCTCCTTCAGTGACGCATCAAAAGGGGTGTTCGGTGCAGACCTCGGTTCGGGGGCGTCCCCTGATGCCGTCCTGGGTTTTGGCGGCTTCTCACCCTCCAATGGACCGACGCTGACGTTCGCCGGAGAGCCTAACCGCGCCTACCGTATCCAGCATAGCAGCACCATGCAACCCGGCAGCTGGATCACCGTGACTAATTTTACATACACCGCACCGTTCAATTTCCTAGATGGCACGGCTGTCGGTCAGTCCCGGCGTTTTTATCGGGCGATCTCTCCGTAACCGGCCCCTTTTGGACTTCACCGCCCGGACACCAGCACCATGTTTGCGTATTGGATGGTGTCGCCGGTGCGAATCAAACCGATGGCCCGGGGCACGCGCTGGCGGAGCTGCTCGTGCGGTTCGAAGTCCACGGCGCAGCCTTGGAGCGCGCGGAGGAAATCATTCTTTGTCTTGCGCGAGTTCTCCTTCACGAACTCCTGCGCCATGTAGGCCTGGCCGATGACGAAGTTCTGTCGCACGGCGGTGAGCACCTGGAGCACGGTCGGCACGTTGTCCACGAGCGAGATGTCCACCGTCTCGACGCCCGGCCACAGCGGGAAGCCACGGTCGGCGATGACGAGCGTGTTCGTGTGCCGCACGCGCGCGAGCAGCGAGGCTATGGCGGGGTTGAGAATGCCGGTGACGAGCATGACAGCAGCGTAGGCAGGTGCGTCATCCGGACAAGCGGGAACCGCACTTCAAGCCCGGCGGACGAATGCGCCGGACTGCCACTCCTTCTCCACCTCGGTCGCGACGAGTTGCATGCCGGCCTGCTGATAGGCGCGCTTCACCCTGGCAAACTGCGTCTCCAAGATGCCCGCCAGCACCAGCACCCCGTCGGGCCGCAGGCGGGCAAGGATGCGCTCGCGCTCGGTGATGAGGAGGTCGTAGATCAGGTTCGCGCAGACGACGTCATACCGCGTCGCGCTGGCGGCCGGGAGCTTGGTGAGATCGTGGCGCACGGGTTTCACGAGGTGCGCGACGCCGTTTTGTGCCGCGTTCTCCTTGGCCACGCGGACGGACTCGGGATCGAAGTCAAAGCAGCGCACGGGCGTGTAACCCAGCTTGGCGGCGGCGATGGCGAGGATTCCGGAGCCGGTCCCGATGTCGAGGAATGACAACGGGGGAGCAGGATCAGGATCAGGATTACGAGCACGAGCCGGGGCGCGCGTTTCCCCTCGTGCTCCTGATCTTGATCCTAATCCCGCTCCCACTTTCACAGCCACGAGTTGCTTCAAGCAAAACCCCGTCGTTGCGTGGTGCCCCGTGCCGAAGCTCAGGCCGGGGTCGAGCACCACGACGGCCTGGCCCTTGCGCGGTTTCTGCTTCACCCAGCTCGGTTTGATTAGCAGCGCGTCGCCGATGGCCAGCGGCTTGAAATGCCGTTTCCACGACTCGGCCCAATCTTCGCGGCGCACCTTTGCGGTGGTGATTTCGCCCGCACCCACGGCGAGACCGCACTCGGTCAACAGCGCCAAACCCGCCCGCAGTTCCGCGCGCGCGGCGGGGTTCCACTGCGCGGACTTTTCGAGGTAGGTCGAGACGGTTGTCTCGCCCGTCTCGGCGTCCGTGTAGGTCGAAGGCGTTTGCCCGAGCACGCGCAGGAGCAGCGCGGCGACGGCTTCCTCGGCTTCGGGCGTGGTGGCGATGGAGATGCGGGTGAGCGGGGTTGCCTTCATGTCGTCATTTCGCGGGTTTCGCCGGCACATCCCGCCACGGGGTAAAGTTCAGCAGCTCGACCTCGCTGCGGTGCGGTCGCTGCTCGACGATGGTGACGCTCGCATACTCGATGTCGAAGTGCGCGAGCTTGGGCAGCGGCAGTTCGAGCAGCACGGCCAGCAACATGCGGATCACGCCGCCGTGGCAGACGACGGCGACGCTTTGCCCGGGACAGTCGCGGAGAATCTGCCTGAGGCACGGCTCGACTCGCGCGCGGAACTGGGCGCCGCTTTCCGCGCCGGGCACATGGCCGCCCTCCAGCCGGTCCAGCCAGTCAAACGCGCTGACGCCAAACCGCTCCTGCACCTGCTGCCAGCCCAGCCCGGTCCAGTCGCCGAAGTCCACTTCCCGCAGGCCCGCGAGCGTGGTGGCGGTCATGCCCTTTTGCGCGGCCAGCGGCGCGAGCGTCTGCTGCGCGCGCTTCATCGGGCTCACGTAAATGGCATTGAAGTGCGTGGCGGCGAGGTAGTCCGCCATGGCCTTCGCCTGCTCGTGACCGCGCGGCGAAAGCTCCATGTCAATCCGTCCGCCGAAGATGCGGTGGTAACGCGTCTCGACTTCGCCGTGGCGGAGGAGAAAGAGGCGGGTTGGGGAGGAAGGTGTGCTCATGTGGAATGTCCAATGTTCAATTCCCAATGCCCAATGAATGCCCAATGCTCAATGCCCGGACACCGCCGCGCGCTTGGCCCATTGGTCATTGGGAAGTGGTCCTTCATTGGGCATTGGACATTGGGGAAATAGGTCATTTCCCGACCGCCGCTTCCTGCAAGGCCAGCAGTTCGCGGATGCCCACGCGGCCGAGCGTCAGCATCGCCGCGAGTTGGTCGTCGCTGAACGTGCTTTCCTCGCCCGTGCCTTGCAGCTCGATGAACTCGCCGGAGCCGGTCATCACGAGGTTCATGTCCACCTGCGCGGCGGCGTCCTCGGTGTAGCAGAGGTCGAGCAGCGGGATGCCGTTGACGATGCCCACGCTCACGGCGGCGACGGTGTTGGCAATGGGGTCGGCAGCGAGCTTGCCTTCGGCAGTAAGTTTCTTCAGCGCCAGCCGCAGCGCGACGAACGCGCCGGTGATCGCGGCCGTGCGCGTGCCGCCGTCGGCCTGCAACACGTCGCAATCCACGCAGATGGTGCGCGCGCCAAGCTTTTCGAGGTCGAGCGCGGAACGCATCGCGCGGCCGATGAGCCGCTGGATTTCGACCGAACGGCCGTCCACCTTGCCCTTGCTGCTGTCGCGCTGCTTCCGCGTAAGCGTGGAGTAGGGGAGCATGGAATACTCCGCCGTAATCCAGCCGCCGGTCACACCCTGCTCCTTCATCCAGCGGGGGACAGACTCCTCGATGGTCACGCCGCAGATGACGCGCGTATTGCCCCACTCGATGAACGTGGAGCCGGCAGCGTGCGGCGCAATGTGGTTTTGGAAGCGGACGGGGCGGAGCTGGTCCGCGCGGCGACCCGCGGCGCGCAGAAAGGTGATGGAAGTGTCGGCCATAAGGGCGGCGATGGTAGGAGCCGTTCATCCACCGGGCAACGCGAATGTCCGCCGACTTTGGACTTTGGCCCGCAGCCCTCGGACTTTACGCTTCCGCGCATGGACAAAGAGCAAGTCGCCGCCGTGCTCACCGAGATTGGCACGCTGCTGGAACTCAAGGGCGAGAACCCCTTCAAGACCCGCGCCTACCACAACGCCGCCCGCACCCTCGAAGGCCTCGCCGAGCCGCTGGAGAAGGTCGTCGCCGAAGGCCGCCTCGGCGAAATCAAGGGCTTCGGTGAGGCGCTTGTGGACAAAATCACCAAGCTCGTCACCACCAGGAAGCTGCCTTACTACGACGAGCTGAAAGCCTCCGTCGCGCCCGGCCTCGTCGAGATGCTTGGCATCCCCAGCCTCGGGCCGAAGAAGGTGAAGAAGCTCCACGACGAACTCGGCGTGGACACCATTGAGGCGCTCGAAGCGGCGTGCAAAGCCGGCAAGGTCGCCGTCATCGAAGGCTTCGGCGAGAAGACGCAGGCGAAGATTCTCGAAGGCATCGCGTTCAAGCGCCAGTTCGCCAGCAAGCATCACCTGCACAAGGCGCTCGCCGTCGCGCAGCCCATTCTCGAAAGCCTCCGCCAGCATCCCGACGTGACGCGCTGCAGCACCGCCGGCAGTTTGCGCCGTTGGAAGGAGACCATCGGCGACATTGATTTCCTCGTCTCCTCGCGCGCGCCCGCCGAGGTCATCGAGTTCTTCGTCACGCAGCCCGGCGTCCTCAGCGTCAGCGCCAAGGGCGACACGAAGGCCAGCGTGATTGTCGAGGGCGGCATCCAGGCCGACCTGCGCGTGGTGAGCGACGCCGAGTATCCCTTCGCGCTCGCATATTTCACGGGCAGCAAGGAGCACAACATCGTCATGCGCCAGCGGGCCATCGCGCGCGGCCTGCGCCTCAACGAATACGGCCTCTTCCGCTCC
>CAZQEW010000147.1:0-10251 GCA_964591495.1 uncultured Klebsiella sp.
CATGGCCGGCAGCGCCACCGGATTCCAAAGCCGCTACACTGGCGGTTCAGGGCGGCGGGGCCGGAACAGGGACTCCCGGCGGAGGCAGGCCTGGAGCCATTCCTGGTCCGAGAACCGCGGGCGGCAGCTTGGCCTTCGCCGCGCGCACGGCTTCGAGTGTCGCATGGTAGGTGGCGACTTCTGCCTCGGTGGCGGGCAACGGCCAGACCCAGTCGCGGCCCTTGAGCCAGTCGAAGGGATTGGTGCTGTGCGCGCCGACGGTGGTCGCGTCGCCGCCGTCGTCCTTGAAATCCTCGCCCACGGACCAGAGGCGGAACTGGCCGTCCGGCTCCAGCCGGTAGCGCAGCGGCTGTCCGTCCATGAAATCACGCGGCACCTCGGCGAGGAACTCCGGCACCAGCGCGCCGAGCGACGCGGGAAACTTCCCGTGCTTCAGCCGATGCCGGTGCAGCGCAATGGCGGTGAAGGTGAGCCGGCGGACGACCTCGAAGTGAGCGAACTTCTTCTGCGCGTTGCCCAAACTCGGCAGCATCATGCGCGAAAGGATGTGAGTAACCGGCGGAACCTCGAAGGGCCTCGCAGCCGCATCCATCCGGGCTAACGGCAGCGCGATGGAGTCGGCCTGGTGTGCCTGCCGTGCGCCATTGATCCAAGCTTGATGCCAGTTCAAGGCCCACCGCTCATCGTCCCACGAAAACCAAAGCGTCCACCCGGCCACCAAACCGAATCCCATTACGCGCTGGCCTGCATGGCCCGGGTTGTTGAGGAGATCATCGAAGAAAGAGGCCCCGCTAGGCGGTGCCCCGCCCCCGTCCAACTGCCAAATCATGTCCTGATTGCCCCGGCACTGCGCGAAACCTTGCACGCTCATTGCCCGCTCCATCTGCATCGCCGCCAGCCAACCGCGCTTTACATCCCAAGCCTCCCACTCAGCTTGAAGCCGGCGCAGGTCACCGGCCTGCCAATCGGCGAACTGCAAACATTCCCACGCTGCGACGGCCGCAATCTGCCCAATGGCAGCACGCACCAACTGTGAGATGAGCAAGGGCTCTTCGTTCAGCCGTGCGAGCCGGATGGCAGCGAGCATGCAGGTCAATGCAGCGGACATCTGATCATTGCGCAAATCGACGAGGACCGCATTTGCAAGCGTGGTGGCGGCGGCCTTCTCTTTGGTGATGTGCGGCATCAGTAGCGTGAAACCCTTGGTGTAATCGAGGTTCAACACCATCTCCGGCCGCTCCAGCGCGGCGGCCATCTCGGCAAGCAGCGGCCGGTTGTGTTCCACATGGGCAATGATGAATGGCCAAATGTCCGACTCGACGTTCGTCGGCAATTCGGCCTGTCGCCACGTCACGCGGGCTTTGCCGGGCGCGACCATCCGCATCCGCATCGGCTGCCACTCGGCCTTCAGCTCCGTGAGCCGGTTCGCGGCGGCAATGAAGTCCGGCGCGGCGTTCGAGAGCGCGGGCGGGAGCTTCGGCACATGGTCGGCAATGGCGAGCTTCGCACCCTTGGCGATGAGGTCGGCCTTGAACGCCGCCAGCCGCGCCTTGGCCCGTTCGTGCTCCAGCCACAGGCCCAGCAAGCCCAGCATCGCGAAGCCGAGCAGCCACAGGCCGATTTTGACGGGCTTTTTCACGGGGAGACCTGGCCGCGAAAGGACGCAAAGAGCGCAACGGGGGAAGTAGGGAAACGTTCAACTTCCGACGTCCAACGCTCAACGTTCAACGAAGACAGCGCGGCGATGGAACGCCCCTTTGGACGTTGGCAGTTGAGCGTTGGACGTTGGACGTTCTGCCTGTTCATCTCTGCGCCCTTTGCGCCCTTTCGCGGCTACTTGAAATACCCACGCTGTTTTTCGCTGATGGACATTTGCAGTCGTTCCATGACTTGCAGCATGTCCTCCCAGACTTGGCGCTTGGTGGCGCGGCCTTTGTCGGGACCGTCCTCAGCACGCAGGACGTAGCTCGGGTGGAAGGTCGGCATGACGGGAGTGCCGTGGAAATCCATCCAGCTCCCGCGCAGGCGCGTGATGCGCACCTCGCTCTGGCCAAACAGGCCTTCCACTGCTGTGCCCCCGAGCGCGACGATGACGCTGGGCTTCACGAGCTGGATTTGTTCGAGCAGATACGGCAGGCAGGTGGACATCTCGGCGGCGCTGGGCTTGCGGTTGCCGAAGGACTGGCCGGGCGTATCGGGCCGGCATTTCAAAACGTTCGCGATGTAAACGGAAGGCCGGGTGAGACCCATGGCGACGATGACCTTCGTGAGAAGCTGGCCGGCCGCGCCCACGAAGGGTTCGCCCTGCCGGTCTTCATCCGCGCCCGGGGCTTCGCCCACGAACATGAGCTGCGCGTCCGGATTGCCCACGCCGAAGACGACGCTCTTCCGTGAGGTGACCAGGTGCGGGCACCGCGTGCAGGCGAGCGCGCGCTCGCGCAGGGCGGCAAAGGCGGCGGGTCTTTCGGTCGGAGCGATGTTCAACGCGGGAAGCGCCGGCGGAACCAGCGCAGGGCGGGCAGGCGCGGATGGCGCAGGTGGCGGTTGGACGGCGGGAAAGAGCGGCGCGCGGGACGGGGCGGCGGGCGGCGCAGACGGCGGTTGCGAGCCGCCGGCACGAGGCACAGGCGAAGGACGGGCGATGGGGGCAGAAGTCTCGGCGGCTTTGGCACGGGCGGGCGGCGGGGCAGATTGCGGACCAGCGAGCGCGCTCAAGGTCCCGGGCGCGACGGCAATGAAGCGCTCACCCGCGGCCTTGCGCGCCTCCAGGTCGCGGATGGCGGCTTCAAGCAACTGCGCATAGGCGGACATGCCGGAAGTGTGGGCGCGCCGGGCGAAGTTCAAAGCGCAAAGTTCGGTGCAGGACGCGGTGCGGCTTGAGGGTCAAAGCCGAGCCGTGCAGACGCTCCGGAGGCTTACGCGTGACGGTCTAGCAGGTAACGACGGAAGGCGTCGTAGTCCGCGTCCATGCGGTCGTAGTCCTCGGGCAGTTGCAGGCCGGTATTCATAGCGGCGGGCACATCAGGCGCCCAGCCCACGACCTTTTCGACCTCCTCGGGGAACTTCGCCGGGTTGGCGGTCTCGACGATGACGGCGGGCGTGTTGCCCAGCGGCTCGACGGCGCACCAGTCGAGGAAGCCCTGCCAGGCAACGACGCCGTGGGGTTCGAGCAGGATCTGATACTTGTTCCAAAACTCGCGGAGCGAAGTGCGCGTGCGCTCGTCATTGATGGAGGTGGAGAAGACATCCCGGCGCATGGCAGCGAGATCGGGCGCACGATGAATTTTACCGGTCTCATCCATGTGGCCGCCGTAAACCGCAACGAGCCGGGCAAGGTTGCTCGGGTGCCCGACGTTCATCGCGTTGGAGACCGAGTTGCGCGAGGGGGAGACCTTCTCGTAAACGCCGCTGGCGAGGTAGCGCGGGAAGGCGTCATTGTCGTTGACCGAGGCGATGATCTTGCGCACCGGCAGGCCCATTTCGCGCGCGACGACCGCGCCCATCATGTCGCCAAAGTTGCCGCTGGGAATGCTGAAGACCATCGGCTGGCCCGGCCAGGCGAGGCGCGAGGCGGCGTAGAAATAATACACGCTCTGTGGCAGGAGGCGGCCGATGTTGATTGAGTTGGCGGAGGAAAGGTGGATGTGGTCGAGCGCGGGATCGGCGAAGGCGCGTTTCACCATCGCCTGGCAGTCGTCGAACTTCCCGCTGATGGCCACGGTGCGGATGTTGTCCTTGAGGGTGGTCATCAGCTTGCGCTGGCTGACGCTGATTTCCGCCTCGGGGAAGAGGACGATGACGCGCACGCCGGGGACGCGGTGAAAGGCGTGCGCGACGGCCGACCCGGTGTCGCCGCTGGTAGCGGTGAGGATGGTGACTTCCCGCCCTTCCTCCTTCAGAAACCGACCGAACATCTGCGCCATCATCTGCGCGGCGAAGTCCTTGAAGGATGCCGTCGGACCCTGGTCCAGCCGCATGAGATAGACTCCGCGCTGGATGACCTCCAGCGGCACGCCGAAGTCGTAGGCCCGGTCGCACATGACCGCGAGGGCGTCTTCCGGAATGATGCCGGCGGTGAAGCGGCGCAGCACGCGGAAGGCAACCTGACGGTAGGGGAGTTCGGCGAACTCGGCGATTTCGGCCGGGGAAAGCCGGGGAAAGGACTCGGGCAAATAGAGCCCGCGGTCGGGGGCCTGCCCGGCGAGGAACGCCTCACGGAGATTGACGGACGGCGACTGGCCGTTGGTGGAGCGGAAAAGGAGCATGGGAGGAAAGTGCGCGCGCGGCTACTCGAAGCTTTCAACGCGGATCATCACGGGCGTGGACTTGACCACGGACAGCTTGGCCACGGCGGCCAAAGCCTTGCGCATCGCAGCATTAGGAGCGTCATGAATCATCAAAATCACCGGCACGGTCTCGCCCGAGTGGCCTTCGGGCTGGATGATGGAGGAGATGCCAATCTTCGCCTTCGCCAAGATGCCCGCGATTTTCGCGAACACACCCGGCCGGTCCTCGACCGTGAGCCGCACGTAGTAGCGCGACACCACGTCATCCATCGACAGCACCGCGCCGTCGCGCTCGTGCGGGATGAAGGGCGGGATGCGGTTTTTGGTGCCGCACTTAAGGTCGAGCGCTGCGTCCGCCAGGTCGCTCAGGACGGCGCTGGCCGTGGCGTCCTGGCCCGCGCCGCGTCCGTAGTAAAGCGTGTCGCCCACCACATCCCCGCGCACATAGACGGCGTTGAAGACGCCGTTGACGTTGGCGAGGACGTGGGAGCTGGGAACCAGTGCGGGGTAAACGCTCACCTGGATTGCCGACGGCCGGTGGTCGGCCGATGCCTGCCGGCGGCGCACGCCATTGGCCGTCTTCACGCAGCCAAGCAGGCGGATGGTGTAGCCCAGTTTGCCGGCGAACTCGATGTCCTGCCGGGTGATCCCGCGGATGCCCTCGGTATAAATCTGCTTCGGGTTGACCCAGAAGCCGTGCGCGAGCGAGGCGAGTATGCCCGTCTTGTGCGCCGCGTCATGGCCATCCACATCGAGGTCAGGCGGGGTTTCCGCGTAGCCGAGTCGCTGGGCGTCCGCGAGCACGGCGGCGAAGTCGGCTCCCTCGTCCTTCATGCGGGTGAGGATGTAATTGCAGGTGCCGTTGACGATGCCGAACAGGCGCGTGATGCGGTTCCCGATGAGGCCCTCGCGCAGCACCTTGATGATGGGGATGCCGCCGGCGACGCTCGCCTCGTAATACAGGTTCGTCCCGTGCTGCTGGGCTGCCTCGAACAATTCCTCACCGTGCGCGGAGAGCAACGCCTTGTTCGCCGTGACGACGGGTTTGCCCAGCTTGAGCGCCGCGAGCACGACCTGTCGGGCCGTGGTGGTGCCCCCCATAAGTTCGACGACGAGGTTCACTGCCGGGTCCGCGACGACGCTGTGCCAGTCCGTCGTCAGCAGGCCGGCCGGAATCTTGACCGCGCGGGCCTTCTTCGCGTTGCGGACGGCAATGCGCGTAATCTGGAGCGAGACGCCCAGCCGCGACGCCATCAACGCGCCGTTGCGCTGGATGGCTTGAAACACGCCGCCCCCCACGGTGCCGCCCCCAATGATGCCCAGATTCACCTGCCGCATAGAGGCGCGGAGACTAAGCCAAGGGGACGGGCAGACAATTCCTTTTTGGGAGGCGAAACTTGTCCCCTGAAACTTTGCTTGGCCCGGGAGAAAATCATGACCCGGTCAGGCTAACTCTGGTCAGGCGGTGCCAGCCGCACGCCGTCGTCAAGATTCGCTCGGATGCCTACCAGTGCATCACAAACCCGCCGTCCACGTTGAGGGTTTGGCCGGTGACTTGGGCGGTGCGGTCGGAGGAAAGGAAGACCACCATGTTCGCGATGTCCTCGGGGCTCTGCCAGCGGCCCAACGGGAGCAGCGCGCGGATTTTATCGCCGGCCCACTCCTCGTAGGTGCGGCGTTTGTCCGGCGGCTGCTGATCGTGCCACGCGCGCCAGACCGATTCGTTCAGCGGGGTTTTCACCATGCCGGGGCAGACGGTGTTCACGCGGATGCCTTGTGGCGCGAGGTCCTTGGCGAGGCATTGCGCGAAGTTGATGTTCGCGGCCTTGGACGCGCTGTAGGGCGGGTCGGTCTGCGAGCCAATCTGCCCGGCGACGGACGCAAGAAAGACCAGCGTGCCGCGCCGCCGCTCGACGAGGCGCGGTGCGACGACGTGCGCGAGGTTCACCATGCCCATCACGTTCACCTCGAAAACACGCGGCCAGTCGGCGGGCGTAAGGTTCGTGAAAGGAAAACCGAACTTGCCGGAGCCGATGGCAGCAGCGTGGGCGACGTGTTCGATGGGGCCAAGCTGCGCCTCGGTCGCGAGGAGCGCGGCCTCGATGGTTTCGCTCCGCGTCACGTCCACGATACAGCCGAGTGCGGGGACTTGATACGCGGCAGAGAGTTCACGGGCAACGTCGCTAACAGTGGGCGCGACATCCCACAGCGCGACCTTGCAGCCCTCGCAGGCGAAGAGTTCCGCGATGGCGCGACCGATGCCGCTGGCTCCACCGGTGACGACGGCGACATGGTCCGCGAGGTTGAGTTGCATGCCCGCGAGTGTGGGGATTCCGAAGAGATTGGCAAACGAATGGGGGCAAGCGAATGACGCAACCGATGCGGCGCTTGAACGTGCCGGCGGTTTGAAACCGCCGTGTTGCGGATGGAGGGCTCGGGCGCCTCCCGTCCTGCTGCGGACGGCGGACGGCGGTTGCCAAGCGCCGGCACGGCACCTCAGCCAGTTGAACTTGATTGCCAGCGCGGTGCGGGCCGTCAAAGTCCCCGCCGTTCAACATGAAACACACGCTTCTGCTTGCCGCCTGCTCGCTCACCTTCCCCGCCGTCGCCGCCGACTGGGCGCAGTGGCGGGGACCCAACCGCGATGGCCATGTGGCCGCCGCCATCGCCGGGCTCCCGAAGGAGCCGAAGCAACTCTGGGCTATCCCGGTCGGCAACGGCCAGGCCTCGCCCATTGTCGCGGGCGACCGGCTGATCTACCTCGATGAGCAGAAGAACCAGGAGGTCGCGCACTGCGTGGACCTCAAGACGGGCAAGGAGCTGTGGCAGACGCCGGTCGGCGAGTCCGAGGCGTTCTCGAACGCCTACGGCACCGGCCCACGTTGCACGCCGCTGGTGGACGGCGACCGCGTTTATACGCAGACCTGCCGGGGCGAGTTCCGGTGCCTGGCGCTGGCGGATGGAAAAGTGCTCTGGCAGACGAGCTTTGATAAGGACTGGGCCGCGCCGTTCTTCGGCAATTCCAGCAACGCGCCGGAGGCCAAGGAGACCGCGTCACGCCGCCACGGCAACAACGGCTCTCCGGTAGTGGACGGCGACCGCGTTTTCGTTCCCGTGGGCAGCCCGACCAAGGGCACGCTCGTCGCCTTCGACAAGAAGTCTGGGAAGGTCCTGTGGACGGCGGGCAAGGAGAACACCGCGTATTCCTCGCTGATGGTCGGCACGCTCGCGGGCACGCGGCAGGTCGTCCATCTCACGGCGGATTCGCTCATGGGCGTGGACGTGGCGAGCGGGAAAATCCTCTGGCAGACGCCCGTCAAGACCGGGGCCAAGCGCCACGTGCTCACGCCCATCCTCGCGGACAACTCCGTGACCATTTCGTCGTCTTCTGTCGGCCTGACCAAGTTCTCGGTCACCAAGGACAGCGGCGGCTTCAAGGTCGAGCCGGCGTGGAAGAACGACAAAATCAAAGTCACGCTCGCCACGCCTGTGCTGGTCGGCGGACACCTCTATGGCCTGGGCACCGGCGGCAGCAAGACCGAGTTCATCTGCGTGGATTTCAAGACCGGCGAGCAGAAGTGGAACCAGCCCGGTTTCGGCGACTACGCGGCAGTCATCGCCGCCGGCGACAAACTGCTCGTGCAGGACATGACCGGCACGCTGCTGCTGCTGAAGGCCAACCCGGAGAAGTTCGAGGAACTCGGCCGCGCGCAGGTCTGCGGCAACACCTGGAGCCACCCGGCCATCGCCGACGGAAAGATCTACCAGCGCGACAAGAAGCAGCTCTTCGCGCTGGAGCTGGCGAAGTAAAGCGCCACGCCTGCTCCCTTCGCGAAGCGAGGGGAGAAGGTGGCCGCAGGCCGGATGAGGGGTGCGGCCAACTCGGCCCTCTCCCCTACTGCGCAAAGGGCGAGGGAGAAATTACTGGGCAGCGCCTGGGTAACAACAGGCCTCGCCCTCATTTCGGCAGCCACTTCTCCCAGTTCTTAGCGAAGGCATCCACGTTCGCCTTCGTCACCGGCACGAGCGGGCTGACGACGTGGACGGCGGACGGGTTCTTCTTAAAGTGAATCTTGTCCAGCAGCAGTGCCACAGACTGCCAGCCCCATTCATAGACCTGCTGCGCCAGAAGGATCTGCACGTGGCCGCTGCGGAGGTATTGCAGCATCGGCGGGAGCGCGTCCACGGAGACGGCCTTGACGCTGCCAGGCGGCCACTTCAGCGCGTTGTCGGTGAAGAGCGGCCAGCCACCGATGAACGCCCAGCCGGTGATCTCCGGATTCGCCTGCATGACCTGCTCGACCTTCGCGGCGGCGTCCTGCGGCGTCTCCTTGTGGTAGTAGGTGTCTTTGATGCGGATGCCGGGGAAAGCCTTGGCGCCGTTCCGGACGCCCTGCGCACGCTTCTGGAGGTTCGGTGCATTCTGGTTGCCGGCGAGGATGGCCACGATGCCCTTGCCGCCCATCGCCTTGCCCAGCTCGGCCATGACCTGCTCGCCGCACTTCACGTCGTCCACACCGAAGGTCGCGAAGCGCTGCGAGCGCGGCGCGTCGGAGTCAAAAGTCATCACCGGCACGCCACTGGAAACGGCCTTGTTGATGGCGTCGGTGAGTTTGTTGGCATCCGAGCAACTGACCGAGATGCCGTCCGCGCCGGCGAGCACGAGCTGCTCGACGTTCTCGGCCTGCTTCTGCGCGTCCTCCTCGTTGGGCGTGCGCCAGTCTATCTTGATGCTCAGGCCGTGCTTCGTCCCGAGCTCTTTCGCGGCATCCATCGCGCCGACGCGCGCGGCCTGGAAGACGGGATTGCCCTGTGACTTGGCGACGAGGCCGAAGGTGTAGGACTTTTTCGCCTGGGCGAACGCAGGCATGACGGCGGCGGTGGACGTGGCGGTGACGAGGAATTGGCGGCGGTTCATGGTTAAAATGCTACCAAACAGATGACAGCTGAACAAGGCTGCCGCATCTTATCGCCATGACGACTGAACAAGCCGCCACCCTACTGGATTCCTTCCGCGCCGGACGCGCCACCCGTGATGAGGTGCTCCGAGCCTTTCAAGCCGCCCCCATTGCCGATCTCGGCTTTGCCCAGGTGGATACGCATCGCGCCCTGCGCAAGGGCTTCCCCGAGGTCATCTTTGGCGCGGGCAAGACGCCGGCGCAGGTCGTCGCCATTGCGGGCAAGCTGCTGGAGCGCGAGCAGAACGTCCTCGTCACGCGCATCACGCCGGAGCACGCGCGGCTGCTCAAGAAGAAGTTCAAGCTGGCCGTCTGGCACGAGACCGCGCGCGCCGTGACCATCGAGAAGAAGCCGCTGCCGAAACGCCCGGGCTTCATCGGCGTGTTCTGCGCAGGCACCAGCGACCTGCCGGTGGCCGACGAGGCTGCCGTGACCGCCGAAATCATGGGCAACCGGGTCGAGCGTCTCAGCGACATCGGCGTGGCCGGGTTGCACCGTCTGCTGGCGAAGTTGGACGTGCTGCAGCGGGCGAACGTGCTGGTGGTCTGCGCCGGCATGGAAGGCGCATTGCCCAGCGTGGTGGCGGGGCTCGTCTCGAAGCCCGTCATCGCGGTGCCCACGAGCATCGGCTACGGCGCGGCCTTCAGCGGCGTGGCCGCGCTGCTCGGAATGCTCACGAGCTGCGGCAGCGGCGTAACGGTGGTGAACATCGACAACGGCTTCGGTGCCGGCTACGCCGCAAGCCAGATCAATGCGCTGGTGGGGACGGCCAGTTAACGCGTCCGTCCGCCTCGGGTAGCACCCGCGTCTCGCGGGTCGTGCCGTGCATCCCGCGCGGCACGGGGGCGCGCGGATTACCACAAAGTGCAGACTCAACCGGCGTTCCGGCCTCGCGGCAGCGCGGGCCCGTTTGCACTTTCACCCCTCCCCGGCTCCCTTTCCCGTGCAGCGGAGTTGTGTGCGTCAAGTTCAGCAAATTGGCGTGGGGCATGGCGTAGGGGGATAA
>CAZQEW010000148.1:0-10229 GCA_964591495.1 uncultured Klebsiella sp.
TTGGTAGGCCCTCAGAACCTCCACGGCGACAAGACGCCTGCCAAAAGCGGTGACAAGTCACCGCAGTCCAAACGCTCTTCCACCTACGCGCACCGATTGAGCTAATTACAAACCCGTGACGCCCGAACGCCAAACCCCAGACGCCAGACCCGAGACGCCAGACCCTGTCGCCCCCGCCGACTGGCTCTCCCCAGGTCGCTTCGCGCTCATCCTCGCCGCACTCCTTGCCGTCACGTTCTGGCGCGTGCTGTTCGGCGGCGAGGCGTTCTTCTACCGCGACTACGGGTTCCTCGGCTACCCGTTCGCGCACTTCCATCGCGAGTGTTTCTGGAGTGGTGATTTCTTCCCGCTGTGGAACCCTTACGTGAACTGCGGCGCGCCGTTCCTCGCGCAGTGGAACACGCTATGCCTTTACCCCGGCGCCCTGATTTATCTACTGCTGCCGCTGCCGTGGTCGTTGGGGTTTTTCTGCGTCGCGCACCTGTTCCTCGGCGGCATGGGGATGCGCGCGCTGGCGGAGCGGTGGACGGGCAGCCGCTTCGGCGCGGCAGTGGCGGGCGTGGCGTTCGTCTTCAGCGGGCTGGTGCTGGGCTGCGTCATCTACCCGAACTACCTCGTCGCGCTCGGCTGGATGCCGTGGGTGGCGCTCGCGACGCGGCGCGCGTGGCAGGAAGGCGGGCGGAGCATCGTCCTCGCCGCGCTGGCCGGCGCGATGCAGATGCTCACCGGCGCGCCGGAAATTATCTTGCTGACGTGGGGCTTTCTCGCGGCGCTGCTCGTCGTGGATTGGGCCCAAGGTCCAAAGTCCGAGGTCCAAATTCTCTCGGCGCAAGCGAGCCGCGGTGAGCAGAACGATTCCTCCCTTACCCCGGCTCTCTCCCGCTTGGAGAGGGAGGGCACAAGCACGCGGGCTGGAGCCTCGGAAGCGTCACTTGCCAATCCCGCCGTCGAAGATCCCGCACCAAAGTCCGAAAGAGCCAGCCTCAACCCATCGCAGCCGACGTCTCCCCCTCTCCCAGCGGGAGAGGGCCGGGGTGAGGGAGAACGCGTGCCTACTCCCGCAGCATCCTTCTCCGCCCTAGCACCGCCCACACCCCTAATCACTAATCACTTCTCACTCCTCACGCGCTTTGCCGCCATCATCGCCCTCATCACCGGGCTGTGCGCCGCGCAGCTCCTCCCCTTCTTCCAGCTCCTCTCGCTTTCGCAGCGCAGCGGGGACGCGGTGAACACGTTCTGGTCGCTGCCGGGCTGGGGCTGGGTGAATCTGTTCTTTCCGCTGTTCATGAACTTCCAGACCGAGCAGGGCGTGTTCGTGATGATCGGGCAGTCGTTCTTCCCGTCGGTTTATCTTGGCATCGTGCCGCTGACGTTGGCGCTGCTGGCGGTGTGGCGGATTGGGCTGGCGCGAGTTGGGTGTCCACCCTTCAGGGTCTCGGAGGGCGCGGACACGCTAAAGCGTGGACACCAAACGGAAGGCGTCTGGGAAGTGCGTCTGCTGGCCGGGGCGACGCTGGTGGCCGTGCTGCTGGCGATGGGCGACAACTTTGTGCTCTGGCGCTGGCTGCGCGAGGTGCTGCCGCTGGGCATCATGCGCTTCCCAGTGAAGGCGCTGCTGCTGGCGGCTTTCACGGTGCCGCTGCTGGCGGCGTGGGGAATGACCGTGCTTGTGCCCATTGCCGAACGGCTCCGCGCGGAAACCAACTCGCAAACTGACGGAGCGATGGATTCGCTCGACAAATGCACCAACCGAGTAAAGGCGCTGGCAGCGGCCGCGAAATTAGAAGGGCCGTTTGTGCTCCTGCTCCTGCTCGGCGGTGCAGTGCTGTTGCAGACGTGGCTTTGGCCAATCTCGTTGGGCACTAGAACGCCCGGAGCCGCGACAGGGCTAACCGGTTGGATGATTGCATTGCTAGTGTTGGATTTGGCGCTGCTCTCGCTTCTGCCAGGGCGCAGAACTTTGGCCGCACTGCTGTTCCTCGCCATCATCGCGACCGCCGGTTGGCGCAAGAACCCGGTGTTGCTTGCCACCATCCCTGCCTCCGCCTTCGAGCCGGGGGCCATAGCCGCCTACTACACGCAGAAAGGCGCACTCACACCCGCGCCGAAGCTCGGCGAGTCGCGCATCATGCTGAGTCCGCTGGCCGAGCGCGCGCTGCACACGCGCATGGTGCCGAAGTTTTACGACGACTTCATCGGTCAGCGGCTGGCGTTCTGGGGCAACCTGAACCTGCTCGACGGCCTGCCCAAGGTGAACGGCGCGTCCACGCTGGTGACGCGCGAGTGGAACGACGTGGAGGCTTTTCTCTACGGCACCACCAACCCCGCACCCGCGAACCTCATGAACTTTCTCGGCGTGACGCACACAACGAAGCCCGGCGAGTTGATGCAGTGGGAACGGCGAGAGACAGCGATACCGCTGGTGAGCGCGGGGCAGCGGGTGCAGCTATACGACTCCGGCTCGCAATCCGTCAACGCGCTGCTTGGCACCGGTTGGAACCCGCATGAAGCCGTGCTCATCCCAGCGGGTGCAACCGGGAGCTCCACCAATCGGGTCGCAGCCACCGCGCGCGTCCGCCACTTCCAGCCCCGTGCCGGCGGTTTGCAACCGCCGTCTGCGAGCAACGACAGTAGCGGACGGCGGTTGCAAACCGCCGGCACAGATGCGCCGTCGCTCATTGAAATCGAAACCGAGGCCGCCGCGCCGACCGTCGTGGTCATCGCGCAGAACTTCTATCCCAGTTGGCGCGCGACCGTGAACGGCCAGCCCGCGCCTGTGCTCCGCGCCAACCACGCCTTCCAAGCCATCCCCATCCCCGCCGGCAAGAGCATCATCCGGCTCGACTACGTGGACTGGCCGTTTCGCATCGGCGCGGGCGTCTCGCTGTTCACGCTGCTGGGCTGCTTGGTGTTCCTTCGCCGTCACACGCCACCCGCATGAAAGCGATCTGCGTTTATTGCTCCTCCAGCAGCGCCGTTGACCCGCACTACGTGGAGGCAACGGAGCAGTTCGGCGCGCTCCTCGGCCAGCGCCGGATGACGCTGGTGTATGGCGGGGCAAGTGTGGGCTTGATGGGCCGGCTGGCACAGGCGGTGCATCGCGGCGGCGGGCGCGTGTTGGGCGTCATTCCGCAATCCCTCCGCGACCGTGAAATCGCCTACGAGGCCGCGGATGAACTGATCGTCACGCGCGACCTGCGCGAGCGGAAGGCCATCATGGAAACGCGCGCCGACGCCTTCGTCGCGCTGCCCGGCGGCTTCGGCACGCTGGAGGAAGTGCTCGAAGTGCTCACGCTGAAGCAGCTCCGGTCGCATCAGAAACCTGTCGTCTTCCTGAACACGGCCGGCTTTTACGACCGCCTGCTCGCCGTCTTTGAGCAGCTCTACGAACAGCGGTTCACCAAGGCCGACTACCGGCACTTCTACCGCGTCGCCGCGCACCCGCCGGAAGTGCTGCGCCACCTCGACCACGCCGGGCCGGTGCCTCAAGTGACGAAGTGGTGAAGCCGAACGGCGAGTCGGCCCCGCACACATTCCCGCTTTCTCAGCCGCCCGCTTTCTCCCACCCTCGCGCCGATGCTGGACTCGCCCAACCTCCTCGCGCTGCTGAAGCAATACTTCGGCTATGCGTCTTTCCGCCCGCTGCAGGAGGAAATCATCCGCGACGCGCTCGCGGGCAAGGACGTTCTCGCGCTGCTTCCCACC
The DNA here is from genome assembly GCA_964591495.1 of uncultured Klebsiella sp. Classification (GTDB taxonomy): domain Bacteria; phylum Verrucomicrobiota; class Verrucomicrobiia; order Limisphaerales; family SXTU01; genus SXTU01. The sequence goes on from CAZQEW010000148.1 coordinate 3,706, forward strand.
GGCGGCGGCAAGTCGCTGTGCTTCCAGCTCCCCGCGCTGGCGCGCGACGGATTGACGGTTGTCGTCTCGCCTTTGATTGCCTTGATGAAGGACCAGGTGGACGCGCTGCAAGCCAGCGGCGTCCCGGCGACATTCCTTAATTCCTCGCTCAAGGCCGAGGAGTCGCGTGCCCGGCTGCGCGGCTTGCACAACGGCGAGTTCCGCCTGCTCTACGCTGCGCCCGAGCGGCTCATGCTTTCCGGGATGCTTGAGGATTTGCAGCGCTGGCGCGTGAACCTCTTCGCGATTGATGAGGCGCACTGCATCAGCGAGTGGGGGCACGATTTCCGCCCTGAGTATCGGCAGATTGCCCAGCTCCGCGACCGCTTCCCCCGGGTGCCGTTCATGGCGCTCACCGCCACCGCCACCGAGCGCGTGCGCGAGGACATCGCCACCCAGCTCAAGCTCCGCGACCCGGCCCGCTATGTCGCGAGTTTCAACCGGCCGAACCTCACCTACCGCATCAGCGCGAAGTCGGGTGCTTACGGGCAGGTGCTTGATTTCCTCCGCGCCCATCCGCGCGACAGCGGCATCATCTACTGTCAGGCCCGCAAGACCACGGAGTCGCTCGCCGAGAAACTCCGCGCGGACGGCATCAAGGCCGCGCCCTACCACGCCGAGGTGTCGAAGGAGGAGCGTTCGGGCAATCAGGAAGGCTTTCTCCGCGATGAAATCCGCGTCATCTGCGCGACCATCGCGTTCGGCATGGGCATCAACAAGCCGAACGTCCGCTTCGTCATTCACTACGATTTGCCCAAGAACCTCGAGGGCTACTACCAGGAAACGGGCCGCGCGGGCCGCGACGGTTTGCCCAGCGAGTGCATCCTGCTGTTCAGTGCGGGCGATGTGCAAAAGCATCTCGGCTTCATCGCCGAGAAGCCTCCGGGCGAGGCCGCCATCGCGCGTGAACAGCTGAACCAGATGGTTCACTACGCCGAGTGTGCCGGCTGTCGCCGCGTCGAGTTGCTGGCTTACTTCGGCGAGGACTCTGCGGAGGAAAACTGCGGCGCGTGCGACAACTGCCTTTCCCCGCGCGCGACCTTCGACGGCACGGTCGCCGCGCAAAAGTTCATGTCCTGTGTCTTCCGCATCAAGCAGGCCGGCACCTTTGGCGTTGGCCTCAACCACGTCATCGAAGTCCTCACCGGGGCGCAGAGCGAGCGCGTGCTCAAGTGGGGGCATGACAAACTCACCACCTACAACATCGGCCGCGAGCACACGCGCTCCGAGTGGGCGGCCATCGGGCGCGAACTGGTCCGGCTCGGGCACCTGCGCCAGACCACGGACAAGTTCCCCGTCATCGAGCTGACCAATGCCGGCATGGCCGCGCTGAAGGCCCGCACAAAAATTACTCTCACCAAGCCCGTCGCCGCGCCCGAGAAGGCCGTCAGCCACGTCGGCGAAATCACCTGCGACGAACTGCTCTTCGAAAAGCTGCGCCGGCTGCGCAAGGAACTCGCCGACGCCCGCGCCGTGCCCAGCTACATCATTTTCTCCGACGTGGCGCTGCGCCAGATGGCCCGGCTCTACCCGCAGACCGAGGGCGAGTTCAGCCGCATCAGCGGCGTCGGCGCGAGCAAGCTCCGCGATTTCGGCGCGCAGTTCCTGGAGGAAATCGCCGCGCATCTGCGCGCAAACCCGAGGCAGATTTTCGCCGACACCTCGTTCACGCAAAAGCCCGCCGCGCCGCAGCGCAGCAAACTCACCGAGACGGTCATGGCCACGCTGCATTACTGGCGCGGTGGTCGGACCATCGAAGAAATCGCCCACCTGCGCGATGTGAAGCCCACGACCATCTACGGCCACCTGGCCGACGCAGTCGAGGCCGGCGAAGTCATTGACTTGAACAGCGTGATGACGGCCGACCAGCAGACGCGCGCGGCGAAGGCGTTTTACCAGTTCGGCTGGGGCAACTTGACCGGCGTGAAGGAATCGCTGCCGGACATTGACTACGGCCCGCTGCGGCTCTTTCGAGCGATGAAGAATCGCGAGGGGCGAAGGGCGTAGGGCTCCCTCCGTCGCGCCAGCGTTTTGGAGTGCGGCAGGCCTCTGCCGCTTTGGGTTGAGCGTGAGCCAGCACGGCACCGCTGCGGGTTCTTCAATGAGAGAGCGGCAGAGGACCGCCGCAGTCCAAGACGCTGGCGCGCAGTTCAAGCCCCACTCGTTGACAATCCGCGCCGTCCCGGCCGACACTCGCACCATGCTCCGCCGCACTCTGCTTGGTTCCGCCTTTGCGCTTCTGCTCGCCGCGCTCACGTCCTGCTCCCACACCCAGACCGCTGCCAGCGCGCCCCGCCTTGTCGGGGTGGCGCAGGTGGACCTCACGCCGGACTATCCGGTGCGGCTCAATGGCTACGGCGGCCGTCGTCAGGAATCCGAGGGCGTCGAGCAGCGCATCCGGGCGAAAGCACTCGCCATCGGCGGCGATGCGGAAGGGCCGTTCATTCTCATCACCGTGGACAACTGCGGCGTGCCCGAGTGGATTCGCACGGAAGTCCTCAAACGGCTTGCTGCGAAGCGTGTCACGAGCGAGCGCTTCGCCATCTGCTCCAGCCACACGCATTCCGCGCCGATGCTCAACGGCGTGCTGCCGACCATCTTCGGCGTGCCCATCCCGCCGGAGCACCAGCGGAACATTGACCGTTACACGCGCGAGTTCACCGACAACTTGGAGAAGCTTTGCCTCGCTGCGCTTGCAGACAGAAAGCCCGGACACCTCGCGTGGGCCAAGGGCAAGGTCACCTTCGCCAAGAACCGCCGTAAACCCACGCCCACGGGCTTCCAAAACGCCGAGTATCCCGAAGGCCCCACCGACCACGAGTTGCCGCTCCTGCGCGTCACGACGCCCGACGGCAAGCTCCGCGCCGTGCTGGCGAACTACGCCTGCCACTGCACCACGAGCGGGTTCAACAAAATGCATGCGGACTGGGCCGGCTGCGCGCAGTTCGCCATCGAGCGGGCGCATCCGGGCGTCATCGCGCTAACAGCCATCGGCTGCGGCGCGGATCAGAATCCTTACCCGCGCGGCACCTACGAGCTGGCGGAGAAGCACGGGCAGGAACTGGCCACGGAAGTTTCGCGGCTGCTGAAGGACGGCAAGTTCACCCCACTCGACGGCCCGCTCACCGGCATGACCAAGCGCATCGAGCTGCCGTTCGACAAGCTGCCGACCCGCGCCGAATGGGAAGCCGCAGCAAAGAAACCGGGCGCGGACGGCCTGCGTGCGCAATTCGCCCTCGCGAAGCTGGACAAGGGCGAAAGCATTCCCGACCGCCTGCCCTATCTCGTGCAGGTCTGGAGCTTTGGGCGCGACCTGGCGATGGTTTTCCTGCCCGGCGAGGTCGTCGTGGACTACAGCCTGCGCATCAAGCGCGAGTTCGATGGCCGGCGAGTTTGGGTGAACGCCTACGCGAACGACGTGCCCTGCTACATCCCGTCGCGGCGCGTGTGGGAGGAAGGCGGCTACGAGGCGGCGGGCGCGATGGTCTATTACAACCGCCCGAACCGCTTCGACGGCACGCAGGAAACGCGCATCTTCGACGCGGTGCAGGCGCTGATGCCGAAGGCGTTCATTGCGCCTGCCAAGTAATCTTCCACCAACCGCATCGTCCGACTCAGCCACGTCATGAACGCCTCGCTTCGCCCGTTAGCCATCCTCCTGCTCGGCTGGTCGCTTACTGCGTCGAATGCCGCGGAACTCGCCATCCCGGACAACGTCACCTTCGAGCGCGATATTACCTATGCCGAAGCGGGCGGCGCACGGATGCAACTTAACCTCGCGCGCCCGAAGAACACCAGCGGTCCACTGCCCGCCGTGCTCTGCATCCACGGTGGCGGGTTCCGCGCCGGCAGCCGCGAGGGCTACAACAAGCTCTGTCTCACGCTCGCGCAGCGCGGGTTCGTGGCGGCCACCATCAGCTACCGGCTCGCGCCGACGCACCAGTTCCCCGCCGCCATCTACGACACGAAGGCCGCCGTGCGCTGGCTTCGTGCGAACGCCGCGAAGTATGGCATCAACCCCGACCGCATCGGCGTGACGGGCGGCTCGGCGGGTGGACACCTCGCGCAGTTCCTCGGCGTGACGGCGGGCGTGAAGGAGTTCGAGGGCCTGGACAATCCCGGCTTCTCCAGTGCCGTGACCTGCGTGGTGAACGTCTATGGCCCGAGCGACTTCACCAAGTCCTACGGTAAAAGCGTGGACGCGCACGTCGTGCTGCCCCTGTGGCTTGGCGGCGATGTGGAGACCGCGCGCGCGAAGCACATCCAGTCCAGCCCGTTGAACTGGGTGAACCCAAATGCGGCTCCGACACTCATCATCCACGGCACCGAGGACAAATACGTCGCTTACGAGCAGGCCATCTGGATGCGCGACCGGCTCACGGCCTGCGGCGTGCCGGTGGAGTTGCTGACGCTGGAAGGTGCCGGCCACGGATTCAAAGGGGCAGACGCGGAGAAGGCGGAGGCCGCGCTGATCGCCTACTTCGAGCAACGCTTGAAGCAGCAGTAGCGCGCAGCCGCGGAATTCACCGGCAGTTTCCCACCATGGCAAAGCAATGAGCCCACCACGAACCGGGACGCCGTTGCCAATTCCCCTGCCCTGCCTTTAAATCGCCGCGTGCCGATGACCGCCCGCACCGCTGCGTCGATTGAAGTTCGCCCCAGTTTCCGGCCTCGCCCCGGAATCACCCACGCCGTCTTTGACTTCGATGGCACGCTCTCGCTGATCCGCCACGGTTGGCCGGACATCATGCTCGCGATGTTTCTCGAAATGCTTCCGCCGCGCGTCGGCGAAGACGAGTCCGCCCTGCGCACCGAGCTGATGCACGAGATGCTTTCCTTCAACGGCAAGCAAACCATCCACCAGATGGTCGCTTTCGCGAACCGCGTCCGCGCGCGCGGCGGCGAACCGCGCGAGCCGCAATGCTACCTCGCCGAATACACGCTCCGCCTCGAACGCGACATCGCCCGCCGCAGCCAGCAAATCCGCGCCGGAGCCAGCCCGGACAATTTCGTGGTCCCTGGCGGTCGCGCACTCATCGAGCGACTGCTGGCGCGCGGCGTGAAGCTCTACATCCTCAGCGCCACGCTGGAGCCCTTCGTGCGACAGGAAGCCGCGCTGCTCGACCTCGCGCGTTACTTCGAGGGCCGCATCCACGGCGGACACGAGGAGCACCCGCCCTTCTCGAAAGGCGCGGTGTTTGACCGAATTCTCCGTGAGGAAGGCATTCCCGGCGCACAACTGCTCTCCTTCGGCGACGGCCCGGTGGAACTGCACCACACCAAGGAGCTCGGCGGCCTCGCCGTCGCCGTCGCGAGCGACGAGACCGAGATTGGCTCCGGCAAAATCCACGAGCAGAAGCGCACGCAGCTCATCGCAGCGGGGGCGGACTTGGTGATTCCCGATTACCAGTGCGAGGAAGAACTGGTGAAGCTGCTGCTCGGCGAGAACTGAATTTCCATGATAACCCCTCCCGCTCCACTGGATTTATCGCGCATCCGCGTCTTCCCGCTCGCGCAGCGCAAGAGCATGAGCACCGTGGACGAGGTGCTCGTCGAGCCGACCACCGCGCCACCGCCGGTCAGCGAATTCAATGCCGCGCTCATCGAGCGCTGCGCCCGCGACATCAAGGCCGCGCTCGAACGCGGCGCGTCCGTGATGTTCATCTACGGCGCGCACCTCGTGAAGAACGGCGGGCAACTCCTCCTCGGCCAGATGCTTGACCGCGGTTTTCTGACGCACCTTGCCACCAATGGCGCCGGGACGATTCACGACTGGGAGTTCTCCTGGCTGGGCCGCTCGACCGAAAGCGTGCGCGACAACGTCGCCACCGGCAGCTTCGGAACCTGGGACGAGACGGGCCGCTACATCCACCTCGCGTTACTGGCCGGAGCCGTGCGGGGTTTCGGCTACGGCAAGTCGCTCGGCAAGTTCATCTACGAAGACGGCACGTTCCTCCCGAGCGAAGCCGAGTTGACGAAGCTGATTTCCGCCGAGCCCGGCCACCCGCTCACGCCCGCGCGCGCGGACTTGCTGCAAGCCATCCAACGCTTCGGCCTCAAACCGGGCCCCCACATCGTCCCACACCCGCATCGCAACAGCAGCGCGCTCGCTCAAGCCGCGCGGCATGAAGTGCCCTTCACCGTGCATCCCGGCATCGGCTACGACATCATCGCGAATCACCCGTGGTTCAACGGCGGCGTCATCGGGCGCGCGGCGGGCGTGGACTTCGCGCTGTTCGGCGGGTCGGTGGAGAAGCTCGACGGCGGCGTGGTCCTGAGCGTCGGCTCGGCCATCATGGGGCCGCAGGTCTTCGAGAAGAGCCTGAGCTGCGTCAACAACCTCCGCCTCCAAGCCGGCCGCCCCATCGTGAGCGGCCACAGCATCTACGTGGTGGACCTCCAGGACGGCGGCAACTGGGACTGGACGCAAGGCGAGCCGCCCAAGGACAACCCCGCCTACTACCTGCGGTTCTGCAAGAGCTTCT
>CAZQEW010000149.1:0-9899 GCA_964591495.1 uncultured Klebsiella sp.
GCGTCGGCTTTGCCGGACTGCTCGTCCATCTGTTTCAAGCGCGCCTTCAGAGCCTCGACGTTCTTCTCCTCCTTCAACCGCCCGATGAACTGCCGCACGGCGGGCAACTGCTGCGCGGACAGCCCGGCCAAGTCGGGGTCATCGCTGGCGCTCTTGCCGGCCTTGCGGACGACGGTGGCGACGTTGCGGTTTTCCTTGGTGAGATAGGTGTTGGCCACGCGCTTTACGTCGGCGGCGGTGACGGCCTGCAGCTTCGGGCCGGCCTCGTTGATCTCCTGCCACCGGCCGAGGCCGTCGTAGCGCAGGAGTGCCTGCATGATCGCGTGGTTGTTGGCGAGCTTCCGGTATTCGCCTGCTGCGAAGTTGTTCTTCACCTTCTGCAATTCCTCCGCCGGCACTTCGGTGGTTTTCACCTTCTCAATTTCCGCGAGCAAACCCGCTTCCAAATCGGCGGTCGTCTTCCCGTCCGTCACCTCGCCGCCCACGTTGAAGAGGCTGGCCCAGCGCATCGTGTGCTGCTGCGCGTAGGCCTGCGTGGCGACTTTCGAGCCCAGCACGAGGCCCTTGTAGAGCCGGCCGGTGCGGGTGCTGAGAATCTGGGCGAGCACGGACAGCGCATAGGTGTCCTGGTGCCCGAAGGCCGGCGTGTGCCACATGATGTCCACCTGCGGGTTGGTGTCGGCATCGCCGGAGAGGCGCTTCTCGGCGGGTTGCTTGATTTCGAGCGTGACCACGTCGGGGGCCTCCTCTTTGCCGCGCGGGATCCGGCCGAGATACTTCTCCGCCAGCGCGGTGGCCTCTTCGACCTTGAAATCGCCGACGAGCACGGTGGTGATGTTTTGGGGCGCGTAGTAGAGCGCGTAAAAGTCATCGGCCTGCTTCTTCGTGATGGCGGGGATGTCCGACGGCCAGCCGACGACCGGCCAGGAATACGGGTGGGACTCCCAGAACATTGCCCAAAACGCCTCCTCGATGCGGCCCGTGGGCGTGGACTCGGTGCGCATCCGGCGCTCCTCGAAGACGACATCGCGCTCGGCGTAGAACTCGCGGAAGACAGGGCGCAGCAGGCGCTCGCTCTCCATCCACATCCACAGCTCGAGTTTGTTCGCCGGGACGGTGATGAAGTAAACCGTCACGTCGTGGCTGGTGTAGGCGTTCATTTGCGAGCCGCCGTTGGCCGTATAAATGCGGTCGAACTCGTTCTTCACGAGGATTTCGCGTTGGGCATCCACCAGTTTCTTGAACTGCGCCTGCAGCTCCTTGTAGCGCGGCGTCCAGGTGTCGGGGTTTTGCAGGTCCGCGATTTCACCGCGGCGCCAGAGTGTCCGCATGTTCGCCTCTTCCTGCCGCATCTGGCCGCGGACGCGCTCCTGGTCCGCGATGATCTGCTGGTCCTTCTTGTAATCCTTCGTGCCGAGCGTGGGCGTGCCCTTGAACATCATGTGCTCGAAGAGGTGCGCGATGCCCGTGATGCCGGGCCGCTCGTTGGCGCTGCCGACGTGCACGACCCAGCCGCCGGCGACCGTCGGTTCGTCATTCCGTGGCAGCAGCAGCAGGCGCATCCCGTTGGAGAGCGTTTTTTCGACGACGGGCACCTGCTGGGCACGGGCGGGAAGAACGAGCGACGTGAGAAGCAGGCAGAGCGGGAGGAACTTCGATGTCATGTGCGGCGGCGGTTGAACCTGGGGAGAGAGAAGCCCGAAAGGGGAATGACGTCAATTGCGACGGTCCCCTCCCGAGAAGGAAACGAACGGCGAAGGTGCCGAAAGGTTGAGCGAATTAGCCATGTCAGCTGGCCAGCGCGCGCCCTGCGCTGATGGGCCTTCAGCCGGGCCGCACCAGGATTTCCTCCACCACGGCGCGGGGCGGCAGGTTGATGGCGAGCAATGCGCAGTCAGCGATGTCCTCGGGCTGCATCATCTTGGCGCGGGCGGCGGCGTCGGGGACGACGGGGCGCTTGTTCAGCAGCGGCGTGTCGATGTCGCCGGGAAAAACCGAGCAGGCCCGGATGCCGTTGACGCGTTCCTCGGCGTTGATGCACTGCGTGAGGCCGGCCTGGCCGAACTTCGAAAGCACGTAGCTCGGGCCGCTCTTGGGGCTGGCCTTGAGGCCCGCCTCGGAGACGATGTTGACGATGGTGCCGGTCTTGCGCGCGCGCATCTGCGGCAGAAAGGCCTGCGCGCAGTAATAGGAGCCGTGCAGGTTGGCATCAATGACCGCGTGGTAATCCTCCAGCGACAGCTCCATCAGCGAGCGGCGCGGGATGTTCGTGCCGGCGGCGTTCACGAGCACGTCCACGGTCTTGAACTTTGCCAGCACGGTCTTCGCCATCGCGGCTACCTGGTCCACGTCGCCGATGTCGCAGGGGATGACAAGGAATTGCTTCGCGTGCTTCTTGGCCAGCTTGACGGTGCTTTTCAACGCCTCCTCCCGGCGGCCGAGGATGGCGACCTGCCAGCCCTGCGCGGCGAGTTTCAAGGCGATGGCTTGGCCGACTCCGCTGCCGGCCCCGGTTACGACTGCTTTCTTGGATGGCATAGCGGCGAGCAGGATGCGGTTCGCGCCGCCAGGTGCAAGCGGGAAGGTGGGGCCACGGCTTTCACGGACTGGAACTGATTTAACCTGCGGTCATCCCGGAGATCTCATTTCTTCTTCGGTGCTCGCCGTCCACAGCCATCCAAACAGGAAAAACGCCGTCCAGGCCAGCGCCGGGATGTAGAGCCCGAACTCGACGAAGGCCTGCAAGGCCCAGCCCAGCAACCCGAGCCACGCAGCGAACCGCAGCCAGTCGCCCCGCGTGCGCCGCCACAGCGCGGCCAACGACGCCCAGATGAACCCGCCGAACGTCAACAGCCCGACCCACCCGGAGTCAGATGCCTGTTGGAGATAATCGTTGTGCGCAAGCCGGGTCATCTCCGCCTCGGGTGGCTTGGCCTGCCGATACACGGCGTAGAAAGTTCCCGGCCCGGAGCCCAGGAGCGGCCGGTGCCGTGCCGTCTGCCAAGCGACGGACCAGTAGTCGAGCCGGGCATTGGCACTGCGCGCGCCGCCGGAAAAATAGCTTTGGTATTTCCAAGTGAAAACGGCGAGCCCGCCCGCCACAACGGTCCCCACCAGGCCGAGTTTCACCGCCTTCGGCACCGGCAGTCGGAACAGCGCCACGCCCCCCAGAGCCATTGCGATGAGCCAACCCGCCTTGGAGCCCGACCAATACAGGCAGGCCAGTCCCATGTAGGCAACCAACCCGACCAGCACGCCCCGCGTGACGTTCTGCAACCGGCTGCTACCGGCCCACACCGCGGCCAGCGCCCCGGGCAACAGCAGCAGCACTACGCCTGCGAGCGCATTGGCGTAACCGAACGTGCCGAAGATGCGGTCCTTCGCCAGCTTGGGCAGGAGGTCGGGGTTGGTCGTGAACGTGCCGTCGGGCCGGCGCACCAGCAGGCGACTGGCTTCCAACTCGCGCAAATGCTCGGCCGGCACCTCTTTCCAGCCGGACTTTTCGTTCTGCTCGAAAAACTCCCGGTTCGCCGCGAGGCCGCCGTATTGCTGCCGGAAGCCTGCCCCCAGCATCACCATCAGGCCGGCGAGCAATCCCAGCCAGACGCGTCGCGCGCCGGGTGCCGCCCCTGCGCTGAGGCCCAGGGCGAAACAAATCGTCACGGCGACGAAGTGCGGCAACACCGCGCGCGTAAGCGCCGGCTCCACCGAGGTCGCTGCCGCCGCGCATTGCCAAGCCAGCCAGCCGGCCGGCAGCGCCAGCGCCCACGCCGGCACGCCCGCCGGACGCCGCCAGTTGGCCGCGGCCAATGCCGCAACCCCGGCCAGCACGCCGTAGCCCCACACGGAAGGCCAGTTCTCCAGCAGCAGCTCCGGCGCGGTGGCCGGCGGCGGCGCGATGTGATCGAGGATGACGGGATTGCCGAGCTTCAGCAGCGCAAAGGCGAGGAAGATGCCAGCTACGGCCGGCCACCAAGCTCCACGCGTGGCGGGCGCGGAGGCGGCGGATGGGGGCGCGATCGGCATTGCTCCAGACGCTAGCAATCACCCGCGCCGCAGGCCAGCCCTGCTTGGCGCAACCGGTTTGCGCGCCCGAGATCGCTGGAGGTTTCTGCCGCGAAAGGGCGCAGAGAACGCAAGGAAGACCTGCGGGGAAATCCCTGCGCGAACTCCGGATTTTTCGGCGGCGGAACCGCCCGCCTTACGGCGCTGGCTTCTACTTCCGCAGCCGCGCCATGAAGCCGGGGTCGGTGCCGGCAAGATCCGCCCGGCGTTGCCCGGCAAGCAGCGCGCCATACACGCTTACGTCCCGCGCGAGCATCGCGAGCCGCTGGCGGAACGCCTCCGTCGGTGCGCCGTCCTGCAAGTCTTCCTTGTCCGAGAAGGTCACGCCATACGGCAGCGCCCACGCGTAGCACTGCCGCGCGACGGTGCGGACCTGGTCATGGACGGTCAGGCCCTTGTCGAACGAACCGACCACGCTGGCGAAGAGCTTGCCGGCGTATTCCTTCCAGAAATGGTCGAGGAAGTTCTTCAACGCGCTGCTCATGCTGCCGTGGTAATCCGGCGTGCACAGCACCAGCACATCCGCCCGCTCGACCCGGGCCTTGAGCGCGGCGAATTCCGGCGCCCCCCAGGAGCTGTCCGGATTGAACAGCGGCAGCGGGGTTTTCTCGTAGTCAAACGTGTCCATCGCACAGCCGGCGTCCGCGAGCAGCCGGGCCGCTTCTTTGGCCACGACGCGGGTGGAGCCTTTCTGGCTGGTGGTGCCGATGACGAGGAGGACGCGTAGTTCCGACATGGCGGCAGGTTAAGGCCAACCGCGGCCGGCTGCAACGCGCAGCCCGTCATTGTCTTCCTGCCGCCGACCGGCTAAACACGCCGCGCATGACCTTGACCCCCAATCGCCGGCTGGCGCTTGTGGCCGCGGTGACGCTGGTTTTGGACCAGCTCACCAAGTTCGCCGTGCTGCGCTTCCTCGGCTACGCCCAGGAGCGCGTGGTGGTGGAGGGCTTCTTCAAATTTGTCCACTGGGGCAATACCGGCGCGGCGTGGAGCATGTTCCACGGGAACAACGAGCTGCTGACCATCGTGGCCATGCTAGCCCTGCTGGCGCTCTTCCTGGCACGGCATCATTTCGGCCTCGAACAACGGCTCGGCCAGTGGGCGCTGGGCCTGATGTTTGGCGGCATCGTGGGCAACATCATCGACCGGCTGATCCACCGGCACGTCGTGGACTTCATCTATTTCCACGTGCAGACCCGCAGCGGCAACGAGGCGGGCTTTCCCGCTTTCAACGTCGCCGACAGCGGCATCTGCATCGGTGTGGGCCTGATGTTCCTGCTCTCGTGGCAGTTGGAGGAGGAAAAGCCCGCGCCGCCCGCCGCCGCGCCCGTCGAATCTGCCTCCAAGGAATCGTCTGCGCCGTCGTCGAAGGAGGCATGAAACCCATGCGCCCGCTCCGCCTCGCACATCACAGCTGGTTAATCACTCTCCTCGCCTCAGCCGGCGCGGCGCTTCTGCAAGCCGCTGATTCTGCCTCGCAGGTCATTTCCCCCTTCTTCACTCCGCCCGCCGAATTCGCCGGCCAACTCGGGGCCTACCGCTCGCCGCTGCTCTTCAACGACGGTTCGCGCGTGAAATCCGCCGCCGACTGGCCGCGCCGCCGCGCGGAGATTCTCGCCCAATGGCACGGCCTCATGGGCGCTTGGCCGCCCGTGCTGGAAAAGCCGAAGCTCGAATACCTCTCCCACAGCCGCCGCGACAACTTCACCCAGCATCGCGTGCGCCTCGAACTCGCGCCGAATGTGAGCGGCGAGGCGTGGCTGCTCATCCCCGATGGCAACGGGCCGTTCCCCGCCGTGCTCGTGCCGTTCTACGAGCCGGAGACGAGCATTGGCCTCGGGAAAAATCCGGGCCGCGACTTCGCCGCGCAGCTCACGCGCAAGGGCTTTGTCTCCCTCAGCATCGGCTCGCCCGGCGGCGACGCCCGCAAGCCCGAGCCCGGCCGCGAAGTCTGGCAGCCGCTCTCCTTCCTCGGCTACATCGGCGCGAACTGCTGGCACGCGCTGGCGAATCTCCCGCAGGTGGACGCCAAGCGCATCGGCGTGGGCGGCCACAGCTACGGCGGTAAGTGGGCGATGTTCGCCTCGTGCTTCTACGACAAGTTCGCCGCCGCCGCGTGGAGTGATCCCGGCATCGTCTTCGACGAACCGCGCTCGAACGTGAACTACTGGGAGCCGTGGTATCTGGGCCGCGACCCGCAGGTCACGCGCAAGCCCGGTCTCATCCGTCCCGACAGCCCGCGCACCGGCGCTTACAAGGTGATGATGGAGACCGGCCGCGACCTCCACGAAGTCCACGCGCTGATGGCTCCGCGGCCGTTCCTTGTGAGCGGCGGCAGCGAAGACCCGCCCAGCCGATGGATTCCGCTGAACCACACCATCGCTGTGAATGAGCTGCTCGGCGTGAAGCACCGCGTCGCGATGACGAATCGCAAGGAGCACTCGCCCAACGATGAGTCCAACGCCCAGCTCGTCGCGTTCTTCCAGCACTTCCTCCAGCCGGCGAAGTGACCGTCCTTCGCGCGGCCGCGGCAGCCCGCCTCCGTAACACTTTTCCTTGCCTCCCGTGCGGGCTTCTCCCGACACTCCGCTCAAGCACTCAACCACTTAACCGAAAGGCCACACCATGTCCGTCCGTCGTCTTCCCGTTTACATCCTCGCCGACTGCTCCGGCTCCATGAACGGCGCCCCCATCGAGTCCGTGAAGTCCGGCATCCGCTCCCTCCACAGCGAGCTGATGGGCGACCCCTCCGCCGTCGAGTGCGCCTACCTCAGCGTCATCACCTTCGACGCCAACGCCCAGCAGGTCGTCCCCCTCACCGAGCTGTGCAGCTTCAACCCGCCCGACATCCGCGCCGGCGGCACCACCTCCTTCGGCGCGGCCCTCAAGCTCCTCATGGACTGCATTGACCGCGAGGTGCAGAAGACCACGCCCGAGAAGAAAGGCGACTGGAAGCCCCTCATCTTCATCTTCACCGACGGCGAGCCCACCGACGACTGGGAAGCCCACGCCGCCACCGTCAAGGCCCGCCGCCCCGGCAACCTCATCGCCGTGGCCTGCGGCGAAAAGGCCGACCCCGCCGTGCTCAAGCACTGCACCGAGACCGTCCTCGTGATGAAGGAAATGACCCCCGACGCCTTCAAGCAGTTCTTCAAGTGGGTCTCCGCCTCCATCAAGCAGACCAGCCAGAAAATCGGCGCGCCCGCCCCTTCACCCGGAGCCATGCCGCCCGTGCCCGGTGCGCCGGCTGCGCCCACGGTGCCAGCGGAAGGCATCGCCCTCCCGCCGCCCCCACCGCAGATTGTGATTCACCCGTGACCCGTAGCAGCCGACTTGAGAAGGCTCTGATTTTCCACCCTGTTGACCGCCATGATCGAAGCCATCTTAGAGTTCACATTGGAAGTCATCGGCACTTGGCTCGGCTGGCGGTTCTGTGCGCCCCTGGTCGCAGCGGTCATCCTTGGGTTCATCATTGTCCCGTTCGTCCCCAATGGCACCGCAACGACCGCGACCGTGATCACTCTCGCCGTGTTGGGCTTGGGCGGCGGCTTGGTCTGGCGAGCCGTTGCTGGACGGAATTGATGGCCCGCGAAACACGCGAAAAGACGCGAATGAAGCCCCTACGCTAGGAAAGACCCTCGCCCCGTTCGCGTAGTTCGCGTAGTTCGCGGGTAACTTCATTCCCCCCCTCCTGCTGACATGCTTGACTGGTTCCGCAAATCCAAGGCCGACAAGCCCGACGACGGCAAGGGAGCCGCTCCCAAGCCATCCGAGGCTGTTGCCAAGCCTCCTGCGGCGGCTGGGAACGCATCTGCGCCCGCAGAGAAGCCATCCGGGATGGCGAGTGTGCCAAATGGACCCACAGGACAGGCGTCTGAGGCGCACCAAATGGGACATGTGGCACAAAATGTAAGACATGAGACGGGAGAAAAGACGATTGCGACGGCAGGAGAGGTGTATTCCACAGTAGGTAAGCCATCTACGGCTGCCGCAGGTGCCCATCCAACAGGCGCAAACGCCTTGTCAACGGCCGCAAACCCCTTTCCTCCCGCCTCAAATGCCTTGCCTACGACCGCAATTGCAAACTCTTCGGCCGCAAAGGCCTCTTCCACTGCCGTAAACAGATTTCCTACCGTCTCAGGCGAAAATCCGAGCGGCTCAAACGCGTCTCCTGCCATCCCAAATACAAATCCGACCGTCCCCAAAGGCAATTCCGCCACCTCCGCCGCCCCTGACCGCCCCGCCAAGCTCCCGCCGAACATCGCCGACTCTGGGGCCACCATCTTCATCCCGCGCGAGGAGGTCAAACTCCAGGCCCCGACCATCGCCGTGACCGTCCCGGCTAGTGCGGTGGTCTCCGCCCTAGCGGATAAAGTGAAGGCAGCCTCCGCCCAAACGCTGCCGGCGTCTCCCCCTCTCCCTGCGGACCCGGGACGGGGTGAGGGAGAAAAGCCACTTGGTTCCAGTGCCCCCGCATCTGCCAAGACTGCCCCGCCTTCACCCTCAACCCAGCCCTCTGCCCCCGGAGGAGAGGGAGCGCGCTCGACCGCCAACGTGCCGCATGGAGTCCCGCCTTCAGGCGGCGCGGCGTCCCAACCGCCTAAAGGCGGGACTCCCAGCCCGGCCCCCGCCCCCGCCGCCCCGAAGCCCGCCACTTGGAAAAACCTCCCGGCGAAAGACCCGTGGTGCCCGCCCGCCATCGCCGCGCAGGCTCCGGAGTTGCGGAAGGTCGCGGCGGCGGACGCCGTCGCCTTCGAGCGCGTCCTCCCCGGCTGGCGCGCGGCGGGCGCATCGCGTCGCGGACGCATGCACGCGAACGGCGGCACGCACCGCGAAGACTCACTCGCCTTCGACGCCCATGACCGCGCCACCGTCCTCTGTGTCTCCGACGGCGCGGGCAGTTGCCAGCACAGCCGCATCGGAAGTCACATTGCCGCGCATCGCGTCGTGGAGATGTTGCTCGCCGTCACTGAGAAGGTGGACCCCGTCATCGCAGCCGACGCGACGAAGTTGAAGGAGCATTTGTCCGCAAAGGTGACGGAGGCAGTGCGATCCGCGATGGATGAATTGCTTGGCCTCGCCCAGCGATCCGGCTCCTCGCGCAAGGACTTCCGCTGCACGCTCCTGACCGCGCTGCACTATCGCGGTGAGAAGCACGAACTCCTCTTCACGAACCAAATCGGCGACGGCGCGATTTTCGTCCTCCGCAAGGACCAGTCCACCGCCCGCCTTGGCTCCAGTGACAGCGGGTCGCACAGCGGCGAGGTCTGGTGCTTCATCCCCGACGACAGCGCGCGCGAAAAGGCGAAGCAGGTGGACGTGATTACCGAAGTCGCGCCCATCGAGTGCGTCCTCCTGTGCAGCGACGGCATCGAAGACCCCTTCTATCCGCTGGAGAAGCAGGCCGGTGAGATCTTCCGCCAGTTTTACACCGGCGTGACCGTGCCGCTGCCGGACTTCAAAGCACAACTGCCCCAGCCCGCGCCGCTCCTGCAAGAGTCCGCCGCGTGGGGCCTGGCGCAATGGCTGGAGTTCGAGAAGCGCGGCGAGAACGATGACCGCACCGTGGCCGTGCTGCACCGGCTGCCGGTGAATGTGAGTTTCTAACTACGAATGGACATGAAGAGATTCCAAGCAGGGGAGTTGACGCGAATTTCACGAATTAGCGCGAATTCAAAGGTGTGCTCGCCCAATTCGCGACAATTCGTGAAATTCGCGTCAACCGTCTTTTCCTTATCAGTGCCGGTCAGTGTCAGTTAGCGGTTTCATTCCTGTGGCCCTCCTCTCCAAACCCAAGTCTCCGCCGCCCGCGCCGCCACCGTTGCCGCCCAAGC
>CAZQEW010000150.1:0-6976 GCA_964591495.1 uncultured Klebsiella sp.
TTCGAGCAACTCTTCACTGCGCCCACGCTCGTCGAGCTGCTCATCGTCGAGCTGGGCAACGACCCCGGCCAGGACCTGCTCGCGAACCTGCACTTCGACGGCGCGTTCCAGCTCCAGACCGGCGGTCTCGCCGTCGCCGCGAACACGCCGGAAGCCGAAGCCGCCGCGAAGACCTGGCTCACCACCGCGCTCGCCGGCCAGACCGACCGCGCCGCCGTCGCTGACCTGCTGCTGCAAGCCTGGTGGGTGCTGGCGGAGAACAAGTCGTTCACGGACAAGCTGCCGTCGGAGGCGGAGCGGCGAGAAGGTTGGAAGAAGGCGGTGAGTGGAAAGACGGTGGAAGCGGGGTGGCTGGCTAGAAAGAGCGAATGCTCATCAAGATTCGCTAAGATTAGTCACGAAAAGGAGTAGCCCCTCATGGCCCGCTTCACGCATAGGTTTCCGCGAAACACCCCGGGGAAATACTACGTTGATGTGGATTGCACTGACTGCGACCTGTGCCGTGACCTCGCACCGGACAATTTTAAGCGAGATGATGCGATGGGCTACTCCTATGTCATTAAGCAACCTACAACTCCTGAAGAGGTCGCAGCCTGCGACGAAGCGGTCGTAGGTTGTCCAACAGCGGGAGTGGGGAGTGATGGCGATAGATTCGACTGGGTCTCAACTCCAATCTTTGATTGGAACTCGTGGGTCAAGGATGGGCCGAAGTTTGAGTTGAAAGCTCCATTGCTCCAAGAGGGGACACCTCGGTGAAAGTTCTGGTAAGCGCATGAACCGCATCGTCGGCCTTGAAACAGAACACGGATGCCTGTGCATGCACCGCTTGCCGCAGCCCGGAGGGCTGCCAGCCATTAGCCGGCGGTTGAGGAGCGCAGCGACGACACACCCGGTAACTGAGAACAAAACGTCCGCACCCCGGAGGGGTGCCAGACTTGGCCGACGGTTCCCTCGAAGGTTACTGGCACCCCTCCGGGGTGAGTTGTTCTCTACGCATTGCTCCGGGGGTATCGCTCGCGCTCAACCCCCGGCTAATGGCTTGCACGGCTTCGCCGTGTTCCCGTCATCGCACGCAACCCTCACCCCCGCTCTCCTCTTGCTCCGCAAACGGCGAGGGAGAACGCAACACCCACGCCGCCATGAACCGCATCGTCGGCCTTGAAACGGAATACGGGTGCCTGAGCAGCGACCCCGCCGGGCCGCCGGCCGCCGTCGCGCGCGTGCGCAACTGGATGTTCGAGCAGAACCGCTTCGGCCTCGCGGACATGCACCAGCGCGACTGGGACGAGCCGGCGGGCAACGGCGGCTTCCTCTTCAACGGCGGGCGCTGCTACGTGGACATGGGGCACCTCGAAATCTGCACGCCCGAGTGCCTCACCCTCCGCGACCTGCTGCGCTTCGACCGCGCGGGCGACGCCATGCTCACCGCCGCCACGCAGGACCTCGGCCTCGCCGAGCGCGTCGGGTTCGTGCGGAACAATGTGGACTACTACTCGGGCGCGACCTTCGGCTGCCACGAGAATTACCTCGTCCGCCGCGGTGCACCGCTCAACGAGGCGAACGTCCAGTCGCTCCTCGCGTTCCTGACACTGCGCGTGCTCTACACCGGCGCCGGCCGCGTGCGGGCGTCGCCCGGTGCGGAATCGCGCGGCGACATCATCAAGCTGATGCCGGACAGCGATTTCCAAATCAGCCAGCGCGCGGACTACATCAACAACGACCTCTTCGAGTGGGTGCAGTTCAACCGCGCCATCATCAACACGCGCGACGAACCGCTCGCCGACCCACGCCGCTTCCGCCGCCTGCACCTGCTGCACGGCGACACCAGCGTGCTGCCGGCCACGCTCGCGCTCAAGTGCGGCACCACGTCGCTTGTGCTGGACCTGCTCGAGATCGACAAGCTCCCACCGGCTGCGCTCGCGGATGCGGTCTACTCGTTCCGCGAACTATCGCATCAGCCGGACGGCCCCTGGCGGGCCACGCTGGCGGATGGTCGGGAAGTTCCCGCCGTCGCGATCTTGCGCTGGTTTTACGCCGCAGCAGAGCGGGAATTTCGCGGTCGCGACGCGGAGACGGACGCGCTGCTCGGCATTTGGGACGGCGTGTTGACGGACTTGGAAACGAACGTGGAGAACCTCGTCGGCACGGTGGACTGGGTGACGAAGCGCTGGCTCTACACGCAGTTCCTGGCGGCGGAAAACCTCCCGTGGAGCGACCCGTGGCTGCGCGCACAGGACCTGGAATTCCACGCCGTGGACCCCGCACGCAACCTCGCCTGGCCGCTGGCGCGCACGCCAGAACCGTGGGTGATTGCGCCCGAGGAGCAGCACGCCGCCATGCTCACCCCGCCGGCCAACACCCGGGCCGCCGCGCGTTCAGCGCTGATGCACTTGGTGGCCAAGCAGGACTTCCGCTTTTTCGTGGATTGGGAAGCCATCGAGGCGGACGGCGCGGATGCGCTGCAAATGCTGGACCCGTTCGAGCCGCAGCCGCCCGACCCGGCGGCATGGCTCAAGCAAATTGAGCGAAGCCAGGCGCGCATCGCCCGCGAGGGTGCGCCCTAGCTGCTGCCGGAATGCAATGCACCCGCCCCGCGCGCACACCGCGAAGCATCAAAGCTGAGCGTCCCCATCGTGTTCCTGTGTGCCTTCATCCGATGCGGCTCCGCCGCAAGACGCGTTCTGAAGCGGTGCGCGAGGAGAGGGACGTGATAAGACTATCGCCAGCAAGCGCCATTGGCCTGCACACACGACGATGCCTCCCGCCGCCTCAACTCCCGACCGCCGCCGCTCGACGCCGTTGCGCGAGACGCTCCGGCATGTCGCGGCCGGTGAGCTGAACCCGGTCTTCGTGAAGGAGATGCGGCAGGCGGTGCGCGGACGGCTGGTGCTTTCCATGTTCCTGCTCGCCCTGACGGTCATGTTCAGCCTGTCAGGGGTGATGCTGCTGACCATGAACGTGGATCAGGGCGGCTTCGGGGCGCAGTTCTTTGCCACCTTGCTGGGGACGCTGACGGTGCTGACGGGAGTGTGCGTGCCGGCTTGGAGCGGGGGCCGGATGATGCAGGAGCGCCACACCGAGGAAGGCATCGACATGCTTTATTTCACCCCGATGTCGTCCGAGGAAATCATCCAGGGAAAGTTTCTCTCCAACGTGGCGTTGGCCGCGGTGTTTTTCTCGGCGGGCGCGCCGTTCTTTGCGGTCGCGCCGCTGCTGCGCGGCGTGGACGGACTGACGGTGTTGCTGGTCTCGGGACTGATGTTCTTCACGGTGGTGATGATCAGCCAGGCGGGCCTGGTGCTGGCGAGCCTCCCCCTGAACCGCGGATGGAAGGGCGCGATCGGCCTGCTGGCGGGGCTCTTCGCCGCGCCATTCGTGCTGTTCTGGTGCGGTTTCTGCCTGAGTTTTGTGTTCAATGAAAACGGGCCAGGCGTTCTGTTGTTGATGGTCTTTCTTGCGGCCGCCGTGTTTGGGCTGCTGGGACTGAACGTGCTCATCGTGATGGCGGCCAGCTACATCGCGCCCCGCAACGGCATTTACTTCCGGCGTAAAAACCCGCCCAGAAAGTGGACGCCGCCGATGCGACCAGGGATTCCATCCGGGCCGCCGCCTCTTCCACCCCAAGGCTGACGCGCGCCGTTGCCATAGATGAGCCCCGACGCAGGGGCTAAGTTCCCACCACCAACCACGTCAGTGTCGCCGCATCGAGAGCCGGTGATTCACGCGCTTGGTCTGCTGATAGTCGAGCGGAGGCAAGTCTGTCAGCGTCGGTGAGTCCGTCTCGCGAAGGATGGCCCGCGCGCGGTCCTTGAGCGCCTCCCACCGCGGCCATTCCAGGTCCGGCGCGTGGGCGACCTGCCGCAACACGCTGCGCCATTCGATGATCATCCGGTCAATGTCCCCAACGCCGAGGAACTCCGTCGCCCAGCCGTCCTTGCCGTAGGGGTTGCGGTGCACATCTGCCGCGATCTCCTCGGCTCCCGCGCCGTATTCGGGCGGCACCCCCAGGTCGAGATAGCCGGTGAAAGTCTGCGTGCCAAAGAGCCGCCGGCAGGCCAGCGCGATGCGGCCGTCCCACCGCGCGTCGCCCTTCGCGAAGCGATGCCCCGCGTGCAGGTTCGCCAGCTCGTAAGCCAGGTCCTCGATGGAAAGTGATTCATCCTCCAGCGCCGCCGCGACCGCGAGGCCGTCGCCGGAATGGAAAAAGCTCACGATGCGCCCACGCCGCGTCGGCACGCCATCCGGTCCGACCAGCCCGAGCCGCCGCCAGATCGTCGCCACCCCGGTGCCGGTTGGGAGCTGTTTGCACTGCGGCACGCAGGCGCACCGCGCACAGTCCGGCGGAAACACCTCGCGCTCCGGCGGACGCCACAGCGCCACGCCATGCGTGTCCACACAGGCCTTCAACGTGAGCTGCCCCAGCGCCACCAGGACGCGCACGGGGCCGATGCCGACCTCCGGGACATGCTCGGCAAACTCATCCTTCAGGCGCACCGCCGGCGGATATTCGATGGCCAGCACCGGCGTTCGCTCCCGCGCGAAACGCTGTTCCAGCACGGGCACAACGTGCTCCCGCCAGCCGGCCAGCGGCACCTCGCGCATGCCCCAGTTGGTGAACTTGCGCACCCACTTGGCCAGCAGAACCTGCCCGCCATTCAACGTGTCTGCCACCACGAGCGAGCGGCCGAACGTCCCATCCGCCAGTTTCACCAACGTCCCGCCCTCTCCGAGTTTTTCCGCCGCCCGTTCCAAGGTGAGTGCCGGGCGGAGGTGGATGGCAAACCCAGCTGGCGGGCCCTGCTGGTCGGGCTTTTCCGTGACGGCGGACGCCGCACTGTCCAGCTCAGCCGGCTCGTCGGCACGCGGGAGCACCGGCGGCACGCCCTCCCTGTCCGCCCCGGGTGGCAGGGCCCGGTTCGGCAGCACATCTGCGGTGGTGGCACGCCGACGGGCAATCACGGGGCCGTTCAGCTTGAGCATGGTCAGCACGCCTTCGCCCAGGGGTTCCATTACCTGCACCTCGGCGGCCGGCACGTCCCGCAGCTGGGGCCACGCCTCCCATTCACCGCGGCTGTTCAGAAACTGCCGCACCATCTTCCGCACGTGCCGGGCACGCTCACCGTCTGTCTTGAGCCCGCACGGCGTCTCAGGATTTTTGAGCGCACCTTCGACGCCGAGCAAAATGGGCTTGGTCGTGAACAGCCGCTCCTGCACGCGCACCGCCTCCTGGAACGGATCCAGTTCCGCCTGCGCCGCCGCGCCCATGATGCCCAGCAGCGCGCTCCAATCCACCAGGCCGGAGCGTGCGAGAAACGCAGGCCGGCCGTCGAGCAGCCGCAGGCCGTTGGCCGACACGAGCACGTAGCCGATTTCGTCAATGCCACGCCGGCCCGCGCGGCCGAACATCTGCAGAATCTCGTCCGGCCGGATGGGCACCTCAACGTTGTCCCGGCGATAGGAATCCGCCGCGAGCGCAACGCTCCGCAGCGAGAAGTTGATGCCCGCCGCCAGCCCCATCGTGGCGACGACCACCCGCAACTGACCGGCCTTGGCCAATGGCTCGATGACACCCGCCCGCGCCCCGTAGCTCAGGCCGCTGTGGTGGTAGGCCACCCGTGCGCGCAGCATCCGCGCGACCTTCTCGCCGACGAGCGACTTCTGCTCGGTGGTGAGCGTGAGCGGATTCGGATTCGGCAGGAACCGGGCAATCTCCCCGGCCAGCGCCTCGGTTTCCTTGCGGCGCGGCGCAAAGATCAGCACGGGACCGAGATCATCCGCCAGCGCCTTTGCCACAAGACGCGGCCAGTAGCCCTTCACCTCGCTGGGCACATGAACGCTCAGGTCATTGGCATGGACCTCCTCCAACGGCACGGGCCGTTCGAGATGCCGCACGAGCTGGGCCTTGCGCCCGAGCCGTTCGAGCCACTTCACGATGTGGTGCGGATTCTCCACGCTGCCGCTCAGGAGCAGCAGGCGCGTCGGCGACGGCGCCATCGCAATGGCGAGCTCGTAGTTGAGACCGCGGTCGGGGTCGGCAAGCATCTGATACTCGTCAATGACCAGCAGCGCCGGGCCTTCGCCGCGGATGAGCCGATACTTCTGCGTCTCCAGCGTCGCCACGAGCACCGGCGCGTCGAGATTCTCGCTCAGATCGCCGGTGGCGATGCCGACGTTCCAGCCGCGCGCGCGCCACTCCGCGAGCTTGTCATTCGCCAGCGCCCGGGTGGGCACGGTGTAGATGGCCTGTCCGGACGGCTTGCCGAAATTGGACCACAGCTCGAACACCAGGGTTTTGCCGGCCCCCGTCGGCGCATGGACGACCACGTCCTTGCCGTTGCGCAGGGCGTTGACGGCCTGCTGTTGCCACAGGTCGGGGACCGTGACTTGGTTGAAGGCCGGCTGGTCGGCAAGTTGTTCTCCCAGAGAGGACACGCCCGCGAAGATAGGCGAAGCAGGGGAAAGGGGAACGGGATTCTTCCCGCCTGCTTCTGATCCTGATCCGGCATCGCTCTCCCAGCTCGGTGCACCGAACCGGTCACGGCCTTGGCAAGCTCCACGAATAACGCGCGTGGCCAGTCCCGCGTCTGCACCGGTGCGGCCGGATTTGAATCGCCCAATCTCCTGTCCCGTCGCAGACTGCGCCCATGCGCCGTTCGTTAACCTGCCTCGTCCTCGCCGCTCTTTGCCTGTCCGCCGCCGAGCCCACGCGCGTCCACGCGCAGACTGCGAAAGCCAAGCTCGCCCCCGTCACGCCGCACTACGACGCGCCGGACCAGCCGTTCCGCATGGCCCCGATGCCGCAGAGCACACGCAGCATCGTGGTGCCGCTGGCAACGAACCTGCACCTGGCCTTCGACACCGCGCTGCTGCGCACGCACACCGTCTGGTCGGGCCGGGGTCTCGCGCTCCTCGGCCCGCAATACGGCCTGCCCAAGTCGCCCTTCATCAGCACCAACGACGGCACGGTGCTGTGGAC
>CAZQEW010000150.1:7076-9559 GCA_964591495.1 uncultured Klebsiella sp.
ACGGCCTGCCCAAGTCGCCCTTCATCAGCACCAACGACGGCACGGTGCTGTGGACCATGCCGCCGGTGTTTCCGTGGGCGGTGGGGAAGATGCCGGAGACTGATGCGGTCCAACTCCCGAGCGGCGCTCGGCTCCTAAATTTCGACACCGTCAATGGGTTAACGACGGTTTTCTATGAACTGCGTGCAGGCAGCGAAACCGTCTTCATCCGTGAATTGGCGATTGCCACGCCAAAGCTGTCCTTGCTTCGGCGTTTTCAAATCGGCGCATGCCAGCAGCCTCTTTTCTTTCTGGCCCACGCCGAGGACGGAGCAACCGTGCAGCAGGGGGCAGACTTCGATGCGCCTCCATTGATCCGACTACGCAATGGCCAAAACGAAACCTCCGTGACGCTTCTCCAGACGAAATTCGGCAGTTTGGCATCTCGGGTAGCCAGCACTCGCTACGAAGCTGGGCTTGTGACTGAAGCTAGCGCTGACAAAGGAGTGACGAGTCGAATCGTTGAACGTCAGCAAACCCGAGTCTGGCTGAAGGTCCTGCCGCACGCTGAGACTATCCGGCTGGATCTGCTAACGGATTTTTCAGGGCAGCCAAGCGCATTGCCTATCGAAATTCAAAAGCCTCAGCCACGACTCGTGAAGGAACTCCTCAGTGCCAGCAGGTCATTCGTCGCCCCCAGTTCCGCCTCCACTCCGTCCTTCCGCGCCGAATCATTCCCCCTCCCCAAGGAAGCCAACCTCCTCATCACCGGGATGGACTTCCTGCCCAACGGCGACCTCGCAATCTGCACTTGGGCGGGCGAGGTGTGGATTGTCGAAGGCGCGCAGGGTTCGCCCGCCGCCGCCAAGTATCGCCGTTTCGCGCGCGGGCTGGCCGAGCCGATGGGCGTGGCCGTGCGCGATGGAAAGATTTACGTCGCCACCAAGCAGGCGCTCTACCGGCTCACGGACACGGACGGCAACGGCGAGGCGGACCTGTTCGAGTGCCTCAACCAAAGCTGGGGCTACACCGGCAGCTACAACGCCTTTGTCTATGGCCCGGTCTTCGACAAGGCGGGCAACTTCATCCTCGCCAACGCCGGTCACGCCGGACGGTGGGATGCAAACTACATGGGCTGGGCGCTCCGCCTCTCGCCCGACGGCCAGAAGCTCGACACCATTTGCTCCGGCCTCCGCGAACCGAATGGCATCGGCACCTTCGGCCCCGACCGCGACGTGTTCGTCTCTGAAAACCAAGGCGCGTGGATTGGGGCGTGCAAGCTGAACCACGTCACGCCCGGCAAGTTCTACGGTCATCCAAGCGCGTGGCCGGCCAAGCAGGAGGAATACGGCAAGCACACGCGCTTCGACCCGCCAGCGGTATGGTTCCCCTACAAGCTCGCGCGCTCCGTCACAGGCTTCGCGGAGATTACCGACGACCGCTTCGGGCCGTTCCGGGGCCAACTCATGGTCGGCGATTTCCAGAACGCCATCGTCACGCGCGTGCAGTTGGAGAAGGTCAACGGCGAGTATCAGGGCGCGGTGTGGCCGTTCCTGAAGCAGTTCCAGTCCGGCGTGAACCGCCTCGCCTACGGGCCGGACGGCAAGCTCTATGTCGGCGGCTGCCAGGCTCCGGTCTCGTGGAAGGCCGTCGCCCCGCTGGACTTCGCGCTCGAGCGCATCAGCTACACGGGGAAGCTGCCGTTCGAGGTGAAGGAAGTTCACGCGCTGCGCGACGGCTTCGAGCTGACCTTCACGCAGCCCGTCGAGACCCAGGCCGCCGCGAATCCCGACAGCTACGACGTGACGCAATACGGCTACAAGTATCACTCCAAATACGGCTCGCCGGAGATTGACCACGACGGCAAGGAGAACGGCGCCACCGTCATCAAGGTCACCGGCGCCACCGTCTCGCCGGACAAGCTCAAGGTGCGCCTGAAGCTCGAAGGCTGGAAGTCCGGCTATGTCACGATGGTCCGCAGCCTCGACGTGAAGAACGCGGGCGGCGACAGCCTCGTGAACGACACCTTCTGGTATACGCTGAACCAGCTGCCGAAGTGAGCGGAGGACCGAAGCTTTTTGGAGTGCGGTGACTCGTCACCGCTTTCCGCAGGCGACTTGTCGCCGTCGATAGCCAAACGCAGTCGTCATTTCATTCCAAGCTACCGCTGGCGCGAGCTTCGCAGCCCTGCCAAGGCTCTCACCACGGGTGCTCGACGGCGACAAGTCGCCTGCCAAAAGCGGCGAGAACTCGCCGCACTCCATACGCGTCCAGCCACGGTCGGTTCGCCTTTGTGTTCTCTGCGCCCTTTCACGGCAAAATCCTCCTCGCGGTGCTTTTCACCTCGTTTGATTTACCACGCCTGAGCTACCGTCCGTTCACCATGCACCCGCGCCGGCTCGCACTGCTGCTAGTCTCACTCCTCTCCCTTCTCTCCTCTTCGGCAACTGCCGCCCCCTTCTC
Source organism: uncultured Klebsiella sp. (assembly GCA_964591495.1). Classification (GTDB taxonomy): domain Bacteria; phylum Verrucomicrobiota; class Verrucomicrobiia; order Limisphaerales; family SXTU01; genus SXTU01. The sequence continues at coordinate 9,519 of CAZQEW010000150.1, forward strand.
CACCAACGCCAACCGCCTCGCCTACCTCGACGAGGACAATC
>CAZQEW010000151.1:0-9271 GCA_964591495.1 uncultured Klebsiella sp.
CCGTGCTGGTTCACTCCGTATTCGGCCTTCTCCCCGGGATGCCAACCAATCGCCGTGGGATAAAAGAGAATTTCCGCGCCCTGCATCGCGGTGAGACGTGCGCCTTCAGGATACCATTGATCCCAGCAGATCAGGACGCCGATCTTCGCGTAGCGGGTGCGCCAAGCCTTGAAGCCAAGGTCGCCGGGCGTGAAATAAAATTTCTCGTAGTAGAGCGGATCGTCCGGGATGTGCATCTTCCGGTAGATGCCGAGCATGGAGCCGTCCGCGTCAATGATGACAGCCGTGTTGTGGTAGAGGCCAGAGGCGCGCTTCTCAAAGAGGGAAGCGATGATCACGACCTTATGTTTTCTGGCGAGCCGGCAAAAGGCGTCCGTGCTGGGGCCGGGGATGGACTCGGCGAGCTGAAAGTTGGCGTGATCCTCGTTCTGGCAAAAGTATTGCGAGCGGAAGAGCTCCTGCGTGGAGATGATCTGCGCACCGGCCTTGGCACAACGCTCCACTTGGGCGAGGGTTTTCCTCAAGTTCTCCGCAGGGTTCGCGGAACAGCTGGTCTGAATGAGACCGAGCGTGACGGTCGAGTCGGAACGCTTCATGCCGTAGGTCAAACGGTCCGGGCGACACGCTCAATGCGCTGCGTCTTGCCCTTGGCGTTTTGAATTTGCTTGTAGTCAACCTGCCCGAAGATCTGTCGGATGAAGCGGCCCATCGTCTCGTTGGTCGGGCCGTAACCAGCGTGATAGATGTAGTGCTCGAGATCGTGCAACAGTTCGTCAGCGTTTGGGTATCGCCGGGAGAGGTCGCGTTCCAGACACTTGTGCAGGATCTTGTTTAAAGCCTCATCAATACGCGGATCCAGGGTGCGAAAGTCCGGAATCGGCATGTTTTGAACACGGTCCCGGGACTCACTCATGCTCGCGCCCTTGAAAATGTTGTGGCCCAGAAGGAGCTGAGCCAGGACGATACCCACGGAGAAAATGTCGGACCGCTTGTCAGTGATTTCGAAATTGGACTGTTCGGGGCTCATGTAGTCGACCTTGCCGGCGACCACTTCGCCCTCCTGGTCCTGCAACAGCCCGCGCGCCTTGGCGATGCCGAAGTCAGTGATTTTCACATCCCCTTCAAACGCGATCATCACGTTCTTCAGGTTCACATCGCGGTGAACGATACCGAGGGTCTTTCCGTCCTTGTCTGTCTTGGCATGGGCGTAGGCGAGACCGCGCGCAATGCGGCTGGCGATAAACACCGCCAGCTCCTTGGGCAACTGCCGGTTTTGCTCCTGACATTTTAGGAGGAACTGCTCGACGTTTGCCCCGCGGATGAGCTCCATCGAGATGAAGAACATGTTGTCCGTCTCACCCAGGTGATAGGTCTGGACAATGTTCGTATGGATGAGGTCGGCCACCAGCTTGGCCTCGCCGATGAAGTTCTCGATGAACAGCTTTTGGTTCGCGTAACTCTGACGGATCACCTTGATGGCCACGCGCTTGATGAAGCCGCTCGCTCCATGCTGCTCCGCCTCATAAACCACGCCCATTCCGCCCTCGAAAATCTTGTTAACGATTTTGTAGCGGACCGGGCACTGGATGCTGAAGAGACCAAGCACGCGGGAACGACACTGAAATTCGGGCTTTCCGTCAAGCTTCGAGCCGCCATTTGCAGTTTTTTCGCCGGGGCAGAATGGACGCCTGAAGCCCCAGGGCGCAAGCGCACCTAAGGCTCCCGCTCCAATGACACCTTGCTGGCCAGTTTGAGCAGCTCCAGGCCGATCTTATCTACCTCGAACTTCCCAGCCATCACATCGCCGTGATTGGACAGCACCACCACGCCCAGCTGCGGCTTCCGGCAGAAGGCGATCATGCTGGCGTAGCCCCCGGTGCCACCGTTGTGCCAGCAGATCTCCAGCCCCGTCTGAAAGTCCTGCTGCCGCTGCCAGCCCAAAGGCAGTTCCCCCGCTTCGCCCACCTTATGCAACTGCCGCGCCCGAGCCAGGATGCGTCCAACTGACGTGTCCGCGTCAGCTAAGTTCGCCTCGATGAAGGTCAGCAGGTCAGCTGCGTTGGACTGCAAGGCGCCGGCCGGCGCAAAGGCGTCAAAATCCCAGCCCGGCACCACTTCGCCCTTGGGCGAATGTCCCGGGGTCAAGCGTGTGCGCTGATCCGGAGACAGCTGAATGACCGTGTCAGTCAGCCCCAACGGATCCAGCACGGAACTGCGGAGCAATGCCTCATAGGATTGGCCCGCCTTGGTGGACAGGGCCTGCCCCAGCACGGCAAAACCGACATTCGAGTAATCCATCAGGGCCCCCGCCGGGTTGTTCACCTTGGCCCCCGCCAGATACTGCTGCAGATCCTCGGTCCGATACTTCGCATAGGGGTTGGCAAGGTTTGCCGCCGAAGCATCGAGGTTGCTCGGTAGGCGTGGCAATCCCGCCGTGTGAGTCGCGAGGTGCATCAGGGTCACCGCTTCGATCGACTTTGCCAAAGCAACCTTTTCCGGCAGCACCTCACGCAGGGTATCCGTCAGCTTTAACTTTCCGTCGAGTTCCAGCCGCGCGAGGGCAAGGGCGGTGAAGACCTTCGTGACCGAGCCGACCTCGAACATCGTGCGCGCGTCAGGCAGCACGCTGTTGGTAGCGGCCACCCGGCCAAACCCCAGCACGGCGCGTTGCCCCCGCTGCGTGACGCCGATGACCAGGGCTGAATCTTTCCGCGCCCCTAAGTAGCCCTCTCCCATCTTGGCAGCCCGCTGCCGCAGGTCCCGAGTGTCCGTAAGCCGCTCGTATTTGCGTTTCTCGGTAACAAAGTAGGCAATCAACCCACCCAGCAAGAGAACCAGGAGAAGCAGGACGCCGCCCCCAACCTTCAAGGCCAGCCAAAGGAAATTACGGGGCGAGTGAGTTTGCACGCGGCCGAATGCAAACGAAGGTCGGCCCGGCGCTCAAGGCAAATCCCGGTTGCACGCGCACCGGTTTTCGCGTCGGCTGCTAAGCGATGAGCTTGGTGATCAGCTCCCCGTGAATGTCCGTCAGCCGGTAGTCGCGGCCTTGGAAACGGAACGTGAGCTTGAGGTGGTCGAGGCCGAGCAAGTGCAGAATCGTCGCGTGCAGGTCATGCACGTGGCAGCGGTCGCGCGCGGGTCCGAAGCCCAATTCGTCGGTTTCGCCGATGGTTTGGCCGCCCTTCACTCCGCCGCCGGCGAACCACATCGTGAACGCGTCAATGTGGTGATTCCGCCCGGTCTTGTCGCGGTTCTCGCCCATCGGCGTGCGGCCAAACTCGCCGCCCCAGATGACGAGCGTGTCCTCCAGCAGGCCGCGCGCCTTCAGGTCCTTCACCAGCGCGGCACAGGCTTGGTCCACGTCCTTTACGACCTTCGGGAAGTCGTCTTCGAGCGTCTCGCCGGGGCCGCCGTGGCTGTCCCAGTTGGTGTGGTAGAGCTGCACGAAGCGTGTGCCGCGCTCGATGAGCCGCCGTGCGAGCAGGCAGTTCCGCGCGAAGGACGGCTTGGCCGGGTCCACGCCGTAAAGATCAAGGGTGGCCTTGCTCTCGCCGGAAATATCAATCAGCTCCGGCGCGCTGGACTGCATCCGATACGCCATCTCGTAGGCGGATATGCGCGTGTTGATTTCGTCGTCGCCGGTCGCGACGAGGCGCTGGAGGTTCAAATCGCGCACCGCGTCCAGCGTGCGGCGCTGGCGCTCGGCAGAGACACCGGCGGGGCTGGTGAGGTTGAGAATCGGCTCCCCCTGTGCACGCAACGGCACGCCCTGGAAGGTCGTCGGGAGAAATCCGCTGCCCCAGTTCACTGCACCGCCGCGCGGTCCCCGCGGTCCGCTCTGCAACACGACGAACCCAGGCAAATCATTCGCCTCGCTGCCGATGCCATAGGTCGCCCAGGCGCCGAGGCTCGGCCGGCCGAACTGCCCCGAGCCGGTGTTCATGAAGAGCTTGGCCGGCGCGTGGTTGAAAAGGTTCGTCGCGCAAGTTGTGACCACCGCGATGTCGTCGGCGATGCCGCTGGTGTAAGGCAGCATGTCGCTGATCCAGGTGCCCGCCTGGCCGCGCCGCTCGAAGTGCTTGCGCGTGCCGAGGCATTTTACGCCGTGGCTGCTGCCCATGAACGCGAAGCGCTTGCCCTCGATGTAGCTCTGCGGGATGGGCTGGCCGTTCAACTCGACGAGCTTGGGCTTGTAGTCGAACAGCTCGAGTTGGCTTGGTCCGCCGGCCATGAACAAGAAGATGACGCGCTTGGCCTTCGGCTCTCCGTGCCCGCCCTTTGGCGCGAACGGGTTCACCAGCTTGGGCGTGAGGGCATTGGCCTTGTCCGCCATCAACGACGCCAGCGCGATGGAGCCAAGGCCCATGCCGCACTGGCTGAAAAATTGCCGACGGGTGGAAGCCAACAGCGGAGTTTGCATCTCGGAATTCATGTCAGAAAAAGCTACCGAAGACCGGCGGGATCTCCCGCGCCGCCGCGCGCAGGCTGGTATTCTTCGCGCGCAACCGGGCATCGAGTTCGGAGTCGGACTCGGTCGAAGTCAGCAAGTCTTCCACCAACCTCCGGCGCTCAGCGAAGCGCTCGTGGTGCGGGTGGCGCTCATCCAGCCAGTGAGACAACAGCCGCGCCCGCATATCCGGCAAGCGCCACATCATGCGGCCATACACGAGCCGGGCGATGTCGTCCGGGTTGGCGTAAGGCCCCCACGGGTCGAGACGGTTGGTGACGTTCTCAGTCATCGTTTGTCAGCTTATCAGGCCAACCGCTCTTGCCCAAGCCTCGTGGGCTCGGTCTCGCGGCTCATTACGCTTTCGCTTGGGAATTAGCAAATCCGCTGGAGCTGGAACCGTCACGGTCAGTAGTCCGTATGGTTTCGTCGTCGACCGGCTGGGCCACTCAGTGGGGAATTCCTTCAGCACCCAATCCGGCATCAGATTCACATGCCAGCCATGGGTTAGCTCGAAATCACTTCCGATGACAGCCTCGTAACAATACCGAGCCACTTCATCGGAGTCGGTGATGGGGTCAACGTCCATGCTGTTTTCCGGTAGCGGGTCGTTCAACCCGCGTTGCGCGGCGTGCCAGAGCAATGCACCAGAGCCGATAAGCGTCATCCCAGCCGGAGCAGTGATTTGGCGGGATAGCTCCTGACGCCAGTCTTCAACCTGCTGGGGAAATTTCAGTTCGCGACGCGGCATTTCGCATCATTCCCTCGTGATGGTTTCGTCGAGGTTCAACAGCACCCGCGCCACCGTCGTCCACGCAGCGAACTGCTTCGGCTCCACGCCGGCGGGGGCTTTCGCGGACTTCGCTTCCGCGTCGGTCACGGCGGCAAGCTCGCCCTTGAGTAATTCGGCCACGCGCGCGGACTCCGTCCCGCTGGGTTTGCGGGCGAGGCAGAGCCGGAAGGCGTGTTCAAGGCGGGCGGAATCGTTGGCCGGAACTTCCTTGAGCACGCGCGCCGCGAGACCTTCGGCGAACTCGAAGTAGGCCGTGTCATTTAACAGCGCGAGCGCCTGAAGCGGCGTGTTGCTGCGGATGCGGCGCGTGCAGGTGCTGTAGCCATCCGGCGCATCGAAGACGCTCATCGAGGGCGGCGGCGTGGCGCGGAAGTGAAACGTGTATAGGCCGCGCCGGTAGCGGTCGGGGCCAGTGCTGGTGGGCCATGGCTGCTTGCGTTGACCTAAGTCCAACGCGCCCGCCGGGATGGGCGGATAAACGCTCGGACCGCCAATCTTTGGCGCGAGCAGACCGCTGGCGCTGAGGCCGATGTCGCGGACGATTTCGGCGTCGAGGCGCAGGCGGTTTTGGCGGGCGAGGAGTTTGTTGTTTGCATCCACGCGTGCAAGGTCGGGGCGCGCGGCGGAAGACTGACGATACGTCGCGCTCGTCACGATGAGTCGGTGAAGGCCTTTGAGGGAATAGGGGATGGGTGATGGGGAATTGGATTTCGCGGTCGGTTGTTTGAACTCAACCGCAAGCCAGTCGAGCAACTCCGGTTGCGTGGGCAGCGAGCCTTGCGTGCCGAAGTCGTTCTCCGTGTCCACGAGGCCCTTGCCGAAATACTGCTGCCAAACGCGGTTCACGAGCACGCGCGCCGTGAGCGGGTTTGCGTCGTCCACCAGCCAGCGCGCCAGGTCGAGGCGGTTGGGCTCGCGGTCAGCGGGGACCTTCGCCGGGTGCAACGCGGCGGGGAAATGCGCCTTCACATCGCCGCCGTCGCGGGTGAAATCGCCCTTGATGTGCAGGTAAGTGCGGCGGGGCTTCGCCGCCTCGCGCATCACCATGGAAGTCTCCACCTTCGGCTTTTCGGCGCGTAGCTTCTTGATGACGGCCTGATGCGTCTTGTTCTCTGCCGCGTTCTCCACGAAGGAAGTCACCATCACCAATTTCTGCGCGTCCGTTCGCTGGGTGGCGGGCACGTCGAAGATTTCGCGCCAGAGCTGCGGCATGGCCTGGCGTTGCTCGGGCGTCATGCTGGTTTCCCACTTCAATTCGCGCGTGACGATGTCCGCTTCCTTTTTGAACAGGTCGGCGATGTAGCCCGCGACCTTGGCCTCAATGGCGGCGACGTGCATGGCCTGGTCGGGCGAGACGAGCGGCAAGTCGGGCTCGTCCTGATTGTTCAACATCGCAAAGAGGCCGAAGTATTCCTTCTGCGTCATCGGGTCGAACTTGTGATCATGGCACTGCATGCAGCCAACCGTCAGTCCCAGCCACGCTGCGCCAGTGGTATTGACGCGGTCCACGACGGACTCGATGCGGAACTGCTCCTTGTCGATGCCGCCCTCCTGGTTGATTTGCGTGTTGCGATGGAAGCCCGTCGCCACCTTCTGCTCCAGGGTCGCGTCGGGCAGCATGTCTCCGGCAATTTGCTCGATGGTGAACTGCTCGAACGGCAGGTCGCGATTCAGCGCGGCGATGACCCAGTCGCGGTAACGCCAGATGCTGCGCGGCGCGTCAATCGAGTAGCCGTTCGAGTCCGAGTAACGCGCCACGTCGAGCCACCAGCGGCCCCAGCGCTCGCCATAGTGCGGCGACGCGAGCAACCGCTCGACGAGCTTTTCGTAAGCGTCGGGCGATTTGTCGTTCATGAACGCATCCACTTCCTCCGGCTTCGGCAACAGGCCAAGCAGGTCCAGCGATAGCCGGCGAATCAGCGTAGCCCGGTCGGCTTCTGGCGAAGGTGCAAGCTTCTCTTTTGCAAGGCGGGCGAGGATGAAGGCATCTATGGGGTTGATGATCGGCGATTGACGGTTGGCGATGGCCGGCACCGCCGGCCGAGTCGGGGCGACGAAGGCCCAATGCGCTTTGCTGCCGGGCACCTCATTCGCCGGGGCTTTCGCCCCCTCGTCAACCCACTGGCGCACCAGCGCGATCTGCCCGTCCGACAGCGGCGGTTTCTTGTAGGGCATCCGCGTGATGTCCTTGTGCGTGCCGGAGATGACCTGCACCAGCAAGCTGTCAGACGAATTGCCGGGCTTGATGGCCGGTCCGGACTGCCCGCCCTTCAGCGCGAAAGCCGCCGTGTCGAGGCGCAAACCGTGCTTGGGCTGCGTCGCGCCATGGCACTGGTAGCAGTTCTGGGCAAGGAGCGGCTGGATATCCTTCACATAATCCACCGGCGCGCCGACCAGCGCGGTGGCGGACGCGGCGAGCGTTCCGATGGCGACAATCAACTTCATGCAAAACAATGGGCATAATCTACACGCATTCGACCACCATTACAGGGGGAAATTCGCCGTGCGCCGGAGTTTCAGCCCAACGGGTCTGACGAAGGCAGAGGCGCAAAGCGGAGGAGCGGTTAATGGCAAGCTCGAGAGTGCAGAAAGGCCAGCAGAACCATCGCTTCATCGTCGGCCGCCGACGGTCCCTGACGCCTTGATACTGTCCGTCCAGAGGCTGACGAAGCACTTTTTCTCCCTCGGCAGGAAGGCGTCGCCGGTGCCGAGGTTGGGCAACGCGGCAGAGCTCATGATGAAGCTGTGTGCCAGCTACAAGACTACTCCGTGTCCGACCTTACGCTGCTCCTGTCCCCCAGCAGCCAGAGCAGCGTGCCAGTGAAGCAGGCGATGCCAATGAAGAGGCAGCCAAAGATGGCCTCGCCCCACTGACTGTTCTCGCGCGAGTGGGCTATCAGCGCCAAGCCGGGGACAGAAAAGAAGCCAAAGGAAAGGACAGCACCGATGCGGGCAAGGGTTTTCATGAGGTAGAGTTTAAGCGGCCAAGGGTTCTGTCGAAGCAACGGGGCTTCCGCGTTGGCTGGCGATGCGCCAAAGCGCCTGCTCCACCGCATCAATCGTCGTGTCCGGCGTGCTCGTGCCGGCGGTGAGGCCAACGGTTTCCGCGCAGGCGAACCAATCGGCGCGCAGGTCCGACGGGCCTTGCACGTGATGCACGCGCGGGCAAAAGCGGACGCAGGTGGCGACAAGTTCGCGCGTGTTATTGCTGTGCGCGCCGCCGATGACCACGACTACGTCGCACTGGCGCGCGAGTTCCTCGGCGGCGGTCTGGCGCTGCTTGGTGGGCTGGCAGACGGTGTCCACGAAGCGCACTTCCGACTGCGGGAAGCGCGCGCGGACGAGCGCGACGAGTTGCCGCACGCGCTCGATGGGCTGCGTGGTCTGCGCGGCGATGCCGAAGCGCGGGCGCTCACGCAGCGCAGACACATCCGCTTCGGTCAACACGATGTCGCACTCGGCGAGGTCTTCGGTCAGGCCGCGCACTTCCACGTGGTCGCACTTGCCGATGATGACGGGGTGGAAACCGGCGCGCACGAGTGTCTGCACGGCGCGGTGGGCGACATGGACGAGCGGACAGGTGGCTTCCAGCACATGCAGGCCACGCTCGCGGGCGCGGGTCTTCGCAGCTTCCGAAGCACCGTGAGCCGTGACCATCACGGTGTCGGTCTCCGCCGTCGCGGGCTGGCTGGTAAACCGGATGCCTCGCGCGCGGAGGTCGGCGAGGACGGTTTCGTTGTGGACCAGTTCGCCGAGGATGGTCAGCGGCTGGCGGGCGGCTTCGGTCTGTGCGAGCGCGATAGCGTCACGCACGCCGAAGCACATGCCGAGGTGGGAGGCGCGGAGGAGTTTCATAACTTCGTTAGGGGATGGGGTCTAGGCTCTGGGGTCTGGGGTGGCGTGCCGGCGGTTTGCAACCGCCGCGCGTGGGCTTCGGGGGCTCGGGAGCAGCGGAGTGTTTGACCGCAACGGACGGCGGTTGCAAACCGCCGGCACGGAAGCGCTCTGCATTGGCTTGTGGTTTGCATTAC
>CAZQEW010000152.1:0-1428 GCA_964591495.1 uncultured Klebsiella sp.
ATCTCCGCGTGCGTCATGCCGCTCGCCAGCCAGCCCAGCACATCGGCCACCGTGATGCGCATTCCACGAACGCATGGTCTGCCCCCCCGCTTCCCCGGCTCTAGGGTGATGACGCTCTGGTAGCTCATTATTGGGATGATACCGCGCGCTCTTGGCGTTGCCAAGCTGCCCTCACGGCACCGCGAGGAAGCGGTAGTAGAGGTTCTTGTTCGTCAGTGCGCCGGAGTGGATGAAGCTGATCACCCCGTCCACCGGGGCGGTGATGTTGGTCAGCACCACCCAGTTGGTGGCGGCAAGATTGGTGCGGTATTGCACCTGATATTTCTCGCCGGGGACGCCGTTGAGGCCGAAGCCGAAGCCCGTGCCGCCGGTGAGCATGCTGGCGCCGGGCGGGCGGACGATCTGGAGCGGGGCGCTGCCCACCAGCACGCCGTTGACCGATTGCCGCGCCATGACGTTGTAGGACACGTGCGTCGCGCCGGGGTTCAGCACGCCGAAATACCAGTCGCCAGCCAGGCTCGGCAGGCTCGCGTTGGTGCGGAGGCTGATCCATTCCGGGGCGTTGCCCGAGCGGGCATTGCCAAAATCGTAGGTCGTCGCCAGCGGGAAGGCGTTGCGGCGCACCACGAGATCGCCGTTGCCGTTCAGGCCGGTCAGCTCGAAGAGCAGCGCCCTTTCCCCGGTGGGCACGGTGAGCTTGTAGAGCGTGTTGGGCGCGTTGCCCGGGCTGGTGACGCCTGCGTGGGTCTGGCTGTTGGTGGAGGTGACGAGGTTGTAGGGGGTGGCCGTGGCGGCAGTGGCCCGCACGGTGAAGTTCACCGGCGCATTGTCCGCGTTATGGACGCCCATCAGCCACGTGCCGGGTGTGAGCGCGGCAGCGGAGGCGGAATTCGTGATGAGGAAAATCTGCTCGGTGCCGACGAACGGGTTGGCGCTGGCGAAATCATAGCCACCCGGGCCCGGAAGTGCGGCCGGCCCGTTCGAGCGGCGGAGATAAAGGTTCACGTTGCCGTTGGCGGCGGTGATTTCGAAGAGCGTGGCCGAGGCGTTGGTCGGCACGTTGAAGGCGTAGTGACTTTGGCCGCCATTGGCGACCGTGAAGCCGGCCAAGGGGACGCCGCTGGCAAGCGAGGTGACGGACGGCGGCAGTTCGGTGCGGTCGAAATCAACCTGCACGCTTACCTGCACGGGCGGCCCCACGTTCAGGGGCGTGATGCCGAGATAGTATTCCCGACCGGGACGCAGTCGGGCGGTGGCATTCGTGTTGGTGGAGACGATGAAGGAACCCGTGGACGCGCTGCTGAACATCTGCCGGGTGCCGGGCGCGCCATCCGCCGGCAGGCTGGACGGGTGGAAGTTCACGCGGACCGGCCCGCTGGCAGTGATGAGGTTGGTGGCAACGCTGGCGGCGGAGGGCACGGGCACCCG
>CAZQEW010000152.1:1528-3628 GCA_964591495.1 uncultured Klebsiella sp.
GAAGACGTTCAACGACTCTTCCGGTTGGTAGAAATTCTTGGCGCGGTAACGGAAGATGGCGGCTTGCCGGTCACTGGCGTTGCCATCGCCGGGGCCTTCCACGGCCACGTAGAGGTCCACGCCGTCGGTGGTGATGGCCTTGGCGAAGTTCAGGCCATTGGTGATGTTGTTTGTGACCACGGAGACGACGGCAAGAGTCTGGAGGTCAATCTCCATGAGGAAGGCGTCACAGCTCGTCGCGTTGTTGCTAACCGTGCCTACAGCATAGGCCCGGTCCAACTGCTCGATGGCGATGAGACCGCTCAACTGACTCGGCCGGCCGGCCCCGAAATTGTAGCTGGTCGATAAAAGCGGTGTGCCTGCCAAGGTCCAACTCTCAATCAGGCAGTTGCTGGCCGCCACGCCGGCCACACCAGCACCATAGGCAGCGCCTGCCGCGATGATGTTAGTGCCATACACGGCCACCGCGTTGTAGTGGCCACCATTGGCGGAACTCGCGGCCCACCGAAGCCCGCCATTGGTTGTGTCCAGACACAGAAGGAACGGCAGGTTGTTTGTGGTCAGGGCCACGGCACTGGTGTTCGTGTATCCGGCGGCCACGACGTTGGTGCCGTGGATGACCGCGAGCGCATGGCCAGGCATGTGCGGCGAGGGCGGGGCCTCCACATACACGCGCGGCGCGACGAACGGGCCAGCGAGCGGCAGACCGGGCGCGGTGACGGCGGTGACCGACCCGCCGGTCAAGGTCACGGTCACGGGGATGTTTCGGTTGGCCACCACGGGATTCAAAGGATCGTGGATCGTGACCACCGGCGCCGCGGGGTAGCCCCCGCCGCCGGAATCAATGGTGAGGGCAGTAATCGCGCCCAAGCCATTGGTCACAGCGCGAATGGAGGCAGCGGGCAAGTGGCCGCGCGTCCAGACCGGCTGGCCATTGGTGGCGAACTTGGTGAGGAACATGCGGTCGTAGGCCGACTGGCCGGATACCGAGTTCGTGCTGAACTGGGCGGAACCGACGGCATAGATGAAGTTCGTGGCCTGCCCGGCGATGCCGTATTCCGTGGCTGTCGCCACCCCATTGAAAGTGTCCCGACTGGCAGGGCTATTGCCGGCCAGTTCGGTGCCAAACACCGAGTTGGTGATGCCACGCGAGAAGAACACGGGCGGCGCGCCCATGATATGGCTGTTGGTCGGGCCGTTGAACGGGAAGTAGGTGACAAAGGCGTTTGTCGGCATGCCGGTCTGGTAGGGCGCGACTACGCGGACGCTGTTGTTGCCAGAGTCCGCGACGAAAAGCGTGCCGAAGCGATCGGACACCAGACCGCGCGGGGTGTTGAACCGGGCGACACTGCCCACCTCGTTGTTGACGTTCCCGGACGTGCCGCCGGCAGAGTCACCCGCGATGGTCTGCACGTCACCAAGCGGCGTGACCCGCCGGATCAGGTGCGAGCCGGCGTCGGTAACGTAGAGGTTGCCGTAACCATCACGCGTAATGCCAGAAGGGGCGTTGAACGATGCTGCCGAGTTGGTGCCATCCGTGCGACCGGCGGTGAAAGCGGGGGAGAGCCCGCCGGCGAGATGGTAGGCAGCCCAAGCCGTGTTGGACCATTGCAGCCACACGATGCGGTTGTTGGCCGTGTCGGCGACAAAAACGTTGGTGCTTGAAGAGAGGGTGTTGGTGAACCTCGTCCCTTGACTTAGGTCCGCTCCCCCGGCATTGCCAATGACCGCGAGCACACCCCGGGGAGCGTTCAAATCACCGCTGCCGGTGACAAAGGCGGCGGGCAGCGAAATCCGCCCCACATTGCCTGCCGTGTCAATGGTGCGGATGAGGTTGTTGCCCGTGTCGGCCACATAGACCACGCCGTCCGCGCCGATGCTAAGGCCCTGCGGTCCGCTGAACCGGCCCGCCGCGAAGGACGGCGTGTCGTTGCTACCGGCGTTCGCCGGCGGGGCCACCGAGGTGTCGCCCCAGAGTTGCAGGAAGGTGCCGTTGCTGCTGTAGCGCTTGATAAGGTTGTTGCCCGTGTCAGCCACGTAAATGTCGCCGTTGGTAGCCACGGCCACACCCGCCGGCGCATTCAACGTGGCAAACAGCGC
>CAZQEW010000152.1:3728-9190 GCA_964591495.1 uncultured Klebsiella sp.
GAAGTTGTCCACGGCAAAGGTGACGCCATTACTGCGGAAGATGGTGAGCGTGTTGGTCCAGGTCGAACCGGCCGCCGCGTTCACCGCCGGGTTCATCGCCACGCGCAGGAATCGCGAGGACCCGTGGTAGATCAAGTTGGTGACAAAATTCGTCGGCGCGGCCCCGGCAGCCGGAGTCAGATCCATCAGGGTGCGCCCCTCGTATTCCACGAGGATGCGGTCGCGATTCACATCCGAGAGGTGTGCCAAGTTGACGGAACCCGCCGTGGAGCCGAGATCGATGTCATAGACCTGCCGCGTGTTGGTGCCGGACCATGTGAGTGCGGTGGGCGGGAAGTAGTTGCGGGTCTGCCCCACGGCAAAGACACCGTCCACATTCAGCGCCACGCCGTTGAAAAAGGTCTGCTCGGCCAGCGGCGTAGTGGTGCCGTTGTTCGTGCCGCGATAGCCACTGAGGGAACCGGGCCAGAAGTTGGTGACCGTCCAGTTGGTGACAGGTGTGAAATTCAGGTTGGTCGAGACCGCCAGCCCGGCATTGAAGTTGGTAAACAGGTTCGAAGCATAGCGGTTGGTAACGATCGGGGTCACATAGGCCGCCACGAATCCGTCGTTGGTGCTGTTGCGGTTGACCTTGCCGGCCATGACCAACTGCTGCCCAAAATGCGCCAAACCGGCGGGTGACTCATGCGGTGAGCTGACCATCGCACCGTGGCCGAAGAGGAGGTTGGTCATGTTCGTGACCAGAGAGGGCGGGGAAACGACGGCAGAATACGGTGCCGGCACGAACTTGATGGGCAGCAGGTAGCCGAGGTTGTGGAAACCACCGGCGGCGGCGCCATTGGTGTCCACATGGGTTACGTAGTTGGTGTTCTCGGTGAAGTTGGCGCGCAGGTCGGTAGTGGTAACGCCATTGGTGCCGCCGCGGTCCTCGAAGAGCAACGCCTTGCGGCCGCTGGGGGAAATGAGATGCAGAACCAAGTCGGATACCCGCGGGTGTCGGATGGCCACGCCCACGTCGAGGCCGGCGATGACGCGGTCCTGCGGGACGTTGAAGAACAGGTTGGTGGTGTATTCATCGAGGAGGGAAACGCCGGCGTTGGTATAGTTGAACGCGACATCGTTCACGGCCAAGTTCACCCCCAAGGTGTAACGCAGCGTCAGGGTGAGCATGCTCGCCGAGTTGTTGAGGATGCGGAAGTTCCACATGCCCGGCGTCAACGGCGGCGAGGAAACCGGCGAGATGCGGAGGTGCGGATAAGTTGTGGCATCCAGATTGTCCAAGTCGAACGCGCCCATGCCGTAAGACTGCGAAGTGGGAACGCCCGCACCGGGGGCGCTGGCGAGGATGTCCACGCCATTGCTGGAGGCGGGCCCAGGCACGCCGGCCAGGCCGCCGACGATGTCCACGTCCAGGTTCGTCGCGTAGCCGGGGATGTTGAAGAAGTCCACATAGGACTGGCCCGCCGCGAGGTCGAAGGTGCGGAAGAAAACGTTGGGATTGGTGCTGGATTGGTTGGTGTAAGGGACGATGAAGAGGTCCGCAAAGGTAACCGCGCCGGTCTGGAACGGGCTGTTGTCGTAAAGCTCGAAGATCCACAGGCCCACGCCATCCTGGCCGAGGAAGTCCGTCACATCGCCGGGACCGTCGGGCGGGTTGCGGAAGGAGTCGTAGATGAGGCCGTTGGTGCTCAGGCCGCCGGGCGGATTGGTGCCGCGGCCGGCCGAGTGGTTGTTCAGGGTCACGACGGTGCCATTGTGCGTGAGCGTGCCTACGAGATCGCCGAGGTTCTCGTGCACGATGGTGTTGGACATCGTGATGCTCTGCATGATGACGTTGGTGGGAAGAATGCCGTAGAGCGTGACTCCACCTGGGGCTTCCGGCGTGCCATCAGGGATGTCCATGGGCACGGGGAACAAGGCAACCTGGAAGAGGCCGTTGGTGTTGGTGCCAAAGAAGGGGAACGGGGCCGAGGCCCCGAAGAAACCGTAGGTGCCGCCCTGCTGGTCCTCGGACTTGATGCCGACGTAGAAGATTTCCCCGATGGCGGAGTTGGTAACGTTGAACAGCTCGTAGCCACCGCGGTTGGTCGAGCGGAAGGTGCTGGCGCTGCCCAAGACCAATGGATCCAGGTTGGTCAACCCGGCAGCTCCAGATCCCGGATACGCGAGCGAGCTGCGCGTGACGTAAAGGTCAATGTCCGCGTCGCCGTTGCGGGCGCGGGCGAGGTTGGGCGGCAGGAAGGTCGAGAAGGCCACGTAAGGTCCGCCGTTCACCATCGGGAGGCGGACGACGTTGGTCATGATGTTGGTCACCCCGGCGGTGATGTTGGTCGTGAAGTTGGTGACCGAGGAGCTGGGATAATTCAGGTTGGTGTAAACGTAAAACGTCCACTGGTTGGTCAGGCCGTTGGTGTTCGGATTGGAGGTGCCGTTGAGCGTGAACAACGGCGAGTTGGCCCCGACGCGCTCGTTGAGATACGGAATGCCGTTGGTGACGATGTTGATGGGACGGTTGGTGAAGCCGTAGCCATCCGCGGCCGCCGGGAAGGTGACGGTGAGGCTGGTGGCGGGGCCGGCGTCCGTGGAGAAGACCAGCGAATAGTCCTGCGCAACCTGGTTGGTGTTGCCGGAGACGGCGTTGACGTTGACTTTCCGGCCGATGACATAAACGCGGTAAGTGGTCGCCGCCGTGGTGTTGGTGAGCGGGATGAAGGTGTTCTCCACGTTGTTCACCGAGTCGCGCTGGCTCAAGCTGCCAACGCTGGTGGGCTGGGAGACGGTGCCGCCGGGGGCGATGTTGTTGCCTTCGAACTGCGCGCCGTTGGCAATGAGGTTGGTGACGTAGAGGTCGAGGTCGTTGACGAGCTTGACGGAGGAGATGGGATTGCCCGGCGGATCGGTCCAGGCCAGCGTTATCTTCAGGTTATTCGTGCCGCCGGGGATGGCAGGAACGGAGACATCAAAGGCGTGATACTCGCCGGATGCCACGTGGTTGGTGACGAAGGCGTTCTCCTCCACGAGCACGATGGGCGCGGTGGCCGAAGCAGCAGGAGAAAGCAACGCCATCCCAGCAATTGAAGGCAGCGTGTTGCTCAGGGAGGGAATGCCCCAACCCTGATGCGTGACGGGATTGTTGACCGCGAAATCGTAGGCCGGACCGAGCGACTGCGCGCGGTTGATGAGCAGGGCCTTGTTGAGCGAGGGACGCAGGCCGTTGGTGCGCCCAAAGTTGACGCTGAAAAACTCCTGCATCAGCGCGAGCACGCCGGAGACCTTGCCGGCGGCGAGGCTGGTGCCGGACTCGTAACGCCACTGCGAGCTGCCGAGGTCCGCGTCCGCCGGCTGCGGGTTGGTGAAGGTGGACGCGCGCAGGGTGGCGATGTATTGGCCGGGCGCGACGAGGTCGGGCTTGAAGCGGCCGGCCGTGCCCTCGATGCCGACGCCGACGTTGCCGCGGCTGGAGAAATCGGACACCTGGCTGAAGCTGTCGGAGCGGGCATTGGCCTGCGGATCGTTGGTCGAGTTGGCCACGAGGCGGAACAGCTCGGACGAGCCGACGGTGATGACGTTCTTGGCGTTGCCGGGCGAGGCGATGGTGTCCGCCGCGCCGCCAAGGCCGCCGGAGTTGGCATTGCCCGCATTACCCGCCGCGAAAACGTGGGTCTGTGGCTGGATATTGGTGCGCCAGTCGAGTGCGTCGCGGACCTTCTCGTCGTAGAGCGCGGAGTTGATGTCGTAGGTCGAGACCGGGTAGCCCCAGCTGTTGTTGATGATGAAGATGTTGGTGGCGAGGTAGCCGTTGGTGATGAACCAGAGGTTGCCATAGTTCGTGTAATCCGTGGCGTAGATCGAGAGCGGATAGAGCCGCGCGCCGGGGGCAATGCCACGATAAGTTGCCCCGGAGATGGAGCCGTTGGTGGCGGTAGGGGTGGTGCTGTCGATCCCCGCAATGGCACCGGCCACCGCGGTGCCGTGACCGTCAGCATCAGCGGTTGGACTAAAGCCGTTGACGAACGTGCGGCCGGCAAGCTGCGGGTGCGCAAGGTCCACACCGCTGTCGACGAGCCCAACCGTCACGCCGTTACCTGTCAGCCCAAGCCAATTACCGGCCGGAGAAACGTCTGTGGTGTTCGTCGACACATCCAGGCGCACGCGGGAAAGGTCGTTCATCAGCACGGGCGAGTGATACGCCTCGATGTTCTGCACGGCGGGCAACTGCGCCAGCGCCACCAGGCTGTCGGCCGGCGGGGCGATGGTGACGACGTGGCCGAAGGGGAACGGCTGCTCGCCCTTGACCTCCGCCCCCAGCGCGGCGAGGTCGGCCTTGGTGCGATCCTGCGTGCCATGGAACAGCACCAGGTTCAGCCACCGGCCGGCGGGCATCGGCTCCTGCCGCACGGCGAGCGGGAGCAACTGCATGTCGAGTTTGTAGAACGGCTCGAAGGGCAGGACGCTGTGGACGCGCGGGGCCACGCGGAGCTGCTGGGCAACGGCCGCGCTGGCGCGCACGAGGTAGGTGTTGTTCGGCACGTAGCTGACGATTTCCGCCCCGGCCCCGCTGAGCACCTCGCGGAATTTCCCGTCAATGCTCCCGCGCGCCTGCACCAGCCAGCTGCCGGGATCGCCCTGCGCGCGCAGATGGGGCGGGATGTTCAGGCGCACCGGCTCGCGGGTCTCCACCAGCGCGTTGCGCAGCAGGACGGCGGTGTCACTGCGGAACAGCTCGGCATCGGGCTTGGCCGTGTTGCGCACCCGGAAAGGCAGGTGCGGATCATCGCTCAATGCCTTCACCTGGGCCGTTGAAGCCACGGGCGCGGCGGGCTGAGCGGCGGGACGACGGCCGGTGAGCGCGGCGGGCAGGCGCGTGAAGCGCTCCCAGAGGCTGACGGCGGGCGGGGCGGTGTTGGTGCCGGCGGCGGCCTGCTCCCGCGCGCGGCGGCGCTCGCCTTCGCGGAGCAGGAGCGCGGCCCCGAGCAGGAGCAGCAGTCCGGCCACAAACCAGTTACGGCTTTTCATAAGGAGTTCCGCGAGGTTGACGTGAATCTAGTCCCGCCGGGGGCAGGCCAACAATACGGTGGATTGCTTAAGGAATTCCGGACGCGCAAGCCGTCGGGACGCGGGCTGCGCCATGGGCTGGCCGCCGCGGCAGGCAGGGCGAGGAAGGGATGTGACGGGCGGGACATGGCTCGTTAAAATTCGGGCAGCAGCTTGAAGCTTTCCATGAACACGCGGGGCGTGACCACCGGCGGCGCGCCGGCGGGCAGCGGACGCGGGAGGAGGCCCGGTTCCGGCAGGCCCTCGATGCGCACGACGGCGCGCGCGGCGGATTCACCGGTGACCTGATAATTGGTGACCATCAGCGAGTAGGTGCCGGGGGCGACGTTCACTCCGCGTTCCGCCGGCCGCAGCGACTGGCCGTAGGCGTAGATGACCATGCGGGGATGCGGTTCAAGGTGCATCAA
>CAZQEW010000153.1:0-9174 GCA_964591495.1 uncultured Klebsiella sp.
CAGATGCCTCCTTGTTGAAGTCGATATGGCTTCCATGTTTCAACCCGAGGTCGGATCCGCCTGCAAGCACTAGCGGTAGATTCGCGTTTCCATGGCTGTGACCGTACGACATCCCACTTCCAAACAACGCCATGGTGGAGCCGAGCAATGGTTTCCCGCCGAGGTCCTTGGTCTCCGAGAGGCGGGTGAGGAAATAGCTGAACTGCTCGATGGCGAAGGTGTCGTAGTTCGTGAGCTTTTCCATGTAGCCAGGGTCACCGCCGTGGTGGCTGAGCTGGTGGCGCGACTCGGTGATGCCGATTTCAGGAATGGCGAAGGCGTCGCCTTCCCCGCCGAGGCTGAACGTGGCCACACGCGTCACATCCGTCTGGAAGGCCAGCACCATGAGGTCATACACGGTGCGGAAATAATCGCCCGCCATTGTCTGCGCGATGTCGCGGTTGGTTCGCTTGCGATCCGCTTCGGAAATGGCCGGCAGCGGCGTGTCCAGCCACGCGTCCGCGCGGCGGGTGCGAATCTCGGCCTCGCGCACAGAGGTGAGGTATTGCTCCATGCGGCCTTTGTCCTCCCTGCCCATCTTTTGTTCGAGGCGGCGCACCTCGGCGAGGTTGGCGTCCAGCACGCTGCCCTTGCGGCGCAACGCCCGGCGCTGGGCGGTCTTCCCGCCCTTTGGCTCCTCGAAGAGTGAGGCAAAAATCTCGCTGCAACGGCGCAACGCCGGCAACTGCACGCCATCGGCGGTCCAGGCGAGCGATGAGCCGGTCAGGGCAATTTCCATCGAAGCGACGCGCGTCTGCTGCGCGGTGATCTCGGCCATCTTCTGATCCACGGAAATGGTGTTGCGATCCGAAGGGCCGAGTTTTCCGCCGGTCAGGAAGACGTTGATGCAGTTGTGGTGGTGGCTGAGACTGCCCGGGTGGTGCAGGCCGCTGATGGGCGTGATGACGTTGCGGTGCTTCTCCAGCGGCTTCAACGAACGGGAGAACTCGTAGTCCTTTCCCGACTTGGTGATCTGGTAGTTCAGCGAGTGCACGCCGTTGGCCAGGTAGATGAACGCGCTACGCTTTGGCGTAGTGGTGACTTTCTCCGCCCCATGGAGTGGCACCATGCATTCCAGCAAGGGCAACGAAACGAAACTGCCGAGCGCTTTGAGCGCGTGGCGGCGATGGATCAGCCAGGATTGGGAGAGGTAGTTGCTCATGAATGTTCTTCGTTGGTTGGTTGACTAGACGAGCCCTTCGAGCGGGCCGGTGGCGGTGCTGAAGCGTTCGATTTCGACGCCGCCCTTTTGCAGCATGGAGGTGTAGAGATTGCAAAGGGGTTGCTGGTCCCGGCCCATGAGCGGGATCTTTTTCTCGGGATTGACCTTCTTGCCATCGGCGGGCGGGGTGAGTTCCTGCTTCACTTCTTCCAAGTAAGGGCGGTTGAACGCGAGATGCTGGCCGTGGCGGAAGCCGCCGCCGGCGAGGAGGACGGGCAGATTGTAGGTCCAGTGGGTGTTTCCGTCGCGCAGGTTGCTGGTCATCATGACCATGGTCGAGTCGAGCAATGTGGAGCCGCCTTCCTTGGCATTCTTGAGTTTGCCAAGCAGGCCGGCAAAGGCCTGGATGAGTTCCACCTCGACCTGCCGGCAGGCGGCGAGCTTTTTCGGCTCTTTGCCATGATGGGAAAGGTCGTGATGCATCCCGAAGGTCATGAGGCTCACGGCGCGGGTCGAGTCGGTGACCAACGCGAGGTGAATCATGTCAATCATGAGCTGAAATTTGGCCTTCTGCTGCTGATTGTCGGCGATGTCCTTCGGTTCGGTGCCGATGGGCTTGGGCTTGGGGCGGTTCACCCACTCGCGCGTCATCTTGAGCTGACGCTCCACGTCGCGGACGGACTCGAAGTATTCCTCTACGCGCTGCCGGTCGGCGCTGCTGATCTGGCGGTTCAGGCTCTTGGCGCGATCACCGACGAAATCCAGCATGCTGCGGCCTTCATCAATGCGGCGCATTTCGGCATCCATCTCCGCCGGGGTGGCGGCGAGAAAAAGCTTCTTAAACACCGCCGATGGCTGGCCGATGGCCGGAATGGAGACGCCATTGGCCGTGACGGAAAGCGACTGGCCCTGCGTGGTCAGGGCAAGGCTCTCGTAGCGGGTCTCGCCGCGATACTTGGTGGCAAAGGCCTGATCCACCGAGATGGTGTTTTTCAGGTTGTGCGAGTAGTCGGGATAGGGCGCCCCCGTGAGCATCACGGCTTCCGCCTTGTGGCCGCCGCCGCCGGTGTTGGGGTGGCTCAGACCGCTGATGATCGTGAAGTCATCGCGAAAATCGGCAAGGGGCGCGAGGTGCGAGGGCAGCTCGTAACCGCGGCCAGCGGTGACGGGCACAAAGGCCGACGGCTCAAATCCAAACGGCACGCCGATGCAAATCATGCGACGCGGCGCGGCGGCGGGAGCGGCGGGCAGCATGGACTCCAGCAGCGGCAAGCCGAGGGCAATGCCGGTGCTTTGGAGCAGGAGGCGACGGGAGATGGGTTTCATGATCGGGCTACTTCTGAGTGAAAAGTTCACTTTGCACCACTTCGTGAATCAGCGTGCGCACGCCGAAGCCGAAGGCTGCGGCCTTGCTCAAAACGGCATCCACAACCAACTCGTCACCGGCCTCCACACTCTCGCCGGTGGCAAAGGTTGCGAGCTTGCGGACAAGGCTGCGGGCGAGGAGTTCGGGCCGGGCGGCAAGTGCGGCCTTGTAGGCTCGGATGTCTGCAATCTCAACGCCGCCGGGAAGCTGGCTGCGCGTGTCCACAGCCGGGCCCTTCAGGTATTTGACCGCTCCGTAATGTCCACCGAAGAAGGCTTTCGTGTCCTTGAGTTTCTCGCCGGTCTCCGTCGTGCGGTAGTAGTCCCGGTATCGGCCGATGGGATCAAACGCTTCGAGCACGAACCCGGGCGGATCGATCTTCTGGTGGCAGCCGGCGCAGGTCTTCACCGACTGGTGCTTGGCGAGTTGCTCGCGGATGGTCGTCGCGCCGCGCGTGTCGGGCTCAATACCGCCAGCATTTGGCGGTGGTGGCGGGGCGGGCGTGCCGACGATGCGCTCCAGCAGCCAGACGCCGCGCAACACGGGCGAGGTGTTCGCGCCATTGGCGGTGACTTTCAAAATGCTGGCCTGGGTGAGCAATCCGCCGCGCACGCTGTCGGCGGGCAGGGCGACCCGTTGCAAGGCCGCGCCCTTCACCGGCGGCAGGTCGTAGTGTTCGGCGAGGCGTTGATTGAGATAGGCATGCGGTGCGGAAACGAGCATCGCCACCCCGAGATCGCGCTGCACGAGATCGCGGAAGTAGGCGCGGGTTTCGCCCACCAGTGACTCGTGCAAAAACACATCCTGCCGCCCGTCGTGGATGGCCTCGAAATACTCGGGAAACAAATCGCGGTCCGGCGTGGTGGCGTTGATCTCACGGAGGTTCAGCCATTGCGCGAGGAAGTCGCTGACAAAGGCCTCGAAGCGGGGCGAGGCGATCAGGCGAGCGGCTTCTTTCCGCAAGACATCGGGTTTGGTCAGTTCACCGGTGTCTGCAAGCCTGCGCAGGCCGTCATCTGGGGAGGTGCGCCACAGGAAATAGGAGAGGCGCGCGGCCAGCTCATGGCTGGACAACTTTGGCTTCTGCTCAACGAGAAACAAAAACTCCGGCGAGCAAAGCACAGCGCGGTGCGCGGCTTTGAGCGCGACTTCGAGGCATTCGCCTTTGGCCAGCCGCTCGCGGGCCATCGCGTGGTAAAGCTCGACCTCCACGGCGGTCGCGGGTCGGCGGAACGCGCGGCTGATGAAGTGGGTGAGCGCCTCGCGGATGGCGGCCTCGGCTTTGTCCGTTGGCAGCCGCACGGTGAACGTATCCTTAAGCTGCCGATAGGCTCGGATTGGGCGGATAATTGTATCCGGCACCCGCGCCGTTTTCGCCACCTCGGTAGTCGGGGCCAACTCGGCGGCCTCACCGTAGAGCAGGGTGTGGCCGACTGGGGGCCAGATCTCGATCAACGGGCCGGTCACTTCCAAGGGCTTCACCACGATGGCCGGCCCCACCGTGGCGATGGGCGGGTTGGGGTTGCCGATGTGGTGCCAGCCTTTGGGAATCTTGTCCTGTTTGTCGGGCAAATAGACACTGTAGCCCGCGTCAATCCGCACCTTGGCCATGCGATAGGGCGCGATGATGATCGTTTCGCCGCGCTCAAAGGAACGGGTCAGCTCAATGGAGCTTTCCTGCCGATGCCGTGCGTCGAAGTGACCGAGCAATTCCTTCCGCTTGCCGCCCGCGGCAACCCACACGCTGTAAATCAGATCTTCGCCATTCGTCGTGTCGCGTGACTCCGACGTGATGCGGATGCGATAGCGACCGGGCGTCTCCCTCGTGACCGCCTCGAACTGCCGCAGCGCAACCGGCACCTCGATGTGGGTATCGAGGAAGAAATGAAGATCCTCGCCATGCAGGTTGCACTGAAGCCGGTTGTGCGCGTAGGCGGACCAAGGCTTCTCCGCCTCGTGATTGAAGGCGAAGCGGTGAGTTTTGGTTTCAGGCCGGGCCTGACGGACGCTCGCGGCATCAAGTGCGCGATCCGCCGCCGCCATGTATTGCTGGATGTGAACCGGCGAGATGCTCAGCGCCACGGTCTGGTTGTTGAATCCGTCGCGATGGTCGTCCTCCGGCAACAGATCGCGCAGTGGCGTATCAATGCCGAGCAGGTCGCGGACGGTGTTCTCGTATTCGAGCCGGTTGAGACGGCGCACGCGGACTCGTCCGGACTCGCCATGTTTCGCCAGCGCTGCTTCGTGAAACGCTGCCTTGAGCGTTCCCAGCGCTGCTTGGACCTCCTTTTCCCCGGGGCGATCCTTCTTTTTTGGCGGAGGCATTTCCCCGCTCTGCAAGCGCGCCAGCACCCGGCTCCAGGCCTTCTGACCCGCCGCATCACCGAGATGCTTTGGCAGCAAGTCCGCACGAAAGTCGCCCTCCCTGACCGAGTCGTCGTGGCACTCCACGCAATGCTTGGCAATGAATGGAAGCGGAACGGTTGCGGCCTCAGCGTGATTTCCCGACAAAACGATGACTGACAGGAACAGGGGAACGAGACGGAGCGCCCGCTTCCCATTGCCACGGCTCTGAATTCGATTCTTGTCGGTCATCATTGTCCGGCTAGCTCGTTCGCTATCGCTTCCTCATCAGTTCCGACATCGCCACGGCGCGGACGATATCCTTGATCCGATAGTCGTTCTGCTTCGCAACGGCTTGGATGGCTTTGAGATCGTCCTGATCGTCAAACGCCATGCTGCGGCGGAGGCCGTAGGTGCAGAGGTGCTCGATGAAGGCGCGGGCAACTTTGTCGCGGTCCTCGAGGAGCAGGCGCTTGAAGTCATTGGCGTCCTTGAACGCACGTCCGTCGGGCATCGTGCCAGCGGGATTGACGATAGGATCCTCGCCGACTCCCGCCGGGACTTTCTCCCGGGTGCGCCACTGGCCGATGGCGTCGTAATTATCCCAGGCCAGCCCGAGCGGATCGATCCTCGCGTGGCAGGCGGCGCAATTCACGTCCTTGGCATGCGCGGCCAGCTTGTCGCGCAGGGTAGCCTTGGGATCTTTGGGCGGATTGGGTTCGATGGCGGGCACGTTCGCCGGCGGTGGCGGCGGTGTCTTGCCAAAGATCACTTCGCTGAGCCACACGCCACGATGCACCGGGCGATGGCGCGTGCCATCGGAGGTCAAGCCGAGCACGGCGCCCATCGTCAGGAGGCCGCCACGCCGATCCTCGGGCCGGAGCACCACGCGCTGAAAACCGCCCGACTTGGACTCCGGCAGTCCGTAGAACTCGCTGAGGCGAGCATTGGCCACGGTCCAGTCGGAATGGATGAAGCCGTCGATGGGCAGGTTCTTGGCAAACATCTCGCGGAAATACTCCACCGGCTCGGCACGCATGCTGTCCTCCAACCACGCGTCGTAGGTCGGATAGAGTTTCTTATCCGGCGGGAACATGCCGACCCGGTGCAGTTGCAGCCATTGGCGCGAGAAGTCGTCGATGAAGCGGCTGGCTTTGCCGTCGGCGAGCATGCGGTCCACTTCCCTGCTCAGGCCTTCGCTCTTGAGCGCGCCGCCCTTGGCCGCGGCGAGGAGAGCGTCGTCCGGCATCGAACTCCAAAGGAAATACGAGAGCCGTGAGGCGAGTTCCGCGTCGGTCAGACGCTCGCGGGCCACAGGATCGCCCTCGACGAGGTAGATGAAATGCCGGGAGGTCAGCACGCCCTGCAAGGCCACCCGATAGGCATCCGCCAGCTTCTCGCCGGCTGCGCGCTCCTCGCGATACGATTTCATATACTGCTCCAACTCCTCCGGCTTTACCGGACGACGCCACGCCCGGTCGGCGAAGCGCTGCAAATGCGCCGCGACCACCTCAGGCGTCGCATTGTCCGGTGGCATGACATCTTTGCGGCGTGATTTCTCCACTTCCGAAACCAGCGGGCCTTCCCACTCGATCCAGTCAAGAAGCGCGGTGGAGAAAAGCCCGTTCCCCTTGTCATCGAACATCTGCGGCGCGTTTGGGTTGAGCAGGAACGTCTCGCTGCTGTGCGTGAAAATGTAAGCCCGGCTGCCCAACGCGTTGCGGAAGGCTGCGCCGGCCCGACGATCCACCACGTCTGTCGCCACCACGCAAAACTCCAATGATGCGGGCATTTCGAGAAACACCTCGAACTCATATACCTGCGGTTTGTCTTCCGGAGCCGTGAGATCGAACTCAATGAGCCCATCCACCGTCTCCTCGCCCGTCCGCTTGCCAATGCTGAGGTGCGCGGTCTGCCCGCCCGGTGGGCGGATGCCGCTGGCTTGCATCCGGACTTTGTAAAGCCCGCTGTGCTCCGGCCCAATCCGGCCGAACCAATTGGGCGATAGCGCAGTCTGGACAGTGCCGGGATAGAGCAGCTGGCGCAGCGGCCGCTTGATGCCGAAACGGTCCAGCGCCGCCTGCTGGTCCTTGCCACCGCCGTAGCGCAGCTCCGCCGCTGTCTTGCGCACCTTGCGCGCCTCACTTGCCGCGGCGGGAAACGCCCGGTCCAGCACCAGCTCCGCCGCGCGGTAATAGCGGTCCACGTGGGAGGGCGAGAGCGACAGCTCGGAGCCGATGCGCTCAAAGCCATGCCACCGCGTGTCTTCGTTCAATTCGCCCGGCTTCGCGGGATCGTAACGCACGCCGAGCAGGTCATAGACGGTGTTTTGATACTCCTTCCGGCTCATCCGGTAGTGCGCCACCGCCGGCCGCGCCGCCATGCGCGAGGCCCGGCCTTCCTTGATCCGCGCATCCAGGCTCGTGACGAACGCCGAGATCTCCGCCTGGGTCGGCCGCGGTTCCTTCTTCGGCGGCATCTCGCCCGAATTCACCTGCTCCATCACTTCCGCCCAGTGATGCGTGTCCGCGCCCAGCTTGAAATCACGCGAAAGCCGGTCGATGCGCAAGTCTCCCTTCGCCTTGTCAGGCCCGTGGCAACTGACGCAATGCTTGGTCAGGAAGGCTTCAAACGGCTCCGCCGCACGGGCTGCACCAGCCAGCCCGAGGCAGGCGGTGAGGAGCAGGCAGCGACGGGAAATTGTTCGAATTGTCAGCATGTCAGTTGTCACTGTGTGTTACGCGAAAACTTCCTTAACCACTTCACCATAGACATCGGTCAGACGGTAATCGCGGCCGAGGTGACGGGAGGTGAGTTTGATATGATCGATGCCAAGGAGATGGAGCATGGTGGCGTGGAGGTCGTGGACATGGACCTTTCCGTTGACGGCCTGGTAGCCCATGTCATCGGTGTCGCCGTAGGTGAGGCCGGGCTTGACACCGCCGCCAGCCATCCAGGCGCAAAAGCTTTCGGGCTGATGCTCGCGACCGTGCTTGTCGATGGGCGATTTGCCACTGAGATCCTGACTCCAAGGCGTGCGGCCAAATTCGCCGCTCCAGAGCACGAGCGTGTCTTCGAGCAGGCCGCGTGATTTGAGATCCTTGAGCAACGCGGCGACGGGTTGATCGGTCTGGGCGCAGAGCTTGGGCAGGTTGCCACGGATGTCGCCGTGGTGATCCCAGCCGCCCGTGCTGACCTGCACGAAGCGCACGCCCGACTCGCTGAGCCGGCGGGCGAGCAGGCAGGCGCGGCCAAAGGTGTTCGTGTCCTTGCCGCCGACGCCGTAGAGGTCGAGCGTGGCCTGACTCTCTTTGGAGATGTCCACGATCTCGGGCGTGGTGAGCTGCATGCGGGCGGCGAGCTCCATGTTTTGGATCATGCCTTCCATGTTGGCATCGCCACCGAGGTCGCCGACTAGGCGGCGGTTCATGCGGGCCATGAAGTCCATGCGCTGGCGCTGGATGGCGTCGTTCTCCGAGACGTTGCGGAGGTTTTCGACGGGCAGCGTTTTGCTGTCGAGCGGCACGGTCAGACGCGTGCCCTGATGGATTGCGGGCAGAAAGGCGGCACCATAGTCGCGCACGCCGAGACCTTGGATGCTGACGAAGCTGGGCAGGTTGGCGTTTTCCGTGCCGAGCCCGTAGCTGACCCATGCGCCCATCGAGGGCCGCACGTCGGCGAAGGTGCCAGTGTGGAACTGCAAGGTCGCACCGGCGTGCTGCGGGTTATCAGCATTCATGCCGCGCAGCAGGCAGATGTCGTCTGCGACGCTCGCGAGATGAGGCATCAAATCGGAGATCATCATACCGCTCTGCCCGCGCGGACGCACCGGAGCCATTGCCTTCAGTGCCAGGAACTGGTCGGTGCCCACCTGCGTGACTTCCTTGCGCAAAGGTGAGTCGATCTTCTGCCCGTGCTTGCGCTCGATGAAGGGCTTTGGGTCGAAGAGATCCATCTGCGACGGTCCGCCCTGCATAAAGAGAAAGATGACACGCTTGGCCTTTGGCACCATGCCAGGGATGCGTGCCGCGAGCGGATTGGCTGCCGCGCGGACGATGTCCTGCAAAGCGAGTGCTCCGAAGCCACAGGCGGCGCGCTGGAGCATCTGGCGGCGTGTGAGGAGTGAGTTCATCGTGATGGATTGGTTGAGGCTAAACGAAGTCCAGCCCCTTCAGCGTGCCGGTGGAGGTGCCGAAGGATTTGTCGTCAATGCCGAGCTGATTCAGCACGCTGACGAACAGATTGCAAAGCGGCGTGCTGCTGG
>CAZQEW010000154.1:0-9162 GCA_964591495.1 uncultured Klebsiella sp.
TTCGCAGCCGCTCTGCTGGCTCGCCAAGAGCTGGGACAACTCCGGCGGCGGCCAGGCCTGGGTCACGAGCACCAAGTGGGGCCCGTTCAGCGGCGAGCTGCTCCACTGCTCCTACGGCCAGTCCAGCATCTACCTCGTGCTCAAGGAATTCATCGGCGGCCAGCCGCAGGGCGGCGTGGTGAAAATCCCTGTGAAGCTCACCTCCTCCGCCATGCGCCCGCGCTTCAACCCCGTGGACGGCCAGCTCTACAACGCCGGCCTGCGCGGCTGGCAGAGCAACGCCGCGAAGGAAGGCGGCTTCGACCGCATCCGCTACACCGGCAAGCCCGTCGTCTCCATCGCCAAGCTCAACGTCACCAAGGCCGGCGTCGCGCTCACCTTCACGCAGCCCCTCGACAAGGCCGCCGCCGAGGACGCGCAGAACTACTCCGGCGAGCGCTGGAATTACCAGCGCACGAGCAACTACGGCTCCCCCGAGTTCAAGCTCACCAAAGGTGCCGACGGCAAGGAGCAGCGCGGCCACGACAAGCTCGACATCACCGCCGCCAAGCTCTCCGCCGACGGCCGGACCGTGACCCTTGCCATCACCGACCTCCAGCCTGTGAACCAGCAGCTCCTCAAGTTCCAGCTCAAGACCGCGTCGGGCGTCGAGTTCAAGCAGGACTTGCTGCACACGATCAACGTGATTCCGTAAGGCGAGTTCACCTGACTTTCCTCCCCAGAGAGCGGGAGCCCGTTAGGCCGGCAGGATGCAACCACTTTTGCCGAGACTCCTTCGGAGTTTGTCGGAGTCTGTATCCCCGGAGCGCGGGGCGGAGCAGGATTGATTCCGGCTTGCGGCCTGCGCGATGCTTGCGGGCATGGCAGTTGATTCAGCCGGCGTGTCGCCGGGACAACTCATTACGGTGACGATTCATGACCTGGCCTTCGGCGGCGAGGGCGTGGGGCGCGTGGGCGAGCTGGTGGTGTTCGTGCCGTTCGTGATTCCCGGCGAGGTGGTGGAGGCGGAGGTGACGGAGGTGAAGAAGAAGTTCGCGCGGGCCCGGTTGGTGCGGGTGGTGACGGCGTCGCCGGAGCGGGTGGAGCCGCGGTGCAAATACTTTGGCCAGTGCGGCGGCTGCCAGTATCAGCATGTGGCGTATCCGGCGCAGTTGCGGGCGAAGCACAAGCAGATCGCGGATTTGTTCCAGCGCGTGGGCGGTCTGAGCGGCGCGGTGATTGATCCGGTAGCGCCGTGCCCGGAGCCTTACGGCTACCGGAACCGCATCATGGTGCGGACGCAGTGGAACAAGCGGCAGCAGCGCATCGAGCTGGGCTTCCTGGGCCTGGACAACGAGTTCGTGGTGAGCATCAACGAGTGCGCCATCGCGGAGCCGGCGCTGAACGAGGATTTGCAGCAGGTGATCGCGAACCCGCCGCCGCGCGGGGGCTTGAAGGTGACGTTGCGGGTGACGCCGGAGGGCTGGGTGGTGCCGCGCGATTCGTTCTTCCAGAACAATTTCTTCCTGCTGCCCAAGCTGGTGGAGACGGTGCGGGAGCGGTTGCGCGAGGCGGGGTCGCGCCGGCTGATTGATGCGTATTGCGGCGTGGGTTTCTTCGCGCTGGAGCTGGCGGACCTGGTGACTTCGTTTGTGGGGGTGGAATACGACGGGCAGGCGATCCGGGCGGCGAAGGAGAACATGGCGTTGCGCGGGGTGAAGAACGGGCAGTTCGTGGGCGGGGCGGCGGAGGATTACCTCGGCGGCCTGCTGGCGCGGCATCCCGGCGAGCCGACGACGCTGGTGGTGGACCCGCCGCGCACGGGGATTCCGCGTCCGGCGCTGGAACGCATCCGGCGGGCGCGGCCGCAGCAGGTGATCTACGTGTCGTGCCATCCGGCGACGCTCGCGCGGGACTTGCAGATCCTGTGCGCGCCCGGCGGCTACGAGCTTCGCCGAGTGACGCCGCACGACATGTTTCCGCAGACGCAGCACGTGGAGTGCGTCGCCGACCTGCGCGCGGTGGGTTGATACGGTCCGGCGCATCCGGACTTGGACAACGGCGCGCGGTCCTGTAGAGTGCGCGAGCTTATGAGTTCACGCCGCAGCGCGAAGAAAAATTCCCCGGACACCACCCCCGCAATCCCGGCCAAGCCCAAGACCTTCAGCAAGCTGATGGCGGCCAACCGCTCGGAGATCGCCATCCGCGTATTCCGCGCGGCGACGGAGCTGGGCCTCCGCACCGTGGCCATCTACGCGCAGGAAGATCGCTTCGGCGTGCACCGCTTCAAGGCGGATGAGGCGTATCTGGTGGGGCAGGGGAAGGGCCCGGTGGGCGCGTATCTCGACATCGAGAGCATCGTGGCGCTGGCCAAGGAGCGCGGGGTGGATCTCATTCATCCCGGCTACGGCTTCCTGTCGGAGAACGCGGCGTTCGCCCGCGCGTGTGCCAAGGCGGGCATCACGTTCGTCGGGCCGCGCCCCGAGCTGCTGGAGATGATGGGCGACAAGACGGCGGCGCGCACGCTGGCGCAGAAGATCGGCGTGCCCACGCTGCCCGGCACGGAGGAGCCCATCTCCGACCGCGCGGAGGCCTTGAAGGTAGCCAAGGAGATCGGCTTCCCGCTGATCATCAAGGCGGCGTTTGGCGGCGGCGGGCGCGGGATGCGCGTGGTGCACAAGGCGGCGGATCTTTCCAACCTGCTGGACGAGGCGCAGGCGGAGGCTGGCCGGGCGTTTGGCAACCCCGCGGTCTTCCTGGAGAAATACATTCCCAACGCCAAGCACATCGAGGTGCAGATTCTCGGCGACCAGCACGGGAACGTGATTCACCTGCACGAGCGCGACTGCTCGGTGCAGCGCCGGCACCAGAAGGTCGTCGAGGTGGCGCCGTCGTTCGGCCTGCCGGAGCACGTCATCAAGGAACTGTGCGCCGCCGCCGCGCGCATGGCCTACGAGGTGCGTTACGACAACGCCGGCACCATCGAATTCCTCTACGATCTGGACAAGCACGAGTGGTTCTTCATCGAGATGAACCCGCGCATCCAGGTCGAGCACACGGTTACGGAGGTCATCACGGGCCTCGACCTCGTGCGCGCGCAGATTCTCATCGCGCAAGGCCACCCGCTGCACGGGCCGGAGGTCGGGATGCCGCCGCAGAACCAGATCCCGCGCAACGGCTACGCGGTGCAATGCCGCGTCACCACGGAGGATCCGGAGAACAAGTTCACGCCGGATTACGGCAAAATCCTCACCTACCGCAGCGCGGGCGGCTTCGGGGTGCGCCTCGACGGCGGCATGGGCTTCGCGGGGGCGGTCATCACGCCATTTTACGACTCCATGCTGGTGAAGGTCACCAGCTCCGGCCAGTCCTACGAGATGGCGCTCCAGCGCACGGACCGCGCGCTGCGCGAGTTCCGCATCCGGGGCGTCAAGACGAACATCCCGTTCCTCGAAAACCTGATCCACAACCCGACCTTCCGCAGCGGTCAGGCCACGACCACGCTCATCGACAACACGCCGGAGCTGTTCGCCTTCAAGCATCGCCGCGACCGCGCGTCGAAGCTGCTGAACTTCCTCGGCAACGTCATCGTGAACGGCAACCCGCACGCCAAGGGGTTCAAGCCGGAGAAGCCCTTCGCCGTCGCGCAGCCGCCCGCCTACGACCACAAGAAGCTGCCGCCCAACGGCACGCGCGACCTGCTGCACAAGCTCGGTGCGAAGAAGTTCGCCCAGTGGACGCTGAAGCAGAAGCGCCTGCTGGTGACCGACACCACGTTCCGCGACGCCCATCAGTCGCTCATGGCCACGCGCGTGCGCAGCTTCGACATGCTGGCAGTGGCGGATGCCGTTGCGCGGCGCACGCCGGAGCTCTTCTCGCTGGAGATGTGGGGCGGCGCGACCTTCGACACCGCGATGCGCTTCCTGCACGAGGACCCGTGGGAGCGCCTGCGCGAGCTGCGGAAGCGCATTCCCAACATCTGCTTCCAGATGCTCTTCCGCGGCAGCAACGCCGTGGGCTACACGAACTACCCCGACAACGTCGTCGCCGGTTTCGTGAAGCACGCCGCCGCGTCCGGCATGGACATCTTCCGCGTGTTCGACTCGTTGAACTACACGCCCAACCTCCGTGCGGCGATGGAAGCCGTGCAGGAAACGCACGCGATCTGCGAGGCAACCGTCTGCTACACGGGCGACATCCTCGACCCGAAGCGCGACAAGTATTCGCTCAAGTATTACGTCGAGCTGGCCAAGGAGCTGGAGCGCATGGGCGCGCACATGATCGCCATCAAGGACATGGCCGGCCTGTGCCGTCCCTACGCGGCGCAGAAGCTGGTGAAGGCGCTCAAGGACGAGATCGGGCTGCCCATCCATTTCCACACGCACGACACCAGCGGCATCAATGCCGCCTCCGTCCTGCGCGCCTGCGATGCAGGCGTGGACGTGGTGGACCTGGCCATTGCCAGCATGAGCGGCAGCACCAGCCAGCCGAACTTGAACAGTGTCGTCGCCGCCCTGCACAACACGCCGCGCGACACCCAGTTGGACCTCGACGCCTTGAACGAGTTCTCCGACTACTGGGAGCTGGCGCGCGAGTATTACCGGCCGTTCGACACCGCGCCCAAGGCCGGCAGCGCGGAGGTTTACCTGCACGAGATGCCCGGCGGGCAATACACGAACCTCAAGGAACAGGCGGCCAGCCTGGGTCTGGCCAACCGCTGGCGCGAAATCGCCCGCACTTACGCGGAGGTCAACCAGCTCTTCGGCGACATCGTCAAAGTCACGCCCAGCAGCAAGGTGGTCGGCGACATGACGATGTTCCTCATCTCGCGCGGCATCAAACCCGCCGACGTGGTGAACCTGGAGCCGGGCTCCGTGCCGTTCCCGGCGAGCGTCATCGACATGCTCTCCGGCGGGCTGGGCCAGCCCATGGACGGCTGGCCGGCGGACGTGCAGAAAGTCGTCCTCGGCAAGCAGAAGCCCATCACCGTCCGCCCGGGCGAGGACATGCCCGCGGTGAACTTGAAAAAGGTGCGCGAGGAACTCGCCGCCAAGCTCAAGCGCGACGTGACGGATGACGACCTGTTCAGCCACCTCATGTATCCCGAGGTCTTCGCGGACTTCGCAAAGGTCCAGCGCGACTTCGGCGATGTCAGCGTTCTGCCCACGCCCGCGTTCTTCTACGGCCTCAAGCCCGACGAGGAAGTGAGCGTGAGCATCGAGCAGGGCAAGACGCTCTTCATCAAGCTCGTGAACATCGGCGCGCCCGACAAGGACGGCCGCCGCACCGTGACTTTCGAGCTGAACGGCATGACCCGCGAGACGCATATCCTCGACAAGAGCGTCGCGCCCAAGGCCAAGAGCCGGGTGAAGGCCGATCCGGCGAACCCGCTGGAGGTCGCCGCGCCCATCCCCGGCGTCATCACCAGCCTCGCCGTCGGCGTCGGCGCCAAGGTCGCCAAGGACGACAAGCTCGTGACGATGGAAGCCATGAAGATGCAGACCACGATTTACGCGCAGGCGGATGGCGTGGTTGGCGAGATCTTCGCGCAGGTCGGCGAGACGGTGGAGAGCAAGGATCTGCTCATGCGCCTGAAGGCGTGAGCGGTCTTCGCGCTCGCGCGCGGCAGGTTCACTTCTTCCCGATCAGCTCCAGCACCGCCGCGCTCATCGCGGTGACGCCGGTGCGGAGCGTCGGCTCGGGCACGGGAGCGAACTTGCTCGAGTGCAGCGAGGGCAGGGTCTTCCCGGTCTTGATGCTTTCGGTCACGGATTCCCGGGTGATGGTGCCCAGCCAGAAGATGCAGATGGGGATGCGCGGCTCGACACGGCCGTAGAGGCCGAAGTCCTCCGCGCCCATCACCGCCGGCTTGGCCACCACGTTGCCGGGCCCGATCCAGCGGCCGATCGCCCCCATGACGCGCTTGGTCAGCGCGGGGTCGTTGTAGGTGGATTTCGCGCCCTCCTCGGAAACCTCGACAACGGGAAGGAGCTTCTCCGGGATGCCGGCGGCCTGCGCCTGGCCGCGCACGATGCGCCGGAGCGCGGCGATGGAGGCCTCGCGCACCTCGTCGGAGTAGCTGCGGAGCGTGAGCTGGAGGCGGACTTCCTCGGGGATGATGTTGTGCTTGGTGCCGCCGTGGATGGAGCCGACGGTGACGACGGCTGGATCGGTGGGTGAGGTTTCGCGGCTCACGATGGTCTGGAGCGCGAGGACGATCTGGGCGGAGAGGACGATGGGATCCTTGGTCAGGTGCGGCCAGGCCCCATGGCCGCTGACGCCCCGCACGAGGATGTCCACGGTGTCGGCGTTCGCGAGGGCGTAGCCCTCGGTGTGGCCGACGGTGCCGGCCGGCAGGTCGCTCGCGGCATGCAGCGCCAGGCAGAAGTCCGGCCGGGGGAACCGCGTGTAGAGGCCCTCCGCCAGCATCGCCTTCGCCCCGCCGACGCGCTCTTCGGCCGGCTGGCCGATGAAGACGAGCGTGCCGCTCCACTGGGCCCGCAAGGTGGCGAGCACGCGCGCCGTGCCGATGAATGACCCCATGTGAATGTCATGCGCGCAGGCGTGCATGGCGGGCACGTCGTTGCCCTTGTCGTCCTTCGTGCGGGCCTTGCTGGCGTAGGGCAGGCCGGTTTCCTCAAGCACCGGCAGGCCGTCGAGGTCGGTGCGGACGAGCACGGTCGGGCCCGGGCCGTTTCTGAGCACGCCCACGACACCATGGCCGCCCACCTTGGTCGTCACGTCGAAGCCGGCCTGCTTCAACTCGTCTGCGATGCGGGCGGCGGTCTTCACCTCCTGGAAGGAAATTTCGGGGTTCGCGTGGAGGTGCCGGTAGAGCTCGACCAGGCGCGGCAATTCGGCATCCACGCGCGTGCGGACGGCGGGCGGGACCTCCGCCGCGAGGAGTGCCGGGGTCAGGACGCAGCCGGCGGCGAGCAGGAACGGAAGGAGATTCATGGTTGATGAGCTGGCGCGGAGCGTAGGAAACCAAGTTCACCAGCGCAAGGGTGCCCAGCCGGGGGAGGCGCGTCCTTCCGTCCGCGGCACGGCGGTGCGCGCGGTTGTTCGGCTCAGACCGGTTCCACGACCGCCTCGTGCCCGCTGCTGCCGACGATCCGGACCTGGCGGCCCTTTTCCACGAGCTCCCCGGCAGAAACCACATCCAGGATGGAATCGCCAAACTGTGCTTTGCCGCCCGGTCGCAGCGTGGACAACGCCACGCCAATTTGCCCGAGGCGCTGCTGTTGGTTCGCCGCGATCGATTTCTCCGTCTGCTGGCCGCTGACGCCCTGGGACACCAGCGCGGGATAGAAGCTGGTTTGCGGAAGCGCCCTGCTCAAACCCAGGATCACCAAAACTGAGCCGACCACCGCGATGGCCAGCTGGTTCAGGGGCAGCTCCAGTTGGGGCAGCGTGGGCAGCACCGATGCGCCGGGATAGTGGTCCACCAGCGCCATGACGAGCGAAATGAACACGAGGCCGAAGCCCGTGAAACCCAGCACCAGCGTTCCCGGAAAAAAGAACAGCTCCAATGCCACCAAGGCCAGCCCCACGACGAACACCGCCACCCATTCGAGACCGGTCAATCCCGCGATGTAGCCGCCAAAAAAATAAACGGCAAAGGCCGTGATACCGATGATGCCGGGCAGGCCGAAGCCGGGCGTCTTGAACTCAATGTAGATGCCCGCGATGCCGATGATGAGCAGGATGGGTGCGAGGGTGTTGATCCAGGTGCCGAGCCGCTCAACGCCGCTTGGCTCCACGCGTTTGACCAGAGCGGAGCCGAGTTCGAGCTGCTTCAGCAAGGCCTCGAGGTTCTCGACCGTGCCGGCGGAGAGCAGCGGCTTGGCGGGCGTGCCGTAGACGCGCGCGGCCTCCTGGTCGGTGAGCGTGAGGATCTGCCCCTTCTCGTTGATGACCTTGTCGTCCAGCTTCAGCTCGGAGTTCTTTTTCACCATCGCATCGGCGACGGCGGGGTTGTGGCCGTTCTTCTCCGCGTTGGCCCGCACCAGCGCGCTGATGGCGGAGGACGCCTTGATCTCCATCGTCCCGCCGATCTCCTGTGCGCCGCCGGTGGGCGAAGCCATCACGGGGGCGGCCGCGCCGATCACCGCCTGCGGAGCCATGAAAATCTTCTGCGTGGCGAAGGAGATGAACGCGCCGGCGCTAAAGGCCTTCTTGTTGACGAATGTCACCGTCTGGCCGGGAAACTTGCCGATGATGCCGATGATTTCCTCGGTCACGTCCACCCGTCCCCCGTTGGTCTCCATGTCGAGCACCAGCACGTCGGCCTTTGCCTCCATTGCCTCCTTCACGCCGCGACGCACGACATAAACCAGCGGGGGCATGATGTCGTCGCGGATGGGCAGGACGTAAACCTTCTTCGTGCCAGCCTCGGGCTTGGCCTCGGCTCCCCGCAGCCCAAACGGCTCGGCCAGGGCAATCAGCAACCCGACCACGAGAGTCAGCCATTTTGTCATGCGGGAACCGTAAGCCAGTGAACCCACTGCCGCAAGCCGGGCGAAGCCCTTCGCCGTCGCGCTA
The DNA here is from genome assembly GCA_964591495.1 of uncultured Klebsiella sp. Lineage (GTDB taxonomy): Bacteria > Verrucomicrobiota > Verrucomicrobiia > Limisphaerales > SXTU01 > SXTU01. Next base: position 8,524 of record CAZQEW010000154.1, read on the forward strand.
TGTCAAAATCTCCCTCGCCACGTTCCCGTGCACGTCGGTCAGCCGGAAGTCCCGGCCGGCGTGGCGGAAGGTGAGCTTCTCGTGGTCCACGCCTAGCAGGTGCAACAGCGTGGCGTGCAGGTCGTGGATGTGCATGCGGTTCTCGACGGCCTTGAAACCGAAGCTGTCGGTCGCGCCGTAGCTCATGCCGCCCTTCGCGCCGCCTCCCGCGAGGAACATGCAGAAGCCGTGCGGGTTGTGGTCGCGACCGTTGCCGTTCTCGCTCACCGGCGTGCGCCCGAACTCGCCGCCCCAGACAACGAGCGTGTCTTCCAGCAGACCGCGCTGCTTCAAGTCGCCGAGCAAGGCAGCGATGGGCCGGTCAATGTCCTTGCCGAGGTTGCGCGTGGAATTGTCGTGGTTCGAGTGCGTGTCCCACGGCTGGCCGTTGCCGTAATAGACCTGGATGAACCGCACGCCACGCTCCGCCAGCCGCCGCGCCATGAGGCAGCCGTTCGCGAAGTGGCCCTTGCCGTAGGTCTCGCGCACCGCCGCCGGCTCGCGCGTGATGTCGAAGGCGTCCGTCGCCGCGAACTGCATCCGGTAGGCCGTCTCCATCGCCTCGATGCGCCCCTGCAACGCCGCGTCCGCGCCGCCGCG
>CAZQEW010000155.1:0-9088 GCA_964591495.1 uncultured Klebsiella sp.
GTCCTCGAGCACGGGGTTGAGGCGGTAGTGCTTATACTCGTCGTTCCGCGTCTTGGCCTGCGCGAACGCGGCGTCGAACTCCGGCGTGCCAGGCTGGAGCTTGCGCTCGCCGTGCTGGATCATCCGCTTCAAATCGTCATCGGTCGTGACGTATTCCGGCAGTTCGGTGACGCTCAAGTAGGAGTAAACCAACTGCAACGCACCGGCGGGAAAGGCCAGCTCCACTTCGCGCTGCATCGCGCTGAGCTGCTGCAGCTCGCGGGCGTAGATCATGAACCCCAGGTCCGCCTTACCGCCGACGCCTGCGTAGGTGCAGACGCGTGGTGCGGCGGGGCCGGGATACTTCTTTGCGAGGCAGTCGAGCCGGTCGCGCGTGGCGGCGGATTCGCCGGCGGGCAGCGCGGCCCACCGGACACGGTCAACGCGGAAGAACAGGTGCAGGACGTGAATGCCTTGCGAAAGAGTGATGGAGGGAATGGCCATACGAAAGGAGTGATCAACTTATGTGGTCAGCAAACATCGGGGGCAGCGTGGCGGAAGGTTCGCCTGGCTGGCAACCCACAACTGGCAGGGCCACCAAGGCTAGGTCGTGGCCCGCGGTTGGCTTCAGGGAGCAGGCGTTGCCGGCGGCGGAGTCCCGCCCGACGGGCTCAACTTGATGACATGCTCGCGCATTTCCTTGCCCGCCTTGAACTTCACGATGGCGCGGGGCGGAATGGGCACGTCCTTTGCCGGGGCGTTGGGATTGCGCCCAATCCGGGCCTTGCGGACCTTTACCTCGAAGACGCCAAAGTTCCGCAGTTCGACGGTTTCGCCACGGGCGAGCGCGTCCGTAACGTAGTCCAGGGTTTTTTGGATCACGGCCAGCACATCTTGCTGGACGAGGCCGGTCTCCTCGCTGATGCGGAGGACAAGGTCACGCTTGGTCATGGGCGGCTGGGGTTGGAACGCTTTTACTAGCTGACACTGGGTAGATAATGCGGCGTCGGACGGCGGTCAAGACACGCCGTCTGAATTCCCCTTAGACCGGCCGCGTCGGCCCTACTAGCTTTCGCTGCATGCCCGCCGAACCGTCACACGCCCGAACGCACCGCCACGCGTTCACCCACCTAAACCCGCGCGTGCGCGAGGGTTTGCTGGTGATGAGCCGTCGTTCGGTGCTGAAGGCCGGCCTTGCCGGGGTGGGAGGACTGACGCTGCCGGAGTTGCTTCGTGCCCGGACGCAGGCGGCGGCGGCTGGCCGGCCGATGAGCCGTAACAAGTCCGTAATCCTCCTCTGGATGGCCGGCGGGCCCAGTCACGTGGACATGTGGGATCCCAAGCCTGACGCGCCGTCGGGCTACCGCGGCCCCTTCAAAACCATTCCCACGAAGCTGCCGGGCGTCCACCTCTGCGAACACCTTCCCAAGCAGGCGGCGCTGATGGACAAACTCACCATCATTCGTTCGATGGACTGCCGCGGCAGCAACCACCAGCCCAACATGGTGATGCAGACCGCCAATGTCCGCGCCGAACCGCGCACCAATCCCGAGGCCAAGATGTATCCCGGCTTCGCGTCCATCGTCGCCCGGCACCGCGGTCCCGGCACGGGCGGAATGCCACCGGCCGTGCATCTAAACGTCCGCGACCGCACGCACTTCGCTTGGGCTGGATACCTCGGTCAGCAATACAACCCCTTCATCGGCGACAACGTCAGCAAGCTCTTTCAGCTTCCCGGGGAGCTGACCATGGACCGCTTGCGGACCCGGCAGACCCTGGCCCAACAGATGGATTCACTCCGGCGGGACGTGGACAACTCCGGTGCCGTGGAGGCGCTGGACCGCTTTGGGCAACAGGCTTTTGATTTGGTGGCCGGCGGGTCCGCGCAGGAGGCCTTTGACCTTTCGCGGGAACCGGCGCGGGTTGTGGATCGCTATGGCACCCATGACTGGTGCCGGCAAGCGCTGCTGGCGCGGCGGTTGGTGGAGCGCGGCGTGAGCTTTGTCACCCTCGACCTGAGCAACCATTCAGCTTCCGGGACTTGGGACACGCACGGCGACAACATCCCACCCTACGGCGGCATCTGGAACGGCCTGCGCCCGCTGCTGCCGGTGTTTGATCACCTCTTCAGCACGTTGGTGACCGATCTTGCCGAGCGAGGTCTGCTGGAGGATGTGCTGGTCATTGCCATGGGTGAATTTGGGCGGACGCCCGAAATTGGCACGCAGGGCAGCACGGACGGCCGCAACCATTGGCCCTATGTCTCTTCCATCACGCTGGCTGGCGGCGGCTTCAGACATGGGCAGATAATTGGGGCGACGGACCGGTTTGGCGGGCAGATCGCCGAACGCGCGCTCGTCCCGGGCGACTTGGCTGCCACCATTTTTCACCACCTGGGTGTGCCGGTTGACGTGACCTACGAGGACCACCAGCGACGTCCGCGGTTTGTGGTGGAAAGCGGGGAACCCATCCGGGAACTGGTCTGATGGCCGGCCCTCGGGCTTTGCCCTTTCGTTGCAAGCGGGAGAGGGGAGGGGAGTGGGCTGGTGGCGCACCCGCAAGGAGTTGAACCTTGAACCTTCTGATCCGTAGTCAGATGCTCTATCCAATTGAGCTACGGGTGCAACCGCGGGGCGGACTGTAGGAAGCGTCAGCTAGCGGAGCAAGCGTATTTCTTAATTTGCCGATTGGTTCGCGCTGCCAGCTCCGAGCGGGCAAGCGCCAATCCCGTCGTTGGAGTCCACTTATCGACCCGGTGGATTCAGGCGCACGAGCCGGACCTGGCCGTGCTTGGTTCGGGCTAGGCAAAGGATTTGGCCTGCGTCGTTGATGTCAGTTGCTTCGAGCAGGAACCAGCCGGAGGAGGGGGGAAGGAAGCCGCTCAAATCCCACATTTTTTTCTCTCGCCAGAGAAACGCACGAGTTTCGCCAGTCGCGAGCTGCGCCGCCCCGACGACCTGCTGCCGGTTGTTGATGGCATTCGCGAACGCGGCCTGGCCTCCGAGCGTGCCGAGATCGGCCATCTTGCCCTTGGCATGAAGAAAAGCACGTGATTGCCCGGTGGCGTTCTGCGCCGTCCCCACCACGTCACCTGCCTCATTCAATCCATTGGCCTGGCTCAAAACGCCGCCGAGCGTGCCTAGGTCGCGCATCTGCCCGCCGGTGTGCAGGAAGGCATGCCGCACCTGCTGCGTGGTCTCCGCCACGCCCGCCACGTCAAAGGCGCTGTTGACGGCGTGGCCATAGCTGTTGCGGCCGCCCAGTGTGCCGAGGTCGTGCAGCTTTCCCTGCCGCCAGAGGAAGGCATGAAAAGCCCCGTTGGTGGTCTGCGCCGCGCCGGTGATCTCCGCTCGTTCATTGATGCCAAAGGCCCGGCTGGTGGCTCCACCCAGCGTGCCCAGTTCGATATGGTTGCCCTTTTGCCAGAGCACCGCGCGTTCAACCTGCCGTCCGTTAGCCTGGGGCAGCCGGCTCCAACCTACCGTGTCCCCAAGGTCGTTCACGTCGCTGGCAAAGGTCAGCGTGCCCGGCGGCCCGAGCTCGAAGCTGGCGTTGGTGAAGATGAACGCCCGACTCAACGGCGTGCCGTCCCGCGCCGGGACCGAACGCACCCCCACGGCGATCCCATGCTGGTTTAACGCCGCCGGGCGGTCAGCCGGAGCCCCCACCGGTCCCAGGTCCGTCAACGAGTAGAAGTTGCCCTGTCCCAATGCTGCGGGCACCGCCGCCAGCAGGACGGCCAGCCCGTCGGCCAACGAATGAAGCCGGGGGAATTGCACGGCCGCATCCTGCCAAAGGCCCGCGGCTTCATGCAAATACAGGCAAGACCTGATTGCCTGCCGGGCCAGTGCTTCCCACCCTCTGCGCATTCCAGAATTATGAGCCTCATGGCCTCAGGGTTCGGTTGCACCGTGCTGATTGCGGCGCTGACGCTGGTCGGCAGGGCTGCGCCGGCCCCGCCGCCGAAGGCCGCTGCTCCGGAACCGCCCCCAACGCTCGCCGCCGATCGCGTGGACGCCGCGATCCAGGCAGGAGCGGCCTTTCTCGTCTCGCAGCAGCAGCCCAACGGTGCCATTGCCGACACGGCCCGTTTCCCAACCGCGCTGACCTCGCTCGCGGGGCTCGCGTTGCTGGGGGCGGGCCACTCACCGGTGGACAAATCGCCCGAGGGCGTCGCATTGCGCCGGGCCATTTACTTTGTGCTGCGGGCGGACCGGCAGACGGCGGACGGTTACTTTGGTTCGGCCGACGCCTCAGTCATGCACGGGCACGCAGTGACGACGCTCTTCCTGTGCGAACTTGCCCGCCGCAATTTCGACCCCGAGCAGAATGATCTCATCCGGCGCAAGGCGACGGCGGGGCACAACTTCATCCTCACTGCCCAGGGCGCAGCGAAGGCCGTGCGCGGGGACATCGGCGGCTGGCGCTACCGCCCGGATGCGCGGGATTCCGACATGCCCGTGACCGCGTGGCAGCTGCTGGCATTGCATGCGGGTGCCAAGGCCGGCTTCAGCGTCCCGCCTCGCAATGGACAGGCCGCCGCGCAGTATTTGAAGAACGTTTTTGCGGCCGGTCAGGGCGTGTTTGATTACGGCCCCAAACCTGTGCTCGTTTCCGTGGCGACCGAGGCACGCCAGTGGACCACCACCAACGTCCTTCGTCGCCTCATCAGCCGCCGGCCCGTCCTCGCCTCGGGGCCGCGGGGCGGCACCTGCTACGAATGCCATTACCAGACCTTGGGCACCAACATCGTGGATCACTACGTTCCGCCAAATCCCAACTGGTTTCGCCCGCCGGACTCCATGCTCCAACCCGGCGGGCCCAGAAACCATTTTTCCACCTCCGCCATGGGGCTGCTGGGGCTGCGGATCTGCGGTCAGCCCGGCGTGCCGGAAGCCCGCCTGGCCGCGAACTTCCTGTTGGATTGGATGCGCCTGGATCCCGCTGCGAAGACGACTGCCACCGGCGCATGGCCTTTCCATGGCACGCTCTTCAACACCCTCGCGCTGCATAACTTCACCGAGCCCCACGCTTCGTTGGCCCGGCAATTTGCCGAACGGAACTTTGTGGTCGGCCAGGCCCCTGACGGCTCATGGACCGACAGCTATGAGGGGCGGCATATCGGCCGCGTCTATTGCACCAGCCTCGCGCTTCTGAGCTTGGAAGCGAAGCACCGGCGGCTCGCCATCTTCGAAGTGCCCTGAACTAGGAAGCGCCTCACTTCGCATCCACCACGGTCACGCGCAGCTCCACGCCGTTGCAGCGAATCTCCGGGACATACATCGCGTGGCCGAGGACGGGCAGCGCGTGGAAGATGCCGGGGACTTCCGCACGCATCTCGTAGCGGAGCTGCCAGACACCTTCAGGGAGCTTGTCGAGGAAGAGGGCAACTTTGCGATCGCGCAGCTCCTGATAGACCCAGCGCGTGCGGCCCGTGAAGTCCGGCTCGCCGATGCCGATGGGGCGAGGCGGAAGGATGCCAATTGGCGGACGCACGGCAGCCATCCTTGCGACCGGCGCTCCGGGCGCAATCGCAATGGCGGGCTCGGCCACCGCCAACTCCGCAGCGACCGCCGGCACAGCCGCCCCGACTTTCGACTTCGGACCCTTGGACTTTGGACTCTTCGCGGGCGCGGGCGCGGGCTTCCCGACTTCCCCAAACTTCCGTTCCACCGCGCCGCTCTTCAGCTCGCGTGCATACAGCGATTCGCCGCTGCGCACGGCCACGGCCTCGAAGCCGGCGGGCTTCAGGTCCTCGAAGAGCAGATACTCGTAGTTGTTCTTCGCCTCCAGGGTCAGCACGGTCTCGATGCGCTCGCCGCTCGTGACGGACTCGCCGTCCAGCAGCGGGACCTTGTCGTAAACCAGTCCCTTCAAGAGCGTCGGGCGGCCCACCAGCTTGAAGTATTCGCGCTTCACGAAAATCTCGTTGCCGCTGGCGGGGATGGGCTCTTCGAGGCTGAAGAACTTGGCTTCGGCGGCGAAGTAAACCGGCCCTTCGCCCTTACGCTTGATGCGAATGTCGTTCGCTCCGTCCTTGATGAGCTTCGCGTCCACGGCGAAGCGGCTGGGCGCGGCGAAAACCTCCGCGCCGCTGACCTTGCGCTTGGCGATGCTCGTGCCGTTCACGGTCACTTCGTATTCCAGCTCGGGCGACAGCTCTTTGGTCACGCGCAAGTAGTCGTTGAGCGCGAGCACGGTGATGGCGGTGTCGCGGGTGTTGCTCCACTGCGCGCCGCGCCGGCCCTTGAGCAACCAGTTCGTAACGGGCTCGATGAGTTTGTTTTGCGGGTCAATCGCCAGCAACGCGCGCAGGGCGAAGGCTGTCGCCTCCACGCCGCCATCGGACCAGCGCCAGTAAATCCCGTCCTCGCCCCAATGCGCCGTGCCCATCACGCCGGCGTTCGCGGGCAACTGGCCGCCGATGAGCACGCTGGCGTCGGGCCGCTCGTCGCGCTTCACGCCGTTCTCCAGGTTCGCGATGAGCGTCTTGGCCTCCGCCGCCTTGCCAAAGTGGTGCGCGGCGAGCGCGAGGAGGGCGCGGGTGTAAGCGTTCAGGCCCTCACGGTTGTTCCAGAGGTTATCCCACGCTTTGGTTTGGAATTGGGAAAGTCCGGCCTGCTTCGCGTCCGCGCGTTGCACAGCGAGCGCATGCAGCATGAAGGCCTGCATGTCGTGGTTCAGCTCTTCCTCGACCAGCGTCTTGTCGAGGTAGGCTGCGGCGCGCTCCAGCACGTTGGCTTTCAGCGCCACGCCGGATTGCTTTGCGAGTGTGAGGCCCCACACGACGTAGGCGGTCATCCAACGGTCGCTCTGGCCTTCCTTCCACCAGCCCCACCCGCCGTCGCCGAGCTGGAAGTCGTAGAGCCGCTTCAAGCCGGCGTCGGTCATTTCGTTCAGCTTGGACAGGTCTTTCTTCACGCCAAGGTTCGGCGGTTGCAAACCGCCGGCACGGGCTTCAATGCCGCCGAAGACGCGGCTCATCACGTCCTCGGGCTGGAGGCCGAGGTCCTTCAAGGTCTTCGCCGTCACGACCGACGGGAGGAAGCGGCTCATGGTCTGCTCGGTGCAGCCGTAGGGGTAATCAATCAGGTAGGGCAGGGCGTCGAGCATCGTCACAGCGAGGCTGGGTGCGACCTGCACGACGAGTGTGGTGGTGTCCTTCCTGCGCGCGGCGGGGATGTCGAGTCGCACGGTGATGTCGGAGCCGCGCACCTTGCCGGCTTTGGTGAGGAAGCGTTCGATGCCGTGCTCGTGGACGGGATAAGTCTTCTCCATCGCGTCCGAGTATTTGCCGCTGACCGCCGTGACCTTGAGCCGCGCGGTGCCGGGGTTCTTCACGTAGATGGCCCAGTCTTCGCGCACCTCGCCGTTGGCGGGCACGGTGACGGTGTCGGCGCGCTGGCCTTTCACCACCATGCCGTCCTTGATGCCGATGCCGCTGATGACAAGGCCGTCCGCTTCCAAGTTGTGCTTCACCTTGAGCGGCTGGTCGGTGTTGTTGTTGAAGACGGCCGAGACGAGCACCAGGTCGCCCACGGAGAAGAAGCGTGGGGCCTGCAACCGCACGATGAGCGGCTGCTTCGTGCGAGTGGTGCTGTTCGCGATGCCGAACTGCGCGCCGCTGCCGACCGCGCGGGCCGTGGCCTTCCAGCCGGTGAGCGAGTCGGGATACTTCACCGGCACGCGCGCCGTGCCGTCCGCACCGGTCTTCACGTCCGGCAGCCAGACGATGGTGGAGCGGAAGTCTGAACGGACGATGACATTGGGCTCTCCACCGTCCTCACCGGCCGCTTGTTTCTCGCGCTTGCCCGACTCGTCGCGCAGCGATGATTTCGCGGCGGCCATCGGTGCGGGCGCGGCAGTGAGCATCATGGCGTCCATCGCGACGCCTCCGGCGGGCGCGCTCATCGGCATCGCCAGCGCGCGCATCCGGTTGGCGTTCATCCCGCCGCCGAAGCCAGCGGCTTGCTCCATCGCCACGCCAGCCTTCCGCAGCTCCTGCAACTCGCTTTTGTCGCTCTCACCCTCCGCGTTCCGCCGCGCGTCCTTGCGCGCCTGAGCGTCGCTCAACTCCAGCACCATCTTTACGCCGTCCTCCTCCCACTCCACGAGCTTCGAGTAGCTCTTCTGGTTGAACGTGCTTTGCGTCTGCGTGCGCTGCTGGCGCTTCGTGCCGAAGTAGAACTGCCGCGGGTCGCCCGCGTAGTCGCTCTGGATGTAATAGACCGACTCGTCCACCAGCCCCACGGCCACCTCGGCGGCAACGGGCTTGCCCTCGTGGTCGCGCGCGGTGACGAGCAACGTGCCGTCCTCGCGCGGTTGGTATTGGGCGCGGTCCGGCTTCACGTCCACGGTGAGGAAATGCTTCGTGGGCGGCACGATGACCTGCTTCGTGTCCAGGTGAACCTGCTTGTCCGCGACCATCGCGGCGCTGAGGAACACGTTCGGCACATGGGCATCGCTCAAGGCCAACTCGACCAGCTTCACCGTGCCCGTGAGATGCACGACCTGATGGCTGATGAGTTCGTCCGCCTCGACGGTGAAGAGCACGTAACGGTCGTTGCTGTTCGCCACGAGCATGACCGGAGCCTTCTGCCCGCTGCGGAACGTGTCGCGGTCCACGATGATTTCCACGCCGCCGTGCCGGTAGCCGAGTTCGGCGGTCGCGTTGTTCGCGACCCACAGCGTCGTCTCCGTGCGGATGGGCTGCGGCGGGCGATTTGGGAACGCATCCTCCGTCAGCCAAGTCACCTTGTAGTAGCCTTCGCGCTCGGGCGTGAAGACCAAGTCCACCTTGCCCTCGGCGTCGGTCTTCAGCGCGCGCGTGAGGATGTCGTCGCTATGATAACCCCGGAACTTCAACCGCCACGGACGCTGGCCCACCGGCGGCGCGGGCGGAAACTTCCCGTCGCTTTGGAGCGCGTTCAGCTCCGGCCCTTTCACTTCCTTGCCCGCCGGGTTCACCCAGATTTCTTCCCAGAACTCGCGCGTCACTTTGACGATGCCCTCGATGACGGCGGGTTGCTCGTTCGCGTCCTGCGCGCGGAAGTTCACCGTCGCCTTGTCGCCGGGCTTGTGGAGGTTGTGCTCCGGCTTGGCGTGGACG
>CAZQEW010000156.1:0-9084 GCA_964591495.1 uncultured Klebsiella sp.
CCAAATTATCCACTGGGTGGAGCAAATTACTCGCTGGGTGAGGCAAATTATTGACCGGAATTACCAAATTATTGGCTGGGTGAGCCAAATTATGCAATACGATTGACAATTGAGTCGGGGGGAAGCAAATTGAGCGCAGTTCACCCAGATACTTTTTAACCTTAACCACCTCACTACCATGCCCATTGATGGACCCGCCAGTTTTCTGCCCACCACGGATGAGTTTCTTGCGCACTGGCAGCTCGTGAACACGGCGCTCGCGCCGGGGTCGCTGGTGCTGCCGGCGGGGACGACGCGGGCGAATCTGGATACGCATCGCACGGCGTTGGGGGTGCTGCACGCAGGAGTGCAGGCGGCGATCAATGAGGTGGAGATGGCGCGCGCGGACTTGGAGGACCGGAAGACGGCGTTGCACGCGCGGCTCAACCAGTTCAATGAGAAGGCCCGGTCGTATCTGGGCCAGACCACGCTGGCGCGGTCGCTGCCCAAGGTGCCGGCCATGTCGGAGGGGCAGGGGGCGTGGCTGCCGGCATTGGACGACATGGAGAATCTGTGGACGCGGGCGAATGCGTTGCCGGCGTCGGGCGGTTACACGCCGCCGTTGTTGTTGCTCGGGGGTTACACGTTGGCCACGTTCAGTGCGGACTTGGCGTTGCTGCGCACGGCTTACAAGACGATGACGGCGCGGGAGGTGGATTTGCGCGTAAAGCGCGGCGAGCGGGGGGATCTGGAGAATGTGATTTACCCGATTCTGAAGTCGTATCGGGAGGCGATGCCGACGTTTTTCGCGCCGGATCATGCGTTGGTGGTGAGTTTGCCCCGGCTGTCGCCCGAGCCGGGCAGCACGCCGGCCCCGGTGAGCCTGACGGGTGTGTGGAACGCCCCGACCACGCAGGGGAAACTGACGTGGACGGCCAGCACGGAGGCGACGCTGGACCATTACGAGGTGCGGTGGAGCCCGGGGAGTTCGTATTCGGCGGAGGATGAGAGTGTGCTGGGGAGCGTGGATAAGGAGGCGGCGCGGGAGTTCCTCACGGCGCAGGGGTTGGGCGCGCCGGGAGCGGTGAGCGTGTTCCGGGTCTACGTGGTGACGGCCACGGGGAATGAGAAGGGGAGCAATACGGCGCAGATCACGCGGCCGGCTTGAGCGGACGCCGAGGCTCCCGAGAGGAGCAGGATTAGGATTAAGATCAGGGGCAGGAGGGGAGGCCACGGCTCGGCCTCCTGCTCGTAATCCTAATCCTAATCTTGCTTTGGCTTTGGTCCGGTTCAGGGAAAGGGAAAGGGCGGGGTCCGGGTGGATTCGTTGCTCGCCCGTTTTCCCGCTGGCTCAACCGCCTGTTGGCCTGTCCGGGCCGGACATTTGGTTGTTTCCAAATCGCGCGGCTTCCGCTTGAGTCTCGCGCCTGCGAACGTCATGGCGACTCCATTTCAACCGCAAGCTTTCATCGCCCGCACCGTGGCCGGCATTCCACGCTCGGGCATCCGTGAGTTTTTCGACATCGTCCAAAGCCAGAAGGACGTGATCTCCCTGGGCGTGGGCGAGCCGGATTTCGTCACGCCCTGGCACATCCGCGAGGCCGCCATCTACGCGCTCGAACGCGGGAAGACCACTTACACCTCCAACCTCGGCCTGCTCAAGCTGCGCGAGGCCATCGCCGCGCATCTGGCGCCGCGGTTCGGCGTCCGCTACGACCCGAAGAAGCAGATCCTCATCGCCGTGGGCGTGAGCGAGGCGCTGGACATCGCGTTGCGCGCGCTCATCAACCCGGGGGACGAGGTGATCTATCACGAGCCGTGTTACGTGAGCTATTCGCCGAGCATCGCGATGGCCCACGGCGTGCCCGTGGCCGTGAGCTGCCGGGCGGAGGACAATTTCGCCGTGCGCGCGGAGGCGATTGAGAAGGCCATCACGCCCAAGACGAAGGCGTTGATGCTGAACTTCCCGACGAACCCGACCGGCGGCACGATGACGCGCGCGGAGCTGGAGAAGATCGCGGCCGTCGTGCAGCGCCACAACCTGGTGGTGCTGACGGATGAGATTTACAGCGAGCTGACCTTCGAGGGGGAACACGTCTCCATCGCGTCGCTGCCGGGGATGATCGAGCGGACGATCTTCCTGCACGGCTTCTCGAAGGCGTATGCGATGACGGGCTTCCGCATCGGTTACGCGTGCGGCCCGGCGGAACTCATCGAGGCGATGATGAAGATCCACCAATACTCGATGCTCTGCGCCAGCATCATCAGCCAGGAGGCGGCCATCGAGGCCATCGAGCACGGCGAGGCGGACACGACGGAGATGCGCGAGCAATACAAGCTGCGGCGGAACTTCATCGTGAAGGCGTTCAACGACATGGGGCTGCCGTGCCATTTGCCGCGCGGGAGCTTCTACGCGTTCCCGTGCATCGCGAGCACGGGCCTGGGCTCGAAGGATTTTGCGTTCCGGCTGTTGCAGGAGGAGAAGGTGGCGTGCGTCCCCGGCGGGGCGTTCGGTCCCAGCGGCGAAGGGTATCTGCGCTGCTGCTTTGCGACGGCGATCGACCAGATTCAGGTGGCCACGGACCGCATCGCGCGCTTCGTGGCCAAGGTGAAGCGCGGCTGAACGCGCCGACGCGGGGAAAATCCCCGTTTCCCGCTGAATCAGGTCCGCGCGGTGCCCGTCAGGTTCTACGTCCCGATGGACCTGAACCGTCACCGCATATGCTGACCCTTCCCGGACACAACGCAGGCCGTTTCTGTGACGGCGTCTCCCGCCGCAGTTTCCTCCGCATCGGTGCGCTCGGCATGGGCGGGCTGACCTTGCCGCAACTGCTCGAAGCCGAGGCGCGCGCCGGCACCGGCAAATCCCACAAGGCCGTCATCAACATATTCCTCGCCGGGGGCCCGCCGCATCAGGACATGTTCGACCTCAAGCCGGACGCGCCCAAGGAAGTGCGCGGCGAGTTCAAGCCCATCAAGACCAACGTCCCGGGCATCGAAATCTGCGAGCTGTTTCCCCACCTCGCCAAGTGCGCGGACAAATACACCATCATCCGCTCCATGGTCGGCGCAGCCGGCGGGCATGATGCCTTCCAGTGCCATACGGGCCGCGCGCCGCGCAACCAGCCGGCCGGTGGCTGGCCCTCGATGGGCGCGACGCTCTCGAAGCTTCAGGGCAACACGGTTCCCGGCATGCCGGCCTTCGTCGGCCTCGCCCCGATCACGGGGCATCGCCCGTGGGGCGACCCCGGCCAGGCCGGCTTCCTCGGCCCCGCGCACGGCGCGTTCAAGCCCAACAAGGAAGGCAAGGAAGACATGACGCTGAACGGCATCTCGGCCAGCCGCTTGGATGACCGGCGTTCCCTGCTCACGGCGTTTGACCACTTCCGCCGCGACGTGGACAACAGCGGTTTGGTCGAAGGCCTCGACGCGTTTCATCAGCAGGCCTTTGCGATGCTCACCTCCAGCCGGCTCGCCGAGGCGCTCGACCTGAACAAGGAAGACCAGAAGCTGCGCGACCGCTATGGACGGGGGTTCCCGAACTTGAAGGACGACGGCTCGCACCGGTTGCTCGACGACTTCCTCATGGCGCGGCGGCTGGTCGAAGCCGGCGTGCGCTGCGTGACGATTGCCTTCAGCCGCTGGGACTGGCACGGGAACAACTTCGGCCAGGCGCGCGAGGAATTCCCGCTGCTCGACAAGGGGTTGTCCGCGCTCATCGAAGACCTGCATGCGCGCGGGATGGACCGCGACGTGAGCGTGGTGGTGTGGGGCGAATTTGGCCGGACTCCGAAGATCAACAAGGACGCCGGCCGCGACCACTGGCCGAATGTTTCCTTCGCGCTGCTCGCCGGCGGTGGGATGCGGCATGGGCAAGTCATCGGCGCGACCAGCCGCGACGCCGGCGAATGCGTGGATCGCCCGGTGAAGTTCGGCGATGTGTTCGCCACGCTCTACCAGCGCCTCGGCCTCGACCCGCACAATGACATGGTGAACGACCTCACGGGCCGCCCGCAGCACTTGGTTGATCCGGGCAGTGAGCCGCTGCGGGAATTGGTGTGAGCGGCAGCAGTTGAGCCCGGGCGCATTGAGGGGGCGCATTTTTCTGCGCAGATCTGCACGGGCAGTGAGGAATAAATGCCTCGCTCCTTGACCTGCCTCCGCGCGTTTCCCATGCTGAAGCCGCTTCACCGCTATGCCTGAGCAACCCAACACCGACCGTGATCTGACACCCGAGGTCAGCGCGGAAACCGACGTCGCACGACTCGGCCACTCCAGCCCGCCGCCTGCCCACGAGCAGACCGCCGACGAAGATGCGCAGATCGCCGACTGGGAGGGCATCGCGGCGCAGCCACAGTTCAAGGCCCTGCTCGCGGCCAAGCTGAAGTTCATCGTCCCGGCGACGCTGTTCTTCGTGGTGTATTACTTCGCGCTGCCGGTGCTGGTGGGCTGGTTTCCCGAACTGATGGAGAAGCGCATCGGGCCGGTCAACTTGGCCTACGTCTTCGCGCTCTCGCAGTTCTTCATGGCGTGGATTCTCGCCTACGTTTACTTGCGGAAGGCCTCGCAGTTCGACGACCAGGCGCACGCCATCGTCTCCAAGCTCGACCAGCCCAAGGGAGGCGCGAAGTGATGAACTTCCTCCTCGCCGCCGCTGCGGCAGCTCCGGCTGCCGCGCCCGCCGGTTTCCAATTCACGCCCGCGCTCGGGATGTTCCTCGCCTTCGTCGTCGTGACGCTGGGCATCACCTACTGGTCCGCGCGCAAGTCCACGGGCGCGAGCAACTACTTCGCCGCCGGGCGGGGCATCACCGGGTGGCAGAACGGCCTCGCCGTCGCCGGCGACTACATGAGCGCGGCGAGCTTTCTCGGCATCGCCGGGATGATTGCCTTCAAAGGCTACGACGGCTTCATGTATTCCGTCGGCTGGCTCGTGGCGTATCTCACCGTGCTGCTGGTCGTCGCCGAGCCGCTCCGCAACGCCGGCAAATACACGATGGCCGACGTGCTCGCCTACCGCCTCTCGCCGCGCCCCGTCCGCGCGATGGCCTCGCTTTCCACGCTGACCGTCTCGACCTTCTACATGATTGCCCAGATGGTCGGCGCAGGCGCGCTCGTGAAGCTGCTCCTGCCCGGCGTGAGCTACGAAGCCGCCGTTGCGGGCGTCGGCGTGCTGATGATTGTCTACGTCGTCTTCGGCGGGATGCTGGCGACGACCTGGGTGCAAATCATCAAGGCCATCCTGCTCATGAGCGGCTCGCTCTTCCTGAGCGTGCTCGTCTTGAAACACTTTGATTTCAGCTTCGCGAAGTTCTTTGAAGCCGTCGGCAAAGTCCCCGTGGCCGGACCCGATGGAACACTCGTGGAGAAGGATTTTCTCAAGCCCGGCCTCATCTTTGGCCTGCAGGTCACGAAGGGCTGGGGACCGATTGACCTCATCTCGCTCGGGCTCGCGCTGGTCTTCGGCACGGCCGGCCTGCCGCACGTGCTGGTGCGCTTCTACACCGTGCCGGACGCGAAGACCGCGCGCGTGAGCGTGGTGTGGGCGATGGCCATCATCGGCGCGTTCTACATCATGACCACCTTCCTCGGCTTCGGCGCGGCGACGATTCTGACGCCGGCCAAAATCAGCGTGGAGAACATGAGCGCCCCGCTGCTCGCCAAGGCGCTGGGCGGCGAAATCTTCTTCGCCTTCATCAGCGCCGTGGCCTTCGCAACGATCCTCGCCGTTGTCGCTGGCCTGACCATCAGCGCCAGCACGAGCTTTGCGCACGACTTCTACACCAACGTCCTCCACCACGGTCGCGAGCGCGGCCCGGGCGAGGAAGTCCGCGTGGCGCGCATCGCGGCGTTCGTCGTGGGCGCGGTGGCCATCCTGCTGGCCATCAAGCTGCAGACCATCAACGTCGCCTTCCTCGTCGGCCTTGCCTTCGCCGTCGCCGCGAGCGCGAACCTGCCCGTCATCGTGCTCTCGCTCTTCTGGAAACGCTTCAACACCTCCGGCGCGTGCTGGGGCCTGGGCGTCGGTCTCGTCGGCAGCATCATCCTCATCATCCTCAGCCCGAGCGTGATGGTGCCTGGTGGCAAGGGGTTGATTGACGCCGAGCCGTGGTTCCCGCTGAAGAACCCCGGCATCGTGAGCATCCCGCTGGGCTTCCTCGCCGCGTGGCTGGGCACAATCCTGAGCAACGACCGCACGAGCGAAACCAAGTTCGCCGAGCTGACCGTGCGCGCGAACACCGGCCTCGGGGCCGAGAAGGCGACGGCGCACTAACCCCCAACGGTTAACCAGCGCCAACTGGCACTGATGGAGACAGTTTCTAACGGGAGCGCGGGTCATGGCCGGTTACCGGGCGAAGAATCGCCTTTATCCCGGCGCGCAGTTTTGCGGCACGGCGCTTTGATGATGGCCGCCGCCAATGGAATCACCGGCGCACTGGCAGCTGAGGCGGCCGCCGCGCCCGAGCTTCGCATCGGGCTGCTCACCGATCCACACTACGCCGACATTCCGGCGAAAGGTAAACGCCATTACCGGGAATCGCTCCGCAAGGTGCGTGACGCCGTTGAGCGCTTCAACGCGGCGAAGGTGGACTTTGCCGTGGAGCTCGGTGACTTCATCGACGAAGCTGCGACGGTCGAGGGCGAGATCGCCCATCTCAAGACCATCGAAGCTGAGTTCGCCAAGTTCCCTGGCCCGCGCCATTACGTGCTCGGCAACCACTGCGTCTGGACGTTGACCAAGGAGCAGTTTTACGCCAACACCGCCGCCAAGCCGGCGCCTTACTCGTGGGACCACGCGGGCTTTCACTTCATCGTCCTGGATGCCTGCTTCCGCGCTGACGGCATGGCTTACGGGGCGAAGAACTTCAAGTGGACCGACACCGAGATTCCCGAGGCACAGCGCCGCTGGCTGGCGCAGGATCTGGCGGCGTCGCGGAAGCCGACGCTTGTCTTTGTCCACCAGCGGCTCGACATCACCGGCGAATACGTCGTTAGAAGCGCGCCCGCCGTGCGGGAGATTCTGGAACGCGGCGGCAACGTGCTCGCCGTTTTCCAAGGCCATCATCACCGCAACGACTATCGCGAAGTCGGCGGCATCCACTACTGCACCCTCATGGCGATGGTCGAAGGCAATGCCGCGGACGACAGCGCGAGCGGCGTGCTGGAGATCTTTCGCGATGGCAGCCTGAAGTTGAACGGTGCGTTCAAGCAGGCGAGCTACGCCTGGAAGAAGCCCGCCCGTATCAGCCAGTGAAGTGCCGCTGATCCGCACCCGTCGAAAACCACGCTTGCTCTTGAAACACTCCATGAAATTCCCGCTGCTCCTCGCCGCCGGCCTCGTAGGCATCCTGTTGTCCGGTTGCTCAACAACCGAATGCGCGCATTGCAAGAAGGCCCCCGCCCCCGCATCCGCTGCGGCACCGGCTGCAAAACCCGCAGCTGCGGCTGCTCGGAGCCTCTTCGACGGCAAATCGCTCGCCGGTTGGAAAGACTCTGGCTTCGCCGGCGCGGGCGAAACGAAGGTGGAACCCAACTTCCGTGGCCAAGGCCCCGTCATCCTCATCGAGGCTGGGCAGTCCCTCAGCGGCATCACCTTCACCAACCCGGTGCCGAAGCAGAACTTCGAGGTCACGCTCGAAGCCCTCAAGGTGCAGGGCAACGATTTCTTCATCGGCCTCACCTTCCCCGTCGCCGAGTCGCACGCGACGCTTGTGCTCGGTGGCTGGGGCGGGGCGACCACCGGCATCTCAAGCATTGACGGCCTCGACGCCTCGGAAAACGACACCACGAAGTTCCTCGGCTACGACAAGGACAAGTGGTTCCGCATCCGCATGAAGGTGACGCCCGCCAAGCTGGAGACGTGGATCAACGACGACAAGGTCGTGGACCAGGACATCAAGGACCGGCGCATTTCAATGCGCTTCGGTG
The DNA here is from genome assembly GCA_964591495.1 of uncultured Klebsiella sp. Taxonomy (GTDB): domain Bacteria; phylum Verrucomicrobiota; class Verrucomicrobiia; order Limisphaerales; family SXTU01; genus SXTU01. The sequence goes on from CAZQEW010000156.1 coordinate 7,908, forward strand.
AGATCGAGAACTCCGTCCCGTTTGGCATCGCCACCTATCAGACCACCACGGTCATCCGGAAGGTGGAGATCAAGCCACTGCCCTGACCAGTTCAGTGCAGGATCGGCAGGTCGTGGGGCTGGCGGATAAGTTCGGCGTCGAGGTCCAGGAAGTAGTCCAGGCGACGGGAGGTTTCAGCGTCGTCGATCGCGCGGGCCATCAACAGGTAGGCTGCGTAATGGTTGCCTTCGGATTCCACCAGCCCGGCGTAAAACGCGGCCAGCTCGGGATCGTGCGGCGGCAGTTCCCGGGCGAGCATTTGGAATTTCTCGCAGCTCCGGCCCTCGATGAGGGCGCAGCAGATCAGGTGGTCAATGACTTGGAGGCGGACGCCTTTCCGCATCGCGTGCATGAGGCCGGAAATCCACGGGCTGGGATGCGGCTGGCCGAACGAAATGCCGCGCCGTTTGAGCAGGCCCAGCACGAGCTGAAAGTGCTGGAGCTCCTCGATGGCGATGGCGTTCAGCTCCTCGACCCGCCCAAAGAGGTCGCGGTAGCGTTCGAGCGTGATGGCGGTGGTGGCGGCCTTCCGCTCGAGGTGGGCATGGTCCACCAGCACGGCGGGCAGATTCGCGATCGTGCGTGGCAGCCAGTCATCCGGCACTTTGGCGCGGAGCATTTCCATGGGGGGATTGTTCAAGCCCGCATCCAGCCGGAGCAACTCGGAAGTTCACGGCCCCGGTGCGGTTCGATACGCTTGCTCCAACACATGAAAGATGAACTCCTCGCCCTCCTCCGATGCCCAGAAACGCGGCAGCCGCTGTCCGTCGCTGACACGGCACTGATCACGCGGCTCAACGCTCAGGTGGCGGCGGGCGTAGTGCGCAACACAGCGGGGCAGGGGATCGTCGCCCAGATCGAGGCCGGACTGGTGAGAGCGGATGGCCGGGCGTTGTATCCGGTGCGCAATGGCGTGCCGGTGCTGCTGGTGGACGAGGCCATTCAGCTCGCGTGAGCGCCCTCCTTGAAACGACGCGAGGCCGCTTCGGTCTGGCTGCCAGGTCCGGCATTTCGCGCCGGAGAATAAATTGGATGGGAGAAACCTTTTGACAAACCGGCGGCGCATTCCTACCGTCCGCGCCGCACTGACTGGTTGGGGTCGTAGCTCAGTTGGTAGAGCACCACAATGGCATTGTGG
>CAZQEW010000157.1:0-9023 GCA_964591495.1 uncultured Klebsiella sp.
TGGAGTGCCCCGTGGGCTTTGACCAGATCGCCTGCGAGGAGGCCGCGCGCGAAGCGGTGAAAGCCGCGACGAAGATTGGCTATCTCCGGCAGAACTCCGTGGATTCCCTCACCGGCAAGAACGACGGCACGAACCTCGGACCCGGCGCGCCGGCCATCCACTTCCACCAGCACCGCTCACCGGAAATCGCCGTGCGGCTCGTGCTCAAGGGCGGCGGTTGCGAAAACGTCGGCGCGCAATACTCGCTGCCCGCCGAGAAGCTCCACGCCAACCGCGACCTCGACGGCTGCCGCAAGGTCATCCTCGATGCCGTGCTGCAGGCGCAGGGCAAGGGCTGCGGGCCGGGCATCCTCGGCGTGTGCATCGGCGGCGACCGCGCGACGGGCTACGAGTTCAGCAAGCAGCAGTTCCTCCGCCTGCTCGACGACCGCAACCCTAACCCGGAGCTGGACGCGTTGGAGCAGGACATTTTGAAGACGGCGAACGAACTGGGCATTGGCCCGATGGGCTTCGGCGGCAAGACGACCTTGCTGGGCGTGAAGATCTGCGCGGCCAACCGTGTGCCCGCGTCGTTCTTCGTCAGCGTGAGCTACATGTGCTGGGCCTACCGCCGGCAGGGCGTGTCGCTGGGCGCGGATGGCAGGATCGCCAGCTGGCTGTATTGAGCGCGTTTAGCGGGAGCCGATTCAGCAGTTCGCCGGGGAGGCTTGGCTGGTCTAGTTCAGGTAGATGAACTCGTTGGCCGCCAGCAGCGACTGGCAAAGGACCACCCAGGCGCGCGGGGCTTGGGCCGGGTCTGCGGGGGAGACGGCCTTGAACTCAGCGAGAAACTTGCGTGCGCGGCCAATCTCCCGCGAAGTCGGTCGCCGCGCGTAGGCTGTCTGGTAGGCCAGTTCCAGCCGGCCGGGGTCATCGCTGGCGGCGGCGATCAGCCGGGCGGCAAACTGCTCCGCCGCGCGGGTCACCAGGTCGCTGTTGAGCATCAGCAACGCCTGGGGGGCGACCACGGTCGCGTTGCGGTGGCCGTTGGGCACGGCGGGGTCGGGGAAGTCAAACTGTTCGAAGAGGTCGTAAACATTGTTCCGCACCACGGGCAGGTAGAGCGCGCGGCGGGGGCTGTCGTAGGTGGTTGCGTCCTTCGAGGTGTGGTTGAAGAAGAACTCGCGGTTCTTCACGGGGATGGTTTTGCCGCCCAGGGTCCGGTCCAGGGTGCCGGCGACAAAGTGCAGCGCGTCGCGGATCTCCTCGGCCGCGAGCCGGCGGAGCGGAAAGTGGGCGAGCAGCCGGTTGTCCGGGTCGGCGTGGGAACGGCGCGTGGCTGCGGCTGGCTGGGTGGAGCGTTGGTAGGTGGCGCTCGACATGATCAGCCGGTGCATGGCCTTGACGCTCCAGCCTTTGGCCATGAACCGGCCGGCCAGCCAGTCCAGCAGCTCGGGATGTGACGGGCGTTCCCCGAGGCTGCCGAAGTTGTCCGGGCTGGCGACCAGGCCCTGGCCAAAGTGCCAGCGCCAGATGCGGTTGACCATCACGCGGGCAGTCAGCGGGTGGTCCGGGCGGGTGAGCCACCGGGCGAGTTCGAGCCGCCCGCTCTGGTGATCCGGCAGTTCGGCGCGGAGGCTGGCGGACTGCATGACCTGGGGGAACCCGCGGGGCACCGGCTGGCCCAGGGAGAGGTGGCTGCCGCGGATGTGCACGGGGAGCGCCTTGACGATGTTGGTGGAGTCGGTCACGCCCATGGTGGAGGGGAGCTCGGGGGCTTCCTTTTCCAGCTTGGCGAGCGCGTCGCGGAGCTGCCGGAGTTCCGCGACGGTGTTGCTGGGATACAGGGTTTCCGGGTTTTTGGGCACTTCCTTGAGCCCCCGGTCGGTGACGAGGGTTTTGTTGGCCGTCGACACAATGTTGGTTATGGCCGCCTTTTGGGCGGCGACGCGTTGGCGGTGTGCCTCGAAGGCCGCGCGCTCCTCGGGGGTCGCAACCTCCGGCTCGTGCCACTTGGCGATGGTTTTGAGGTCGTCCATGGTGCGCGTGCTTTTGAAGATGGCGGCCAGCGCGTAATAGTCCGTGGTGGGGACGGGGTCGAACTTGTGGTCGTGGCAGCGCGCGCAGCCGAAGGTCATGCCGAGAAACGCACGGCCCAGCGTCTCGATCTGCTCGTCAATCAGGTCCATCTCCAGCTTCACCTTGTCCGGCTCGGCCAGCAGTTTCGGGCCCATGCTGAGGAAGCCCAGCGCGGTCAACTGCTCGTGCCGCTGCGGCAGCGTGTCCGCCGGCAGCAGGTCGCCGGCGATCTGCTCGCGCACGAAGCGGTCGTAGGGCTTGTCCGTATTGAAGCTTTTGACCACGTAGTCGCGGTAACGCCACGCATTGCCGTGGGCGACGTTTTCATCGAGGCCGTTGGAATCCGCGTAGCGCGCCACATCCAGCCAGTGCCGGCCCCAGCGCTCGCCATAGGCAGTCGTGCTCAGCAGCCGGTCAACCACTTTGGCGAACGCGTCGGGTGACTTGTCCGTGAGGAAGGCGTTCACTTCCTCCGGCGTCGGCGGCAGGCCGGTCAGGTCGAATGTCGCGCGGCGGATGAGGGCGCGTTTGTCCGCGGCCGGCGCCGCAGTGAGCTTCTTCTCGGCGAGCTTGGCGGCGATGAACGCGTCCACTGGATGGCCGCTGGCCGGTATCGGCGGATTGGCCAGCGGCTGGAACGACCAGAACTGCCGGCCTTCCTCGATGGTCGGAATGCGTTTGGCCCCGGCGGTCGGGGCGGACTCGCTGCGCGGGTCGGGGGCACCGAGCTTCACCCACTGTTCGAGATCCCGCACCTGCTCCGGGGACAGCGGGCTTTTGGGCGGCATCTGGAGCTCGCGGTTTTGGTAGCGGACGGCTTCGATGAGCCGGGACTTCGCCGGATCGCCCGGGGTCAGGGCGGGGCCGTTGTCACCGCCCTGGAGGAGCCCGCTGCGGGAGTCCAGGACGAGGCCGCCCTTGCGCTTGTTGTTGGCTGCGCTGTGGCATGCGTAACAGCGCTCGGCCAGCACGGGCCGGATCTTGCGCTCGAAGAAATCGAGGTGCTCGCGTGACAGTTCGCGGGCGTCCGCTGCGGCCAGACAGCCAAACAGCAGCGGGGACACCACAAAACGGGCGAGGATCCGAAGCTTCATGCAGCGAAAATTCCGACTTGGGCCGGGGGGAGGCCATTCATTGCGCCGCCCTCATTTGGGCTTGTTGGCTGCCCGGCGAATTGGCAGGCTGCGAATGGCTGGTGGCTTAGTCCGAGGCAACTAGACTGACCATCCGCAACCTGAACAACGACTATGCCAAACGTTCCCTTTGAAGATCCCGACGACAAGGAGCGCACAGGAATGGGCACTTGGGCGCTCGTGTTCCTTGGCACGGCCGCATTCATCGGCGTGTTCATCTTCTTCGCCACCCGCTGGTAGCCTTCCCCGGTCGGGCCGCCCTGTCAGCTTTCACTCCTTCCGCTGCGGCGCGCGGCTGAAAGTGAATGGCCGTCCACCCAAAATCTGGTCGGAGGTGATGGTCGGGCAGACGTATTTTTCCAGGTGCTCGATGAACAGTTCCGTGCCGCGATAGTGGTCCACGAAGGGCCAGCGGGCCGGGTTATACATTGAGTCGGTCAGGTCGCGCACGAGGACAACCCGTTTCCCGTTCTTCGCCATCTGCCGCAGGCCAAAAGGCCGGCCCGCCACGCACATGTTCACGTGGACGCCCATGAGCATGACGTTCGAAATGCCGCGTTGCTCCAGCAGGTTCCAGACTTCCACGCCGGAATCGCTGATGGCGTCCTGATCGTGAATCTTGAGCACGTCAATCTGCCGGGTCCACGGTGCGCGCGGGTTGAGGCCCCTGGCTTTTAGCTGCTCGGCCCAGGCGGCATGCTCGGCGGGTTCGTCGTCCTCGCCGCCATCGGTCTGGTCGATCGGATACTTGCCCGCTTCCTCGGCGGGAATCTGCCGGCACCACGATGCGATGTCAGCGGGCAGGTTCGCGGCCTTGGGGGCGGCCTTGGCCCGCTCGCGTGCGGGATGGCCCTCGTAGAACTTCATGCAGCTGCTGGGGGCATGGATGATGAAGACGCCCTGGGCGCGGGCCTTCTCCAGCAGGTCGTTCATGCGCGGGGCAAATTCGCCCTCGCGCAGCACGGCGTTCTTGCAGTGATGCAGGTCCCACATGTCGCAGACAATGATGGCCGTCCGCTTGGGATCCCACGCCTCGGCGGCCGTCGCGACTTGAAAATCACCGGAGCCCTTCCGCGCCTCCACCCGCTTTTGCAACGTGAGCTGGAGCGCCGGTGCTGCTGCGTTGGCTGCGACAACTCCGATCCAGGCCGCGGCACTGATCAGGCCGGCCCAGCGGGATAGCCGGAAAGATGACTGGTTCATGGCCGGCACGTTAGCAGCTGCGCGGCCCAGGTGAAGAATTATCCCGTCCCCCGCTCACTTCGGCGCGAGCTTGACCGTTCCGTCCCGCATCAGTTCGACGCGCAGCGCGCCGGTGCCCGGCGGGGTGGGCGACGGCTGGCCGGACTTCCGGGCGGCAACGGCAGCTTCGTCCTTCACCGGCTCCAGCAGACGGGTGGCGCCCTTGCGTTCGTCGTGGAGCGTGCCCTCCCGGGCCCACGCGAAGCGGCGGGCGGTGCGCGCCTCCGCCTTCAGCACGGCGAGCTGCTCCTGGAGGAAGGCCAGATCGTGAAGCTGCCGCTCCAATTCGGTGCGCTTGGCCATGAGGTCCTTCAACTCGCGCGTGAGCAAATCGCGTTCGCCCTTCGCGTTTTCCAACTGCTTCTCCTTCGCGGCAATCTGCGCGTTCAAGTCCTTCATCGCGGCCTGCTGCTTGGTGATCTCGCCGTTCAACTGCTCGGCCTGCTTGGCCATCTGCTCGTTCGCCTGCGTCACGTTGGCGAGCGCGGTGTCGCGGTCCTTCACGGCGCGCTGGTAGTCGGCAATGGCTTTCTCGAACTGCGCGCGCTCGGCGGCGGCGCGGTTCTCCACGGCGCGGGTTTCGTTCTGCGCGGCGACGACGGTCGCCTTCACGGTCTCGATGGCGGCGTTCGCGGTGGCGAGCGCGGTTTTGGCCTGGCCCAGCTCGGCGGTGACGGTCTCCGCCTTGTTGGAAATGGCGGCGGCGGCGGCGGCCTTATCCTTGAGCCGTTCGGTCAGCAGGTCGGCTTCGCTGCGGATGGTGGTGTTCTGGGCTTCGAGCACCTTGAGCGCGCCGACGAGCTTTTCCTCGCGCTCGGCGGCAACCTTTTGGGCCTGCGTGGCGCTGTCGTGCCGGAAGTAGAGGGCGAGGGCGAGGAAGGCGCTGATGCCGACGAGCCCGTAGCTGGCGATTTTATTGTCCATGGAAGTTGGAGGTGGGGGTTAGTCGCGTTTGGCGGACTTGGTCACGGGGGCGGAAGGCGGCTGGGGCGGCTGCTGATAATACTTGAGCAGGTAGTCCTTGAACTCCTTCACGCTGGCGCGGGCGAGGCGTTTCTCCAGGACGTTGGCCGTGCCCTTGAGGCGCAGCTCGACGTTGCGGGCGTTGGCGATGTCCACGAAGAGCTGCGGCTGCGCGCGGAAGGTGAGCGTGGTGAAGCCGGGCCGGCTCACGACGGCCGTGGGCGAATTGGTGGGGGCGAAGGCGTGCCGGGTGCCATCCACCAGCAGGGTGAGCGACTCGCCGGGAGCCAGCGTGAAGTCGGGAATCGGCGTGTGTTCGAGCTGGAGGAAGTGATCCGCCGAGCCGTCGGCGCGGATCTCGCGGCGAGCGTTGAGGCAGACGACGACTTTCTCAAACCAGGAGCGGGTGACGTTGTTCGCCGTCATCTGCTGGATGCGGACGTTGTCGAACCGATCCACGCGGTGCGTCGTGTTCTGGCAGGCAGTCAGGGTCAGGGCCGCAGCGGCGGCGCCAAGGAGAAACGCTTTCTTCATCGCTGTCCTTCTCACCAGCCGGAGGCGGGATGTCAAAGGAGACTTGCGTGGATGCGCGAAATGTCACGCGGCCGTAACGGGACGGTCACAAATCCATCCGTTGCATCCGGGGCCGGGACCGCAAAGAGCGGCGGGCGGGATTGAAAGCCGTCGCCACCGCAGCATCACCCGATGATTACGGCGCGCCGCACGTGAGGTGTTTCGGTGAGGGTGGCCTTGTTTCGGAATCGTAACCCAACCGCCGTTTGTCCGTAGCACAGCGGGACAATTCTCGCCGCCATGTTGTCACCGCGACACCTGAAACCCGCGCCGAGCGCCCGCTAGCCATGGAAGAATTCTACACGCCCATCCTCGCCAACGCCCTGTCCTTCGCCTTTGAGAAGGCCACCCTGGAAGGCAAAATCACCATCACCCTGCTGGCCGTCTGCTCGCTCATCAGCTGGACCGTCATCATCAACAAGTCCCGCCAGCTCTCGAAGGCCAGCAAGCAGTCCAAGGCTTTCTTCGCCGCGTTCCGCGATACGCGCGACCCGCTCGAACTCTTCCGCGCCAAGAAGGAATTCGAGGGCTCGCCGGCGTATGAGGTGTATCTGGCCGGCGTCGAGGAGACGGTGTTTCACCTCGAGAAGAATCCGGTCCAGGTCAAGGGCGAGACCAAGTTCAGCGCCGCGGGCTTCGAGTCGGTGCTGGTCGCGATGGATCGCACAGCCGGCGCGGAGGCGCTGGCGCTGGAGAAGGGCATGATCGTCCTCTCCACGGCGGTTGCGGGCGGCCCGTTCATCGGGCTGCTCGGCACGGTGTGGGGCGTGATGGAGACGTTCTCCGGCATCGCGATAGCCAAAGCTGCGAGCCTTACCGCGATGGCGCCCGGCGTGGCCGGCGCGCTCATTGCCACGGTCATCGGCCTCTTCGTCGCCATCCCCGCGATGTTCGCCTTCAACTTCATGGTCACCACCATCCGGCACATGACGCAGGAGCTGGACAACTTCAACGCCGAGCTCTCCACGGCCATCGAGCACAAATACGTGGACAACCGCGCCCTCGCCGACGAAATCGCCGACGCCATCCGCAGCGTGGGCTTGGGCAGGCAGGATCTCGTCTCCAAGTAAGCCGGCCTCCCCGCACCCGCCATGCCTGCGCGCCGCCGTAAGAAGCTCTCGCAATCGCATCACCATGCGATGAACGAGTTGAACATCACCCCGCTGCTGGACCTCGCATTCGTGCTGCTGGTCATTTTCATCATCACCACGGCCCCGGCGGTCAACGACATCGCCATCAACCTTCCCTCCGCCGCCAACAACCCGAAGGACCCGCCGCCCAAAATCAACAACCTCACCGTGGACGAGAAGGGGAACATCTTCCTCAACTCGCGCCCCATGCAGGTGAAGGAGCTCCGCGACGTGCTCATAGAGCTGCGCAAATCCGACCCCGATCTCAGCGTCGTCGTGCGCGGCGATCTCACGGTGCAATACCAGAAGGTCATCACCGTGCTCGACATCCTCACGCAGGCCAACGTGAACAAGGTGGGCCTGGCCACGGAGGCCGCCGGACCGTGAGGAAGCAAGGCGGAATGCCGAATGCCGAGTGTGGAATCAGCCGCACGCGTGCTCGCCCTTCATTCCGCATTCCGCATTCCCGATTCCGCCTTTGACCCATGCGTCCCGAGCGTAAGAAGAAAGCCGACAAGACGAGCGCTGCGATCTCCATCGCCGTCCACACGGTGATGATTGGCGGCGTGGCTTATTGGGCCGCGAAATCCGGCAAGCTCGACCCGGTCCTCAAGTGGATGGACCTCGTCGCCACTAAGAAAGAGGAAAAGCAGAAGGAAGAGCCCAAGCAGCCCGAGCCGCAGCAACAGCCGACCCAGCCGCAACCCAATCTCCCGCCGCCGCCCGGTGGCGCCGCCCGGTCCGCCACCGTCTCCGCCGCTGCGCCCGGCGCGCCGCCGGCGATGGGCGGCACCTTCTTCACCGCGCCCAAGCGCCCGCCCGGCCAGGGCATCACTGGCGGGGGCGTGTTCGGTGGCACCGGCACCAATGCCGCCCTCACCGCGCCGACCACGACGGGGCCGAAGGTGGGGCCCACGGCTGCGCCGTCGGCCGCCGTCGTTGCGCCCGTGGCCGCCCCTGCGCCCACCAAGTTGCCGCCGCCCCCGCCGCCGCTCTCCGTCGTGAAACCCACGACCATCGCGGCCGTGCTCGAAGAGCGGAAAAAGGCCGCCGCCGTCACCGATGCCATCGGCTCGGAGCAGATTTCGCGGGGCACGGCGTCCGACGCGGGTGACATCGTCTCGAAGGTCACCGGCACGAGCATCGTGGAGGGCAAGTTCGTCGTCGTTCGCGGCCTCGCGGACCGTTACACGAGCACGACGCTCAACGGCGCCGACATCCCGAGCGCGGACCCGTATCGCAAGTCCGTCCAGCTGGACCTTTTCCCCTCGGCGATCATCGACAGCATCGTGGTCAGCAAGACCTTCACGCCGAACCTCGCGGGGGCGTTCACGGGCGGCGCGGTGGACATTGTGACCAAGTCCATCCCCGCGAAGCGCTTCTTCAAGCTCTCGCTCGGTGCGTCCTACAACACGCAGGCGAATCTTAACGATAGCTTTCCCTCTTACAGCGGCGGCGCGCTGGACTGGACGGCCATTGAGGACGGCACGCGGGCGCTGCCCGACTCGTTTTCGAACCCGAACCTCGTCATCCCCGGCCGCGTGGGCACGAGTGCGACGAGTCCGGCGAATGCCAATCTCGTCCGCCTTACCCGGGATCTCGGCCCGGCGCAGTTCGGCCCGGTCAACGGCAGTTCGCCCATTAACAACAGCTTCTCGCTCTCCACGGGCGACCAGTTTTATCTGCTGGGCAAGCCCGCCGGCTATTTCATCGGCCTCAATTACAACCGGAACTTTTCGGCCTACGAAAACGGGGTGCGGGACCGTTTTCGCAACAACGCCGGTGCGTTGCAGAAATCGCTCGAAACCAAGGATACCCGCGGTGTGATGGAGGCCTCGTGGGTCACGTCGGTGAACCTCGGCCTCAAGCCGGCGGAGGGCCACGAGTTCGGCTTTGGCTTCCTCTACAACCAGTTTGCCGAGGA
>CAZQEW010000158.1:0-8747 GCA_964591495.1 uncultured Klebsiella sp.
ACGAACGACCAGTGCCCCTGATAGTTCGCGCCTTCCTCAATCCACTGCTTCAGCAACGCCAGCTGGGCGGGCGAGAGCGGCTTCTTCTTCGATTCCGGCGGCGGCATCAGGTCGTCGGCGTCCTTGGTCGTCACGCGCGCCCACAGCGAGGACTTTTTCAAGTCCCGCGGGACGAGCGCGGCGGAGCCGTCGTGCTGGGCGAAGGCACCCTCGGCGGTGTCGAGGCGGAGCTTGGCCTTGCGGGTCTTTTCGTCGGGGCCGTGGCAGGCGTAGCAGTTGTCGGACAGGATGGGGCGGATGTCGCGGTTGAAATCAATCTTGCGCGGCGCGGCGGAGGCCGGCGCGAGGGTCGCGAGCCAGGCCGCCGCGGCGAGGCCGCTCCAGACGAGACGAATCGGTGTCATAGACAGAGCTTTCGACTTGGCCGGAAAAAACGCCATTCAGAAAGCGCACCGCCGCAGAACCGGACGCAGAATCTTTAAGCAGGCGCTCGGGTGCGCTCGTCCAAGGCCGGTGATTTGCATGCGCCATTTGCCGCTCACGGCGCTCGGTCTGCTGGCGTGGCTGGGCGCCGCTGTCGGACTGGGCGCCGCCGACCTCCGCAGCTTTACCCAAGCGCACTGCATCGAATGCCACGGCGGGGATGCGACCAAAGGCGGCCTGGACCTGACCACGCTCAAGCCGGATTTCGCCGCACGTGAAACTTTCGCGCGGGGGGAAAAGGTCTTCGACCGCGTGGCCAAGGGCGAGATGCCGCCGAAGAAGAGCGCGCAACCGGCAGCGGGCGCGCGGGCGGCGTTCGTGAAGTCGCTCGGTGGCGAGCTGCACGCCGTGTCCGCCGCGCACCAGCGCGCGGCGGGCCGCGTGGTCGTGCGGCGGATGAACCGCACGGAGTATGAGCACACGCTGCACGACCTGTTCGGCATCACCGTGCCGCTGGCGGACTTGCTGCCGGAGGACAACGCGGCAGCGGGCTTCGACAATGTCAGCAGCGCGCTGGAGACTTCTGCCACGCATCTCGTGCGCTATCAGGAGGCCGCCGACCGCGCGCTGGCTGCGGCTTTGCCCGCATGGCCACTCACCAACAGCGTGCGCCGCTGGACCGGCCGGCAGTTTCTCGACAGCCGGCCCAAACCCAACCGCGAGGGCACCGCGCCCTTCGTGCGGTTCGAGGGTGAGACCATCATTCTCTGCTCGCGGCTCTACAAACACGGCAGCGTCACCACATCGCCCACCCCTGCGCCGGGTCGTTACCGCATCCGCGCTTCGGTCCGCGCAGTGAACACGGAGGGGAAGGCCATCCCCATGCTCGTCGGCAAAATCAGCTCCGACCGTTTTGCGCACGAGAAGCTCCAGCATGTGCTCGACCACTTCGACGTGCCGGCGGACAAAACGCGCGTCATCGAGGTCGAAGCTGCGCTGCCCGCTGGCGAGCAAGTGTATCTCGAAGGGATGAGCCTCACGTTCTTCCAGGACTTGAAGAAGCAGCGCAACGGCGAGCCGGTCGGCGATGATTTCAAGGGCCCCGGCCTCGCGGTGGACTGGATTGAACTCGAAGGCCCGCTGGATGCCGGCCTCGGCTACGCGCGGCTCTTCGGCGACTTGCCGCAAGTCCCGTCGCGTTATCTCGCTGACACGCTCGCGGGCAAGCCAGTGCGCGACGATTGGAAGAAGTGGTCCGTGCCCGGCGAGTTCACCAAGTATCCGCTCTCCCCGGTCTCGACCAACGCGGCGGCTGATGCCGAGCGGCTGCTGCGCGCCTTCCTGCCGCGGGCCTTCCGCCGGCCCGTGAGCGCGGAGACGGCGGCGCATTTCATCCAGTTCACCCAGGCGCAGCTCGCGGCGGGCGAGACCTTCGGCGACGCGCTGCGCGCCGGCTACAAGGCCGCGCTCTGTTCGCCGCACTTCCTGCTCTATGTCGAGAAGCCCGGCCGGCTCGATGACTTTGCCGTCGCCGCGCGGCTGGCGCGGTTGTTTTGGAACTCGCTGCCCGACGACGAACTCACCGCGCTGGCAGCGAAGGGCGAGTTGGCCCGGCCAGCCAACTTGCGCGCGCAGACCGAGCGGCTCCTGCGCGACCCGAGGGCGCGGCGTTTCGCGACCGGCTTCACCGGCCAGTGGCTCGACCTGCGGAAGTTCCACGACATGAAGCCCGATGCACTTTATGTGGAATTCGATGATCTGCTGGCCTGGGCCATGCCGCTGGAAACGACGCGGTTCTTCGATGAAGTGCTCGCGCGCGACCTGCCCACGAGCGCGTTTGTGGATTCGGATTGGACCTTTCTGAACGAACGGCTCGCGCGGCACTACGGCTTGCCTGGCGTGGCGGGCGTGGAGCTGGCCCGCGTGAACCTGCCTGCGAAGTCCCGGCGCGGCGGCATCATCACCCACGCCAGCCTGCTCAAGCTCACCACCAATGCCACCTACACTTCGCCCGTGAAGCGCGGCGCGTGGATGCTCGAACGCATCATTGGTCGGCCGCCACCCCCGCCGCCCGCCGACGTGGCCGCCATCGAGCCGGATATCCGCGGCGCCACGACCCTCCGCGAGCAATTGGACAAGCACAAGAACGTGGCCGTCTGCGCGTCCTGCCATGTCCACATCGACCCGCCGGGCTTTGCGCTGGAGAACTACGATGTGGTCGGTGGGTGGCGCGACCGCTATCGCGTGAAGCAGCCTCCGGCCAAGGGCGGCGACTACGTTGAACTGGCCAATTACCCTGGCAAGAAGGTCTGGCTCGCCCGCCCCGTGGAAGCGGGCGGTGAAACGGCCGATGGCCAGCCCTTTGCGAACCTCGACGATTACAAGCGTCTGCTCCTGCGCGACCCTGACCAGCTCACACGCAACCTTGCGCAGAAGCTCCTCACTTACGCCACCGGCGCAGACCTGCAATTCGCGGACCGCGCGGTCGTGGAGCAAATCGTCGCCGACGTGCGGCAGCAGAACCACGGGTTCCGCTCGCTCGTGCATGCCGTGGTGCAGAGTCCGGTGTTTTTGAGCAAGTAACTCGTCCAAACTCCCATGAACGTTCTCAACTCCCGCCGCCTTGACCGCCGCACGCTTCTCCGCGCGGGCGGCGTTTCGCTCGCGCTCCCGCTGCTCGACGCGATGATTCCCGCCGCGCTCGGTGCGGAGTCGAAGTCGCAGGCCAGAGCACTTCAGCCGCAGCGCATGGTGCTCATCCACCGTCCGCTCGGCACTTTTCACCCGTTCCTCTTCCCGGAGAAGGCCGGGCCGGACTATGAGGCCACGCGCTTCCTGAAGATTCTCGAACCGCACCGCGGACGCTTCACGGTCATTTCCGGCATGGGCCACGTGGGTTACCCGAACTCACACCACACCGAGTCCGCCATCTTCACCGGCGTCGCGCCCGAAGGCATCAAGCGTGCGGATGACATCCACAACTCCATCTCGCTCGACCAGTTCGTCGCCCGGCGCATCGGCGCGCAGACCCGCGTGCCGCATCTGGTGCTCAACACGGCCAACTGCGCCTCACTCTCTTGGAACGAAAAGGGCGTGCCCACGCCCTTCGAGCGGAGCCGCGCGCAGGTCTTTCGCCGGTTGTTTCTGGATGGCACGCCGGAGGAAATCGCCCGCGAAGTGAAGCGCCTCGAAAACGGCCAGAGCATTCTCGATGGCGTGCGCGGGCAGTTGAAATCCTTGAGCCGCGAGCTGGGCGGGCCGGACCGCGAGCGGCTGGACCTGCTCGCGAATTCCATCCGCGAAGCCGAGGGCTTTCTCCAACAGGACCAGGCCTGGGCCGCGAAGCCGAAGCCCAAGGTCGCCGCGACCGCGAAGGAATTTGAGCAGGCCGAGCACTGGGTCGCCGGCCAGCAGCAGTGGTTCACGCTCGTGCACCTCGCGTTGCAGACCGACTCGACGCGCCTCGTCGTGCTGGGCCTCGGCGAGCACAACCAGAACGGCCAGCCCGACCTCGCCATCGGTCACCACGACGCCTCGCACCACGGCAAGGACCCCGCGAAAATCGAGCAACTCGCCCGCTACGAGGAGAAGGAATACCGCAACTTCGCAGGCTTCCTCGACAAGCTCGTGGCGGCGGACGAGAACGGCCGCACGCTGCTCGACCGCACGCAAATTCTCTTCGTCAGCAACCTGGGCGACGCCTCCGCGCACAGCTCGGACAACCTGCCGGTCATCTTCGCCGGCGGCGGCTACCGACATCCCGGCCACCTCGCGTTCAACCGAAAGGCGAACACCCCGATGTCGAATCTGTTCGTGCGGATGCTCCAGCACGCGGGCATCGAGACGGACAAGTTCGGCAGCAGCACCGGGGCGTTGTCTGAATTGAAATCCGCCGCATGAACCGCTCCTTGCCCACACTTGGCCTGATACTGGGTCTGCTCGGCCTCGCCGCCCAGCCCGGCCTCGCCGCCGCGTCCGAGCTGAAACAGTTTCTCGCCCGGCACTGCGCCGAGTGCCACGACGCGGACATGCAGAAGGGCGGCTTGCGTGTGGACACGCTGGCATTGCCGCCGGCGGGCGCGGACAGCCTGAACTTGCTCGTGCGCCTGCATGACCGCGTGCAGGCCGGGGAGATGCCACCAAAGAAGTCGGCTCAACCGGCAACTGCCGAACGGCAGGCGTTTCTCCGGGCGCTGGGCGAGGAGATAAAGGCGGCGGAAAGTGCCGCGTCGGTCGGCGGGCGCACGCTGGTGCGGCGCATGAACCGGGTGGAATACGAGCACGCGCTGCGGGATTTGCTCGCGCTGCCGTTGCTGCGCGTGAAGGAGCTGCTGCCCGAGGATGGCCAGCAGTTTGGCTTCGACAAGGTGGCGGGTGCGTTGGACATCTCGCACATCCAGATGACGAAGTATTTGCAGGCGGCCGACGCCGCGCTGCGCCAGGCCGTGGTGAAGGCAGCGTCCCGGCCCGAGACGAAGGTGTGGCGCGAGCCGGCGGCGCGGCAGTATTCCGCCCACGGGGCCGTGCTGCAAAAGTGCGGCGTGCCCATGAACAACCGCATTGTGGCCGAAGGGTTGACCAGCCACATCGCGGGCAACCCGGTCGCGGACATCGGCAACTCGTATCGCGCGCCGTCGTTCAAGGGCGAGGCGGAGTCGTTCGCGGTGCTCACGGGCGTCATCGGTGCGCATCAGCCGGAGGGCATCCAGATTGACCGCTTCAATCCGCCGGTGCCGGGCTGGTATCGCGTGCGGTTTTCGCTCTGGAGCTTGCGCTGGGAGCGCACGCGGGCGGTGGCGGCCAGGCGCGGCACGGTGCGCAGCTACGTCTCGCTCGGGCTGCCTTACTTCAAGGACGCGCAGGGCCGCTGGCAGGCCACGCCGCTTCCGCCGGAGCAACTCGCGGAAAGGCGGGGCATGCGCGAGTGGCAGGAGAACGTGGAGTTTTACGGCGACGCGGAGGCAACGCATGTGGTGCGGGCCTCGCTGAAGGGCGAGCCGCTCGGTTACTTCGATGCGCCGTCGCTCAAGCCCACCACGCATGAGTTCAAGGTGTGGCTCAACCCCGGGGAACGCGTGTCGTTCCACGCCATGACGCTGCCAGCTTCGGGGGCTCCAGGCGGCGGCACCAGCCAGGGCATTTTGGATTACGAGGGGCCGGGCGTGGCCTACGACTGGTTCGAGGTGGAAGGACCGCTCATCGAGCAGTGGCCGCCGGAGAGTCAGCGGCGGTTGTTTGGTGAAATCCCGGTGAACGCTTATCCGCGTCCGGCGCTGGCGGGCGTGCCGACGGTGGCCGCCGGGGCGACGGAGAAGTTGCCGCTCGCCGGCTTCACGGGCGCGGGCCAGGCGCTTGGCCCGGAGCGGCTGCTGAACCTCGCCGGCACGACGACGACGCGCTTCAACTGCGCGGTGCCGGGTGATTACGAAGTGGCCGTGACGGCCTTCGAGACGCACGCGGGCAACGAGTCGGCCAAGATGCGCGTGCTCGTGGATGGCACGGAGCTGCCGCATGCACGGTTCGAGGTGAACGCGCTGCGCGGCGCACCGAAGACTTGGCGGGCGAAGTTCCGCGTGGCCAGCGCCGGACCGGTCGAGCTGGGCGTCGAGTTCTTGAACGACTTCTTCGACGAGGCAAATCCTGACCCGCAGCTCCGCGACCGGAACCTCTTTCTCACCGGGGTCGAAATCATCGCGCCCAAGGCTGCGGTGGCGGCGACCACGGGAGCCACGCCGGATTTCCGCAGCCTGCTGCTGGACTTTGCGAGCCGGGCGTTTCGTCGGCCGGCGACGACGGAGGACATCGCCCCGTTCGCCGCGATTGTCGAAGGCCAGCTCGCGCGCGGCGTGAGCTTCGAGCAGGCGATGTTGGCGGGTTACAAGGCCATCCTGTGCTCGCCGGACTTTCTGCTGATTGGTCTGGAGTCCGGCGGGCCGCAGCCCGCAAAGGCCGCTCCCACCAAACTCGGCGACCACGCGCTCGCCTCGCGCCTGTCGTTTTTTCTGTGGAACTCCGGGCCGGATGCGACTTTGCTGGAGCTCGCGGCGAAGCGCGCCTTGTCATCACCTGCCACGCTGCGCGCGCAGGTGGAGCGGATGCTCGCGGACCCGCGCTCGGAGCGCTTCGTGGGGCACTTCCTCGACGAGTGGCTGGAGCTGAAGAAAATTGATTTCACCACGCCCGACCCAAACCTCTATCCCGAGTTTGACCCTTGGCTCCATGACTCGATGCTCGCCGAATCGCGCGCGTGGTTCCGGCATCTGCTGGAGCAGAACCTCGGCGTCGGGCAGGTCATTGCTTCCGACACCGTGCTGGTCAACCAGCGCCTCGCCGAGCTGTATGGAATCCGCGGCGTGACCGGGGCGGGCCTGCGTGCAGTGAAGCTGCCCGCTGGCTCACCGCGCGGCGGCTTCCTCACCCAGGCGGCGGTCTTGAAGGTGACGGCCAATGGCACCGCCACCTCGCCCGTGCTGCGCGGTGTGTGGGTGATGGAGCGCATTCTGGGCATCCCGCGGCAACCGCCGCCGCCGAACGTCCCGGCCGTCGAGCCCGACGCCACCGGGGCCGTCACCATCCGTCAGATGATTGAGAAACACCGCGCCGACGCGGCCTGCGCCTCGTGTCATGCGAAGATGGACCCGCCCGGACTGGCGCTGGAAAACTTCGATGTGATTGGCGGCTGGCGCGACCGTTACCGGCTCGCGGGCCAGCCCAAGAAAATTCGCAAGGGCAAGGAAGTCATTGAGGAGCCGTTCGTTGAGGTCGTCAGCGAGGCGGGCCGTCGCAACCGCAGCAAACTCCGGCTGGGCTCCGAGGTGGACGCCACGGGCGAGCTGGCCGACGGCCGCAAGTTCACCGACGTGAACGGCCTGCGCGCCCTGCTGCTGGCCGACCCCGATGCCCTCGCGCGCAACCTCGCCCGTCAGTTGCTCATCTATGCCACCGGCGCCGGCATCCGCTTCTCCGACCGCGCCGCGATTGAAGCCATCGTGGCCCGGACGAAACCCTCGCAGCATGGCCTGCGCTCGCTCGTCCAGGAAGTTGTGGCCAGCGAATTGTTCCAGACCAAGTAAGCCCCTCATGACACACATTCCCAAACCCGCCCTTTCCCGCCGGCACTTCCTGCGCGCCTCCGGGGCCGCGCTGGCCCTGCCGTTTCTGGACGCGATGCACCCGGCTTTCGGCAAGTCCGCCGAGGCGCCCCGCCGGCTGTTCGCCATCTGCACGAATCTCGGTGTGCTGGAGCGGCACTTTTATCCGGCGGAGACCGGCCGTGACTACGCGCTCACGCCGTATCTCGAACCGCTCAAGGATTTCCGCTACCAGTTCACCGTGTTCTCCGGCACCTCGCATCCGGACGTGACCGGCGGGCATTCGGCGGAAGCCTCCTTCCTAACCGCCGCGCCGCACCCGGGCACCGCCTCTTTCCGGAACAGCATCTCGCTCGACCAGTTCGCCGCCGAACGCATCGGCCACCAGACGCGGGTCGCCGCGCTGCCGCTGGTCGTGGCGAAGAGCGGCAACCAATCCCTGTCCTTCACCAGCAGCGGAGTGATGCTGCCCGCCGAGCGCAGTCCGGCGCAGGTCTTCAAGGCGTTGTTCGTCGCCGGCGACGCCGCCGCGGTGGCCCGCCAGGTCGAGGAGCTTCGCACCGGCCGCAGCATTCTGGACACGGTGGCTGGGCGCGCGGCGGCGCTGCAAAAGCAACTGGGCAGCGCGGACCGCGAGCGATTGGACCAATACTTCACCTCTGTCCGCGAAGTGGAGCGCCGCCTGGTCATCGCCGAGGAGTGGGAGCGCAAACCCAAGCCGAAGGTGGACGCCCCGCCGCCCAAGGACGGCGAGTATCTCCTGGAAAAACTCGGCGCGATGTATGACCTCGCGCACCTGGCCTTCGCCACGGACAGCACGCGGCTCCTCACCCTGATGATTCGCCTCGATGGCTTCGGCGAACACATCCCCGGCGTCAGCAGCGAGAGCCACAACCTCTCGCACCACGTCGGCCGCGAGGACAAACTGGCCCAGCTCAAGAATCTCGAACTGGCCGAGTTCCGTCAGCTCGCCGCGCTGCTGACGAAGCTCCAGTCCGCCCGGGAAGGCGACGCCACGCTGCTCGAACGCACGCAGATTCTCTATGGCAGCAACCTTGGCAACGGCAACAACCACGACACCAAGAATCTGCCCGTGCTGCTCGCCGGTGGTGGCTTCAAGCACGGCCAGCACCTCGCGTTTGACAAGAAGAACAACTATCCGCTGCCGAACCTCTTCGTCTCCATCCTTCAACGCCTCGGCCTGCCAGCCGACCGGTTTGCCAGCAGCACCGG
>CAZQEW010000159.1:0-8692 GCA_964591495.1 uncultured Klebsiella sp.
GCAGGCCCTCAAATCCGGCGTGGATGTCATCGTGGCCACGCCCGGCCGGCTGCTCGACCACATGGAACAGGGCAACTGCAACCTCGGCCACGTGCAGCACGTGGTGCTCGACGAGGCGGACCGGATGCTGGACATGGGCTTCCTGCCCGACGTGAAGCGCATCCTCCAGAAGTGCCCGAAGGAGCGGCAGTCCATGCTCTTCTCCGCCACCATCCCGCCGGCCATCGAGACGCTCATCCAGTGGGCGATGAAGAATCCGGAGACCATCGAGATCGGGGCACGCCGCTCCCCCGCCGAGACCGTCAAGCACGTCATCTATCCCGTCAGCGACTCGCAGAAGACCGACCTGCTGCTGGAACTGCTCAAGCGCGTCAACTACGACTCCGTCATCATCTTCTGCCGCACCAAGCACGGCGCGGACCGCGTGGCCCACACCCTCCAGCGCGCCAACCACGCCGTGGCCATCCTTCACAGCAACCGCACCCAGCGCGAACGCGAGCTGGCCCTCGAGGGCTTCAGGCAGGGGAAATACGAGGTGCTGGTCGCCACGGACATCGCCGCGCGCGGCCTGGACATCGCCAACGTCAGTCACGTCATCAACTTCGACGTGCCGCAGCATCCCGAAGACTACGTGCACCGCATTGGCCGCACTGGCCGAGCGGAAAGCACCGGCGACGCCTTCACCCTGATGGTGGCCGAGGACGCAATGCACGTGTTCAGCATCGAGCGGTTCATCGGGCAGAAAATCCCGCGCGAGAAGCTGGAAGGGTTCGATTACCGCTACACCGCCCTGTTCGAGGCCGACAAGCCCGGCGCGGCCAAGCCGCACGAGCGCAAGGTGCAGATGGTGCGCATCGGCGGCGGCTACTTCTTCGGCGCGCGCAAGCGGCGCTGAGCGAAGCAACTGCCCAACACGCAGGCTTATTTCGTCCCGCCGGGCAGAACTTCCCAGCGCTCGCCGAAGAAGCCCGCCGTCGCCACGCCGCCGGGGAAGCGCGCGCTCACGGGGACGTTCAGGTCAATCACCGCGTAGTCCGGCAGCTTGGGCACCTGGCGCGCGTTGTTGAGGTAGTCGTATTCCCGGAAGGTGAAGCCGCTGTTGAGCACGACGTATTTCTTCGGGTTCAGCGGGTTCGGGAAGATCAGCACGGGCACGTGTTGCGCGGCCGGGTAGCTCGCCGCGCCGATGCGCACCTGCTGCGCGTCCCAACGCACGGGCAGACGGTCCAGCACGCGCGCGAGGAACTTGTTGCTCGCCGGGTCGCCCCACAGCACGAGGTTGTGCGCGGCAATGTCAGCGTCGCTGATGGCCGCGTCGTCCTTCACCCGCGCGTCGCCGCGGAACTGCCGCCGCCAGTGCTCGATGGCGTGCTTCATCTCGGTGTCGGCCCACTTGCCCACGCGGTCGTTGAGCGGCGTGCCGGTCGGGCGCACCATGAGGAAGCTGTCGAGGAAGGCGTCGTCAATCGGGCCCTGCAGGCCGTGGCGCTTGCGCAGCGAGACGTCGTCCGGCACGGCGGCAAGCGCCCACTTGCCCGCGAGCTTGCGGAAGTGCGCGGTCCACGAGCGGTCCGTCTCCACGGGCGGGGCGTCGAGCTTCTCATTGTCCACGAGCACCTTGGGCGCGCTGCCTTGGAGCAGCTTGCAGGAGCCGGCCGGGAAGATCAGCGAGAAGGCCGACACGTTGGCCGTCTTCACCCGCACCGTGTTCTCCAGAAAGATTTGCGTCGCGTCCACGCGGGCGCGGTTCCAATGCTCCTCCATCCCGTCCACGCGGACCCAGTGCGACTGGTTGTAGCGCAGCGTCCAGGTCGTGAACTTCACCAAGTCGGGCGCGGGATCCTTGCCCAGCGCAACGATGCCATCGATGCGGCGGTTGATCTCGACGATCGAGTCCTTGTGATAGCTGTGGCCCGTCTTGTCCGGGCCGATGATGTGAGTGAGCTGCAAACCCTCAGCAGCGGCGGCCTTGGCCATGATGTCGGCGGCCTGCTTCTGGGAATCGGCTTCGCCGCTGTAGGCGACGGTCGGGAGGTTGAAGAGGTTCACCGCGTAGTCCGTGCAGTCATACATGTGCCAGAGCTTGCGCTCGAACCACGACGGTTTGAGGTCCTCCTTCTGGAACACTTTCAGAAAGTCCGGCGTCTCGCTGAAACCTGCGCCGGGTGCGGCTGCCGCCCAAACTCCCGGGTAATGAACGGCAAACTGCCACGCCGCCGCGCCACCCATCGAGAAGCCGCGCACCACGAGGCGACGGTCATCAATCGGATAATACTTCTTCGCATGCGCGAGCGCCTCGAACAGGTCCACCTCGCCCGCCAGTTTGTTCGCGTTGCAGTAGCGACCGTAGAGGTGCAGCACGAGCGCGCCCGGCGGAACGAACTGCCCGGGTGACTTGTGCCGCTGGTCGAGGAAGGAAAGTTCCGTGAGCTTCTCACCGCGTCCATGCGCCCAGAAATCCAGCCGCAGCGGCGCGCCGCCGGGCGCGAAGTTCGGTGGCACCACGAGGCCGTAAGGTTGGATGGAGCCGTCGATCTTGGACTGATACGCGCGCACCACCAGGCCGGTCTGCGCGAGCCACGGGGCCTGCCCCGCGCGCAACGCCGCCGCGCGCTCGCCGCCGCGCTTGAGCAGGTCCCGCGCGGTGGCGACCTCATTGGTCGTGTAGAACTCGTCATGGCGCAGCGCCCAGTCCACGGCCTTGTGATAGATCTGCACGTCGGGCAGCAGGTCGAGCAGCGCGGGCTTGGATTTGAGCGAGCCGCGCAGAGCTTCGATGTCCTTCGCGAGCGCGTCGGCCCCGGCGGTCAGTTCCGCGCGCGCGGCCGGCGCAATGGAAATGCCCGGCGGTGGAATGCGTCGGACGTTGTCGAACTGGTTGTCGGCGGGACCATCGGCAAGGGCGGGAATGGAAACGGCCAGTAACGCGGCGAGGCAGAGCGTGGTTTTCATGTGCGTAGGCGGACGATACCAAGCGTGCCGACGACGCAAAGAAATTTGCGCCGTGAAGGGACATTGCTATCCCCGTTCTGGAGATTTCAGACGGGACTGATGCGGGACAAGGGTGCCCCGCTCACGCCATCGCTCGGGCGATGGCATTCCACCACGCGTCGTGCAGCTCGGCTACCGGGGCAGTGAACTCGCCGGTCGCCGTCTTCACCGTCAACGCGTCGCCGCCCACGGTGCCGATGCGCGAGGCGGGCACCCCCATGAGCTTGGCGCGTTCGATGACCTTCGTGGCGTTGAGCGCCGCGCAGGTGATGACGACACGGTTTTGCGTTTCACCGAAGAGGAGGGCGTCGAGCCGAACATCCTTGATGCCGGACAAATCAATTTGCGCGCCGATGAGCCGGGGCGTTTCGCGCGCCGTCTGCTGCGCGATGCAACTCTCCGCGAGCGTTACTGCCAGCCCGCCTTCGCTGCAATCGTGCGCGCTCTTCACCTCGCCGGTGTGGATGAGGCCGAGCAACGTCGTGTGCAAGGTTTTCGCCGTGTCCAAATCCACGCGCGGCGGCAGACCGGTTTTCTTGCCGTGCAGCGTTTGAAGACACGCGCTGCCGCCGAGGCCTTGCAACGGGTCCGCGGTATCCACCGGTGTGCCGAGCAGGATGATGGCGTCGCCCGCGTCCTTGAACCACGAGGTGGTGATGTGCTCCGGCTTCTCGATGAGGCCGACGACCGCGACGGTGGGCGTGGGGTCAATCGCGCCGAGTGCGCCGCGCTGGTTGTAGAGCGAGACGTTCCCGCCGGTGACGGGGGCGTTGAAGGCGCGGCAGCCCTCGGCGATGCCGCGCACGGATTCCTTCAACTGCCAGAAAATCTCCGGGTAATGCGGGTTGCCGAAGTTGAGATTGTCGGTCGCGCCCAGCGGCGAAGCACCGGCGCACGCGAGATTGCGGCAGGCTTCGGCGATGGCGGCTTTTCCACCTTCGTAGGGGTCGAGATAGACGTAGGCACCGTTGCAGTCGCAGGAGAAGGCGACGAACTTGTCCGGCACCGGCGCACTCGCGGGAGCAGGCTGGCCTGCCTGCGCGGCCGCGTATTCCGCCTTCGTGATGGGCAGGGAATCTCCCTTGATGCGGATGACCGCGGCATCGCTGCCAGGGCAGACCACGGAACCATCGCGCACCATGTGGTCGTATTGGCGATAGACCCAGTTCTTCGAGGCGATGGAATGGTTGGCGAGGAGCTTCTTCAAGTCGCCCGCCGCGTCTGTCGTGTCCGCGATGCCGTCGAGCCGGAATGCGCGCACGCCTTCCATGTAAGCCGCTTCCTTCGACTCGCGCTGATAAACCGGCGCTTCGTCCGCGAGCTTCTTGGCCGGCACGTCCACGACGACTTTGCCGCCGTGACGCACGACCATCCGGCCCGTGTCCGTCACCACGCCGATTTCCGCCCACGGCAAATCCCACTTGTCGAAAATCTTCTTCACCTCTTCCTCGCGGCCCTTGTGGACCACGATGAGCATGCGCTCCTGCGACTCGGAGAGCATGATTTCGTAGCTGCTCATGTTCGGCGCGCGTTGCGGCACCTTATTGAGCTCGATTTCAATGCCCGTGCCCGCGCGGGCCGCCGTCTCGCACGTCGAGCAGGTCAGGCCCGCCGCGCCCATGTCCTGCATGCCGGCGACACAGCCGGTGGCGAGCAGTTCGAGGCACGCTTCGCAGACGAGCTTCTCCATGAACGGATCGCCCACCTGCACGGCGCCGCGCTGTTGCTCGGCGGATTCCTCGGTCAAGTCCTGCGAGGCAAACGCCGCGCCCGCGAGGCCGTCGCGGCCCGTCGCGGGGCCGACGTAGAAGACCGGGTTGCCAATGCCGTGCGCCGCGCCGCGCGTAATTTGGTCGTGGCGCAGGACGCCGAGGCAGAAGGCGTTCACGAGCGGATTACCCTCGTAGCTTTTGTCGAAATACACCTCGCCCGCGATGGTTGGGATGCCGAAGCAATTGCCGTAGTGCGCAATGCCGCTGACCACGCCGGTGAAGAGCCGGCGCACCTCGGGATTCGACAGCTCGCCGAAGCGCAATGAGTTCAACGCCGCGACGGGCCGTGCGCCCATCGTGAAGATGTCGCGGATGATGCCGCCGACGCCCGTGGCCGCGCCCTGGAACGGCTCGACCGCGCTGGGGTGGTTGTGCGATTCGATTTTGAACGCGATGGCCACGCCGTCGCCCACGTCAATGATGCCGGCGTTCTCCTCGCCTGCACCGACGAGAATGTTCGCGGCCTTGGTGGGGAAACCCTTCAGCACGGGCCGCGTGTTCTTGTAGGAACAGTGCTCGCTCCACATCACGGAGAAGATGCCCAGTTCGGTGTAAGTGGGCGGACGGCCGAGGATTTCGAGCACCTTCTGATACTCGTCGGGCGTGAGGTTGTGCTTGGCGACAAGCTCGGGCGTGATGGCGGGTTCGGTCATCGGGCGTCAGGTCAACGGTTCCAAAAACGGGGCGAGCATGGGCAGCCGCGCCGGGGGCGGCAAGCAAATCGCACCACCTGCCGGGCCTACTCCAGTTCCGCCACCGCCACGGTGTAGACCAGCATACGCGGCACGGCGAAGGTGGCCTCACCCGGCCGCCGCACCAGGCCGGCCGGTCCGGTGCTGACCCCGGCGTCCGGCGAGAGGAGGCGGACGGATTTCACCCGCTCCCCGGGAGCCAGCGCGATGCGCACGGTCGTGTCCGTGACGGCAAGGGGTTTTTCTTCGTGCGGGCCGCGGCCCATCTTGGCGTTGGGCGGCGGCTCTTCGCGGTTGTAGTTGACCAGATGCACGATGCGGCGCTTGGGCTGGCGGAGGACGGATGCGATAACCGTGGGTGCGCCTTCGCGCCGGGTCACGGCGGCAAGTTCCTTGCGCCAGTTCGCCACCGCACCTTCTTCCGGCGTGGCGGACAAGGTCAGCCGGGTAACCCGTGGTGCGACCGGGGTGGCCCCGAGTGGAAAGCAATCCACCACCGCCTTCCGGCTGCTGGTGAGCGCTTCGGTCACGAGGTCGTCCGGCACGATGTCAAAAACGTAGCCCTCCCGCGCGAGCTGCCGGCCGATGGCTTTGAAGCGCGCCAACGGCTCCAGGTCACCGCGATGCACGGCGGCGCGCGGATAGAGCAGGAGCAGTTCGGCCGCCGGCTGTGCGTCCTGGTAGAGGTCACGGTGCCGGGCCGCGAAGCTAAAATAGGCCGTCATGGCCTCGCGGCCAGCCGGGTTTTTGAAGTTCGCGTAGAAGCCCAGCCCGGCGCCGCCGTTGGCAATGCCCTCGGCGATCGTAGCGCGCGTGCGTGTCTGTTCGTATTTGCCCAGCACGAATGGCTTGGGTCCAAACGCGCCGCGGATGTAGCGGAGTTGCAGCGTGCCATCGCCGAGGTCGCCGTTGGCGAGGTCGGTCTGCGAGGCGGCGTTGCCGGTGCTATACCAGAGGTAATTTTCGCCCCGGCCCCAGAGGCTTGCGGGCAGGAGACACCGTTCGTCACCGCTGATCTGGTTGAAACCGCCGAGGTGGTTCCACTGCGCGGTCAGCAAGTCCGGCTTGAGCCTGCGCCCGTGCGTGATGAAGACGTCGTCAAAGGCGTCCTTCAGCGCGATCTGCGTCCACTTCAGCGCCGCGAGCTTGTAGGGCGAAGTCTCCTTCGGGTTGTGCCACGAGGGGATTTCCTTGAACGCATGCGCCTTCAAGTCCGCGATGGCGAACTGCTCCTTGAGCTGCGCCGCCGTGTAGTTCGTCCCCAGCCATGCGCGGAACCCGCCGACGCAGTGCGAACACAGGCAATCGCGGCGGTAGTAGTAGTTCGCGATGAGGCCGTCCACGCCGCGCGCGATGGCATCGGTCACCATTGGCTTGAGGCACGCGCGCCAGAGCGGGTTGTTGAGGCAGCCATGATACTCGGGCCAACCGCCGATCTTGTAGCTGGCGGTGGTGATGAGCTTGCCGGTGGCGTCAACGGAGAGCATCTGCGTCGGGTCGGGCGTGGGCTTGGGGCCGAAGGCGTTCGTGTCCCAGCCGTTGTGATACCAGTCAAAGAAACCAGCGCGTTTCTCGGGATCGCCGAGGATGAAGGTGGTGTTGAAGTGGCCGACGACCTTCGAGCCGCGCGCGTGGACCTCCTGGTTGAGCTTGCGGAAGAACTCGCCGCATTCCTTCGTGCCCTCGACGGGGAAGTGCGCCGGGTAGCCCTTGCCAAACTTCGTGTGCGCGACGCTGTAGAACGTGACGCCGTAAAAGCCGACCTGCGCCACCTGCGGCTTCGCTTCGCCGATGAAGTCCAAGTAATCGGGCGTGCCGTAGTCCGTCCAGTGCGCGACGAGCGTGTTGAACCAGAACGGCTCGGCGGCGCGGGACATGGCCCCGGAGACCATCAGAGAAGACAGCAGGACGGCAAACGGGGCGTTGAGCAGGGCAGGCTTCATGTTCCCTGCTTTGAAGCCGCTCACGCGTCCGTCATTCGCCAGGAAGCGCGGTTGGTGGGAATCCCTTTGGCATTGAACTCCCGCTCGAAGTCCGTCGTCACGGCGGCCAGTTCGGCCGGCGTTTCCACTTCCGTGAACGACTTGTCCGCGAGGAAGACCGTGAGCATCTGCTCGAAGTATTCGACGTGGTCCGTCCGCAGGTGGACCACGCCGCCGGGCCGCAGCGCGCGGCGGGCCAGCGCGGTGAAGCGTTCGTTGATGAGCCGGTGCTTGCGGTGCTTCACCTTCGGCCAAGGGTCGGGAAAATAGACGTGGATGGCGTCGGTGCTCGCGGCGGGCAGCAGGTATTCGAGGAAGTAGCCGATCTCGATGCGCACCAGGCTGAGATTGGTCAGGCCCAGGCGGCGGCCCACCTTGTCCGGCTTGCGGATGCGGCCCAGCAGGCGTTCGACGCCCAGATAGTTCCGCTCCGGGTTCCGGCGTGCCCACTCGACGATGAACGAGCCGTCGCCACAGCCAAGTTCGACCTCCAGCGGCTGCCCCGAGGGGAAATGCTCCGTGAGCGTGAGCGGCTGGAGGATGGTGCGGAACTCGTGGAGGAGCGTCGGACGAGGGGCGCGGGCTTCAGCCTGCAGCGGGTCGGTTGGGTCGTTTGGTAAACTCACAGGCGCTGGTAATCGGATGCTGCTGCGGCTTGAAACCCGGGCTGCGCTACCACTTCACCGGCACGGACAGTTTCGCGCCGAACTTGTTGTGGTAATGCACCTGCCTGTTCGCCTGCCCGAACTCGTGCACGAGCTTGGTCACCTTCACGTCGTAGCAGCAGTATTCGGCAATGTCCATGAGCCGCCCTTCCTTGAACCACCGCAGCGCCTGCATGCCGTCGGCGGTCTTTTCGATGCCCAGCGACGCGGTCGCAATCGAATCCAGCGACAGCCGGTGGGGCAGGGTCTTCATCAAGTCGACCAGCAGGTCCAGCGTGTTCAACTGGGAATAGTCAAAAAACTCGTTGTGACCCTGCAACACCTCGTAGTCGAAGCGCTCGATGTTGAAGCCCACCACCAGATCCGCGCGGCGCAGCTCCTCGATCAGGTCGTTGACCTGCCGCTCGCCGTAGATCTGGTAGCCGCCGCGCGCGGTGCTGTAGGTCACGCCCACGCTCATGCCCATGCGCCGGATGTTGCCCCAGCCGCCCACCTCGTCCGCAGATTTCTGCGTCTCGAGGTCGAAATAGACGATGTTCTTCATGGGCCCGCGCAGCGTAGTCGGCGGGTCGAGTGGCGCAAAGAAAAGT
>CAZQEW010000160.1:0-5646 GCA_964591495.1 uncultured Klebsiella sp.
ACTTCCCGACCTACCTCTACAACGACGACCGTCGCATCGAACTTCCCGGCAACGACGGCAACAAGAAGGTCGAGGGCAAGGGCCCCATTTACGCACAGAACCTCATCGCGGACGAGACGCTCAAATGGGTGCGCGCGCAGAAGGACAAACCGTTCTTCCTCTACTACGCGATCACGCTGCCGCACGGAACGTTTCAGATCGATGACCAGGGCATCTACAAAGACAAACCATGGACCGAGCAGCAGAAGAACTACGCCGCCATGGTCACGCG
The DNA here is from genome assembly GCA_964591495.1 of uncultured Klebsiella sp. GTDB lineage: Bacteria > Verrucomicrobiota > Verrucomicrobiia > Limisphaerales > SXTU01 > SXTU01. The sequence goes on from CAZQEW010000160.1 coordinate 272, forward strand.
CCTGGATCGCGATGTCGGCCGGCTGCTCTACCTGCTGCGCGAACTCGGCCTCGACAAGAATACGCTCGTGATGTTCTCCGGCGACAACGGTTCGTCGTTCGATCCCAAGTCCGAGATCGGCCAGCTCTTCGATCAGACGATGGGCGGCAAGCTGCGCGGCTTCAAACGCTCGATGTATGAGGGCGGTCTTCGTCAGGCCGCGCTCTCGTGGTGGCCTGGCACCGTGCCCGCAGGCCGCGTGAGCGATGAACCGTGGGCGTTCTGGGATTACCTGCCGACCGTCGCCGAACTCAGCGGCGCGAAACTTCCTGCCAGCGTGAAGACCGACGGGTATTCGCTCGCGTCCTTCCTCAAAGGCGGCCCCGCACCCAAACGAGAATACTTTTACTGGGAACTCCACGAAGGCGGCGGCTCGATTCAGGCCGCGCGTTGGGATGACTGGAAAGCCGTGCGCAACGGACCATCGCAACCCATCGAACTCTACGACCTCAAGACCGACGCGGGCGAAACGAAGAATCTCGCCGCGAGCCAACCTGACCTCGTCGCCAAGGCGGCAACGATTCTGAAATCCGCGCGCGTGGAAGATCCCGACTGGCCGCTCCGCGACCGCCCGGCGGGCAAAGCCAAGGGGAAGAAGTAGGCGCAGGCGGGCTGCTTGCCAGCCTCGTCGCCCTGCCGCTACCCTGCGGGCGGTGCGTTTGCTTGACCGCTATCTGCTGCGCGAACTTTTGTTTCCCCTGCTTTGCTGCCTGGGCGGGTTCTTCATCTTCTTCGTCTCGGCGGACCTGATGAACGAGCTGCCCATGCTGCAGGGCAAGGGGCTCAATGGTTGGGACATCGCCGAGTATTACGTCTACAAATCTCCCGAACTCCTGCCCACCGTCCTCCCCATGGGCCTGCTGCTCGCGCTGCTCTACGCGCTGGCACAGCACAACAAGCATCACGAACTGGTCGCCATCCGTGCGGCGGGCGTGAGCTTGTGGCGGCTGGCTGCGCCGTATCTGGCGGTCGGTGTCGCGGCCAGCGTGGGGTTGTTCATCGCGAGCGAGGTCATTGGTCCGCACGCGCAGGAGGCCAGCGAGGAGGTGCTCAACCGCTACCGCACCAAGCTGGACCAGCAGACGGAACTGCAATGGCGCCGCGACGTGAATTTCAACAACGACATGGCCGGCCGCGAATGGAAGGTCGGCGCGTTTGGCCTGCTCACCCACGACATGCTTCGCGTGAACGTCACGTGGACTGGCCCGGATCAAATCCGCCGGGTGCTCTTCGCCAACCGGGCCGGCTACACCAACGGTGTCTGGCACTTCACCGATGCGGAAATTTGGGCTTACGAAAAATCCAGCCCGGACCCGACGCGCACGCGCACCAACCGCGTCGTATTCCCCGAGCTGGACGAGTCGCCGCGCCTCATCAAAAGCGAGATCAAGATCAGCACCTTCGCCCGGGACAAGATGGCCAAGAAGCTCCGCTTCAGCCTCGCGGAAATCCTCGATTACCAGCGGCTGCATCCCCGCCTGACCGGCAGCAAGGCCGATGAGCTCAACACGCAGTTTCACGGCCGGCTGGCGACGCCCTTCACCTGCTTCGTCGTGGTCCTGCTCGCGCTTCCGTTCGGAGCCGCGCCGGGCCGGCGCAACGTCGCCGTCGGCGTCGCGGCCAGCATTGGCATTGGGTTCGCATTTTTCGTCCTCTCACGGTTGTCGCTCGTGCTGGGCACGGGCGGGCACGTGCCCGGCTGGGTGGCGGGCTGGGCCCCGATCTTTGTGTTCGCGGCCGTGGGCATCGAACTGACGCGGAGGCTCCGGTGAGCGGTGAACTGGAACAGCTGAAGGCCCGTTGCGAGCGGCTCGAACTGCTCAACCAGGTCGGCCACGTCCTGCACTCCACGCTGGATGCCCAGGAGGCGCTCCAGATCATTCTGCGCGAGGCGGTGCGGCTCATGCGCGCATCCAGCGGCTCCGTCGTGCTCATCAATCCCACCTCTCGGTTCCTTGAAATCCAGGCCGCACACGGGCTGCCGCCGGACCTTGCGGATTGCCGCCTGCCCATCGGTGTGGGGATCACCGGCTGGGTGGCGCGCACCGGCAAGCCCGCGCGCGTCGGCGACGTGACCCGCGACCGCCGCTACGTGCGCCTGCGCCCGGAGGTGCGCTCCGAGCTGGCCGTGCCGCTCCTGCTCAACAACGAGGTGCGTGGCGTGATCAACGTGGATTCTGAGCGTCTGGATGCCTTCACGGTGGACGACCAGACACTGCTGGAGGAACTCGCCCTGCAGGCCGCGCGCGTCATCCAGAACACCTGGCTTTACGAGCAGCTCCGGCTCAAGGCCCGGCTCTTCGAGTCCCTTGCCAGCGTGAGCCAGACCATCAATTCCACGCTCAATCTGGCCGACGCCCTCAGCGTCATCACGCGCGAGGCCTGCCAACTGATGGACGCGAAGATGGCGTCCCTGCTCCTGTTGGACGAGTCGCGCGAGTGGCTCGAGCTGCGCGCCAGCCACGGTGCCGGCCCGGCCTACTTGAACCGGCCGCGCCTGAGCTTGGCGGAAAGCCTCGTAGGCAACGTGGTGCGCCGGCGCCGGCCGGTGCAGGACGCGGATGTGCAGTCTTCGGGCCGTTACCAAAATGTTTCGATGGCCAGGCAGGAGGGGTTGGTGGCCTTGTTGAGCGTGCCGTTGCTCTTCGGCGGACAGGCGCTCGGCGTGCTGAATGTCTACAAGGCCCGGCCGCATACTTTTTCCAATGAGGAAGTCCGCATCCTCGCTGCGCTTGCGGAGTTGTCCGGCATCGCCATCGAGAAGGCCCGGCTCTACGAGCGCATCGTGGATGTGGAGGAGCAGCTCCGGCAGAACGAGCGTCTCTCCGCGCTGGGCCTGCTGGCCGCCGAGGTCGCGCACGAGATCCGCAATCCCCTCACGGTGATGAAGATGCTCTACCACTCGCTGGACCTGAAGTTCCCGCCCGGTGATCCGCGCGGGCAGGATACCAAGATCATGGGCGAGAAAATGGATCACCTGAACCGGGTGGTGGAACAAATCCTGGACTTTGCCCGCAGCACCGAGCCGCGGCTGGCACCCGTCAACGTGAACCAACTGCTCGATGACTTGAGCCTGCTCACCCGGCACAAGCTCCGGCAGCACCGGGTCGAAGTCGTCCGGGATTTGGACCCGCAGCTGCCGGCAATCCAGGGTGATGCGACGCAGCTGGAGCAGGCCTTTCTCAATCTCACGCTCAACGCCGTGGAGGCCATGCCGGAGGGTGGCCGGCTCAGCATCACCACCCGTGGCATGCGGCCGCCGCGGCCGCGCCGGGAGCCGGCCCAGGTGGTGATTGAATTTGCAGACACCGGGTCGGGCATGACGGAGGAACAGCGGCGACGGGCGTTCAGTTCCTTGCTGGAAACCACGAAGGCCAAGGGCACCGGGCTTGGGTTGGCCATCGTCGCGCGGGTGGTGGAAACCCACCGGGGCGAGGTGACGGTGGCATCGAAGCCCGGGAAGGGCACGTGTTTCACCATCACGCTGCCGGTGGGATGACCCGGCCGCCGCAGCTTACGCCGCCGCCTGCGCAGGCTTGCGCTGCACAATGGGGGGCTGTTCGCCGCGCACGACGGCGGCGGTGATCGTCACCTTCTCCACGTCGTTCGCGCCGGGGATCTCATACATCACGTCGAGCATGAGCTTCTCTAGCAGGCCGCGCAGGGCGCGTGCGCCGGTGCCCTTCTTGATGGCCTGCGCGGCGAGTTCATGCAGCGCGTCGGGCGTGATTTCGAGGGTCACGTCCTCCATGCCGAGCAGCTTGCCGTATTGCTTCACGAGCGCGTTGCGCGGCTCGGTGAGGATGGTGACAAGCTGGTCCTCGGTGAGTTCTTCAAGCGCTGTGACCATCGGCAGCCGGCCGATCAGCTCCGGGATGTAGCCAAAGCCCAGCAGGTCCTCGGGCTCGACCTTGGCCAGCACTTCGCGCTTTTCCACGGAGCTCAAGTGCTGCTGGCGTGCCGCCCCGAAGCCCATGATCCGGTTGCCGAGCCGGCGCTGGATGATCTTGTCCAACCCCACGAAGGCGCCGCCGCAGATGAACAGGATGTTGGTGGTGTCCACCTTGATGTATTCCTGCTGCGGATGCTTGCGGCCGCCGGTGGGAGGGACGTTGCAAACCGTCCCTTCCAACATCTTCAGCAGCGCCTGCTGCACGCCTTCGCCGGAGACATCGCGGGTGATGGAGACGTTCTCGGTCTTGCGGGCAATCTTGTCGATCTCGTCCACGTAAACGATGCCGACCTGCGCGCGGCCCACGTCGTAATCGCAGGATTGGAGAAGCCGCAGGATGATGTTCTCCACGTCCTCGCCCACGTAGCCGGCCTCGGTGAGCGTGGTGGCATCTGCGATGGCGAAGGGCACGTCGAGGATGCGGGCCAGGGTGCGGGCCAGCAGCGTCTTCCCCGAACCGGTGGGGCCGATGAGCAGGATGTTGCTCTTCTCAATCTCCACGTCGTCGGCCTTCAGCTCGCGTGACTCGCCCTTGGCACCGCCAGTGGCTTTGCGCTCGTGGATGATGCGCTTGTAGTGGTTGTGGACCGCGACGGCCAAGGTCTTCTTGGCATGGTCCTGGCCGATGCAGTAGCGGTCGAGCTCGGCCTTGATGACGCTGGGCTTGGGAATCTTGAGCTTGGGCGTGGTGCGCTTGGTGTCGGTGGCAAGCTCCTTGTCGAGCACACCCTTGCACACGAGAATGCAGGCGTCGCAGATGTAAACGCCGGGCCCGGCGATGAGCTTCTTCACCTCGGCATGGGATTTGCCGCAGAAGGAGCAGAGGGTGAGGTTGTGGGGGCGGGCCATTTTGATGGCGGCAAGCGGAACTCGGAGGTGGGTCAGTTCGCCACGCTGCTTTTCTCGGGGAGACCGGGGATTTCCTTCCGGTTGGCGACGACTTCGTCCACGAGGCCGAAGGCCTTTGCCTCGGCGGCGGACATGAAGTTGTCGCGGTCGCAGGCCTTTTCCACCACGTCGACCGGCTGGCCGGTGTGCTTGGCGATGATTTCGTTGAGGCGCTGCTTGAGCTTGAGCATGTATTTGACGCGGATTTCCACGTCGCTGGCCTGGCCCTCTGCGCCGCCGAGCACCTGATGGATCATGATGTTCGAGTTCGGCAGCGCGTGGCGCTTGCCTTTCGTGCCGCCGCAGAGCAGCACCGCGCCCATGCTCGCCGCCTGACCCACACAGTAGGTGTTCACGTCGCAGGTCATGAACTGCATCGTGTCGTAAATGGCGAGGCCCGCCGTGACGCTGCCGCCGGGGGAGTTGATGTAGAGGTGGATGTCCTTCTTGGGGTCGTTCATCTGGAGGAAGAGGAGCTGCGCGATGATGACGTTGG
>CAZQEW010000160.1:5656-8689 GCA_964591495.1 uncultured Klebsiella sp.
CATGTCGTCCACCGGCGTACCGAGGAAGATGATGCGGTCAATGAGCAGGCGGGAATAGATGTCGTAGCCGCGCTCGCCGCGACCGGTCTGCTCCACCACCATTGGGACCAGCAGGCTGTTTCTAGGTTCGTTCATTGGTGCGCGGACGGTAATGCCCGGCCGGGGGAAGTGCAAGCCGGTGGCGTGCGGAAGGAATTGCTTGGCAGCGGGACAGCGCGCGCCTACAAGAGCGGCAGTTCTTTGAGCGGCGGAAAATTCCGCCATCCATACCGCTTACAAGTGCAGGGAACCCCGTGAGAACCGGGGACGGTTGCGCCACTGTGACGGGCTACGAACTCCCATTGCCACTGGCTGAAGGCCGGGAAGGCGGGAGCGAGGTTTGAGGCCCGGAGTCAGGATACCGGCTTGTCAGCGCTCGTCAGGGCGTGCGCCTGTGCGCGTGCCCGCTTCTCCGACAAAGAGAAGGATGAGGCCAGCCCGACGAACTGTCTTCGGCGGGATTTTGAGATGCCTTCATTCTCCGATTTGCGGGGGTGAAGGCGTTTTCGTTTTCACCTCCCATCTGGTCTCCAGTTCAACCCGCTCCTCGCGCCGAAGAACCCGCGCGGGGCTCGCAGTGAAAGACCAGAATGAAAACAGCAGTCAACAGTCAACGGTCAGCAGTCAGCGAACAGCGCGTCGTCCGCGCCATGCTCACTCCGCTCCTCGCGCTCCTCTCGGGGGCAGCTGTCGCGCAGGAAGCGAAGACCAATGCCCCGGCCGCTTTGCCCGCCGTCGTCGTCACCGCCACGCGGTTGCCTGAGCAAACGGTCGCGGTGGAGAAAGTCGCGGCGAATGTGAGCGTCATCACGCGCGAGACCATTACGCGGTCACCGGCCTTCACGCTGCCCGAGTTGTTGCAACAGCAGGCGGGCTTTTCCTCCCTCGATTCCATTGGCTTCGGCGGCCAGGCCGCGCCGTTCAGTCTGCGCGGCTACGGCGACAAGGCGGGCGCGCTCATCCTCGTGGACGGCGTGCGGGTGAACGATGCGGGCCTCGGCTTCTTCCTGTGGAATTCCGTTCCGCTCTCCGCCATCGAACGCGTGGAAATCATTCGCGGCGGTGCTTCGACAACTTACGGCGAAGGCGCGGCGGCGGGCGTCATCAACATCATCACGAAGGCGGCCGCGGAAAAACCCTTCTCCGGCAGCCTCGGCGCGAGCGTTGGCAATCTCGGCTACTACCAAGGCAACTTCGCCGCGAGCGGGCGCACGAACGCCTTCAGCTACGTCATCACCGGCAGCCGCAACGAGTGGGCTGGCTGGCGTAACGGCGCCAATTATCGCGGCTGGAATTTCCTCGCCAAACCCTCCCTCGAAACCCCGGCGGGGCGCTTCACCTTCAGCTACCAGTTCCACGACGAACACAGCGAAAACCCCGACCTCCTCACGCCCGCGCAGTTCGCGGCGAATCCGCGCCAGCGCGGGGCCACGCAGTTCCTCTTCGAGCAGGAGCTGCATCGCGGCTGGATTGGTTATCAAAAATCCTTCGACGATGCGTGGACGGTGAACGCGAAGGCCTTCGCGACGAAGGACAACGGCTTCAACGTCGGCTTCGCCAACATCACCACCACGCAGCCCAGCTACGGCGCCACGCTGCAAGTGGACTGGCTGACCGAACCGTGGCAGCGCGCAAACGCCCTCACGTTCGGAGCTGAAGCGGTGCGGCAGGACTTCACGCAAATCGGCTTCGGCACCACGGTTCACGATTCCTCGACCCTGAGTTTCTTCGCGCAGGACACGTTGCAACTCACGCCAAAGCTGTCCCTCGCCGCTGGAGTGCGCTTCGACCATCGCAGCACCTTCATGAACGTGCCGTTCGCCTTTCCCGCCTTCACCGGCGGCAAGGAGAACAACGTGTGGAGCCCGAAAGGCAGCCTCACTTACGAGTTTGCTGAAAAGTCCTCCGCGTGGGTCTCACTCTCGCAAGCCTACCGTCTGCCGAGCGCGAATGACGTTGTCAGCGCGGATCCGCGCTTCTTCGGCAACCCCGCGCTGGTGCCGGTCAACGCCCGGACCATCGAGCTCGGCCTCCGCCACCAACAGCACAAGCTCCTCGGCGGCAGCCTCGCCTATTATCACAGCTGGGTGGACGACGACATTTTCTCCGACCCCGCCGCCGGCGCCGCTGGCAGCGCGGACGCCATCCGCACCGGCGTCGAGTTGAGCCTCAACTCCCAGCCCGTGGATTGGGCGGAGATCACCTTCAACACCGCCTATTCCGACGCGCACTTCACCAGCGGCACCTACGCGGGCCAGCGGCAAGTGCTCGTGCCCGAGTGGCAGTTGAACGGCGGCATCAACTTCCGCCCCGCCGCCGGCTGGCTCTGGCGCATCGAGTCCGTTTACGTCACCGGCCAACGCCGCTTCAACGACTTGCCCAACCTGCTCCCTGCGAACACCTACACGGTCGTGAACACGAAGTTGAGTTACCAATGGAAGAACCTCACGACCTATGCCGCCGTCAACAACCTGCTCGACCGACTCTACGAGCAGTTCCCGACCGCGACCTTCCCCTTCCCGCCGCCGTCCGTGGTGCGCCATAACCCCGCGCCGGGAATCAGCTTCCAGCTCGGTGTCACCGCGACGTTCTGACCAGAGCTCGTAGCCGCCGAGGTCAGGACGCGGAGGCACGGAAGTCTTTCCGCCTCCCCAAACCGGCGGCTACCGTCCGCCCAATGAGCCGCCACGCTGAACACAAACGCTGCCCCGAGTGCGGCGCGGCCTTCGAGTGCCTCGCCCACTGCGGTGCGAACACCTGCTGGTGCATGGAGCTTCCTCGCGTGGCGATGCCGACCGATGCGGACGCCGACTGTCTTTGCCCCGCGTGTCTGCGGGCACGCATTGAGAGGGATTCCGCGCCGGAACCCAAGTGACCGGCGGACGCTTCAGCCGCAGCCGCAGCCGTGGCCGGAGCAGCAGCTGCCGTCGTTCATGTCGTCCACGGTCGGCACGCGGCCCAGCTCGAAGGTCTTGTGGATGTGCTTCATGATCG
>CAZQEW010000161.1:0-614 GCA_964591495.1 uncultured Klebsiella sp.
GAAGAGGAGGGGCAGCAGGATCTGCGGCAGAAAGACCACCTCCGCGCCGACGCCGGCGATGACGCGCTTGACCAGCAGGTCGTGGAGGTCGCCGGGCGGCATGAGGCCGCCGACCCATTCGCCGAAGGCGTTTACCGCGGTTTCAATCCAGCCCATCGGAATTTCCGCGAAGCTGAAGATGCCTTGAAACATCAGCGCCATCAGCCCGACGAAGATGGCGAGGCCCCAGACTTTGTGCGTGAAGATTCGATCGAGCTTGTCGCTGACAGTCTCGTGCGGAACGGCTTCCTCCGTGACGCTGGCGGCGATGATGTCCGCGATGCGCGCGTAGCGAGCTTCGATGGCGGCGGTGCGCCAGTCCACGCCGGCGGCTTCGAGTCGGGTGCGGGCGGTGGTGACGGCGGCAGACAGCTCGGCGGGGTAATGCGAGTGGGTGCTGGTGAGCACCTTCTCGTCGGAGAGGAGCAGGAGAGCTTCGGCCTGCGGAGAAGTGCTGCGCTGCGGGAAGGCTTTCTCCAACGCGGCCGTGAGCGCCGTGAGTTCCGTGCTCAACGCGGCGGGCAGCGAGACGAAGAGCCTTCCCGTAGCAGCCGACGTAAGGAGGCTCTGCTTAG
>CAZQEW010000161.1:624-8553 GCA_964591495.1 uncultured Klebsiella sp.
GGCAGTGAGTTCGGCGGCGAACGGGGCAGGGGGAGCGGCGAAAAGCTGGGTGGTGCGGGGCGGGCGGGGCGTTACGCCAAGTTCGCTGACGATGCGCTTGGTCAGTTCCTGCACGCCCAAGCCTTCGCTGGCGATGAGCGGGAGGACGGGCACGCCGAGTTCCCGCGCCAGCGCGGCGGCGTCCACGGTGTGGCCGTTCTGCTCGGCCACGTCGGTCATGTTGAGCGCGAGGAGCGTGGGGTAGCCCAGCTCGATGACCTGCGTGGCGTAGTAGAGATTGCGCTCCAGGTTCGAGGCGTCCACGACCACCACGACCAGCGACGGCGCGGGCACGTCGTCGAGCCGGTGGAAGAGGATGTCACGCGAGACCTCCTCATCGAGCGACTTGGGGCTGAGGCTGTAGGTGCCGGGAAGGTCAATGATGGTGATGCCCTCCGCTCCCTTGAGCGCGCCCTCCTTGCGCTCGACGGTGACGCCCGCGTAGTTGCCGACCTTGGCGCGCAGGCCGGTCAGCGCGTTGAACAGCGTGGTCTTGCCGCAGTTCGGGTTGCCGGTGAGGGCGACGTAGCTTTGAGGGAAATCGGACATCGGAATTAACGCAAAGACGCCAGGACGCCAGGACGCAAGGAAGCGGAATGAAGGGCGCGGAACCAGAGCGGTTCAATCTCTGCGCCTTTGCGTCTTTGCGTCTTTGCGTTGAAATGGATAGCGGTCACTTGGGCTTCACCAAAATCAGCTCCGCCTCGTGCTTGCGCAGCGTGAGGTTGTAGCCACGCACCTTGATCTCCAGCGGGTCGCCGAGCGGGGCGAAGCGCACGAGCTCGACCTGCGTGCCGACCAGCAGGCCCATCTCCATGAGGCGCGCCTTGTCGGCGGGCGGAACGTTGATGGCGGCGACCTTGGCGATGGCCCCGAGGGCGAGCGATGAGAGTGGTTGAGTTGGGTTGTCCGGCATGGCGCGGCAGGGGCGAAGTTACGGGACGGTGACGGGGCGGGCTTACGGCAGCTTGCGATTTCTTTCCGGTGGCTTGCGCCGGTCAGGTGGGCCGCGGCTTGGAGCCGGCCGGGGAAATCTGCTCGACCATGATGGTTTTGGCGAGCTGGGAGCTGATGCCAAGGCGGGCGTTGCAGACCTGGCAGATGATGTTGGTGTGCTTCATCAGCAGGCGGATGCGCTGCTCCTCGCAGAAGCCCATCTCGCGCAGACGGGCGGTGACTTCGGTGGAGCCGTTGAGCTGCTTGATGCGGACGGACACGCCCGGCAACACCGAGTCGAGGGCGCACAACTCCGGCTTCGGGCAGGAGCCGTCGGTCGGGTCGGGCGGTTGTGGGCCGTCGGTCACGGTTAGCTCAGTTAAGGCGAGTTGGGACTGCGATTCAAGGGCGGCCATTCAGCGGCTGGCCTTGTCCGACGGCGCGAGCAACATGGCACAGTTCCAGGTCAGAAACTCCCGGATGACCGGCAGGTGGACGAGGAACGCGAGCTCCGGATAATACCGTGGGGCCAGCCGTTCAATGCGCAGGGCGGGGTTCGCGCGCAGGGTCTTCAGCGTCCGGCCGATGGAGGTGTAGAAGAGGTTCTGTCCCGGGGTGTGGAGGCGCGGTTTGCCGGTCACGCGCTCCCAGACGCGCACGCCGCGTTCGACGCCGAGGTAATGGAAGGGCGAGAACTCGTGTCCGCCCCACGGCGAAAGCCAGTTGGTCCAGCTCAGGTAGCAGCGACCGCCGGGTTTGATGAGCTGCGGGATGGCAGCCAGCAGGCGGTCGGGGCGGGGCAGGTGTTCCAGGACATTCGAGCAGATGACGAGGTCGTATTGGCCCAGGGTGGCGAAGTCGTCGCGGTCGATGTTGAATTTCTTGAAGGGCAGGTGGGCATTCTCCGGCAGCACGTAGCTGTCGTCGTCGGAAAGCGTGACCTGCGCGCCGGTCTTGGCCACCTCACCGCCCACGTCGCCAAAGCCGCAGCCGAGGTCGAGGACGGTTGTAGTTGGATCAAACTTCACGCCTTGGCGCTGCATCCACCCGATGGCATCGCGCGCTTGCAGCTGGTAAAACTCCGGGCTGCCGCCTTTTGCCTTCAGGAAGCCGTAAATCAACTGGTGGATGATCATCGGACGGGGCGGGACAATGGCGAACCCGCGCGGGCCGGGCGAGGAAAAACCGGGCGCGGGCGGGCATTTTGCGCTTCATCGGCGATGGGGCTGGGCGCACACTGCCCGCCACTTTATGACGCTAGAGAAATTTACCATCGGCGTGGGTGACCGTTTCGCCCATCAGGCCAAGGCCCAATTGAAGGCTTTCCAGCTCGCCGCGGCGCAGGGCGTGGCCGTCACGCCGGTCTGGAACAAGTCCAACCGCGAGCACACGTTCATTGGCTCGCACCCGCAGAGCGTGTTCGACGCCGCCGAGGCGGCCGTCAAGGCCGAGCGTTGGACCGGCGGCTGGCACGTGGACGCCGACCACATCCGCCTGGAGACGGTGGATAAGTTCCTGCCGTGCTCGGACTTCTTCACGATCGATGTCGCCGACAGCATCGGCAAGGCCCCGGAAGAGCGCTACGTCGAGCGGTTCCTGGTCAAGCACCCGGAACTGATTGGCACCGTCACCATCGCGGGCATCAGCGAGCCGTTCCAGACCACCCGCGAGGGCATCGCGGCCATCGCGCGCAAATACGTCAGCGCAACCTGGGAGGCGGGACAGATTTACCAGCACATCAAAAGCAGGAAAGGCGCGAAGAACTTCATCGCGGAAGTCTCGATGGATGAGACGGACGCGCCGCAGACGCCGCCGGAGCTGCTGGTCATTCTCGCCTTGCTGGCTGACACGGGCGTGCACCTTCAGACCATCGCGCCGAAGTTCACCGGCCGCTTCAACAAGGGCGTGGACTATGTCGGCGACTTGGCGCAGTTCGAGCGGGAGTTCAACGACGACCTGGCCGTCATCGCGCACGCGGTGAAAGCCTACGGCCTGCCGAAGAACCTGAAACTCAGCGTCCACAGCGGCAGCGACAAGTTCAGCCTCTACCCCATCATCCGCCGCGCGTTGCAGCGCACCGGCGCGGGCGTGCATTTGAAGACCGCCGGCACGACCTGGCTGGAGGAAGTCATCGGCCTTGCGGAGGCGGGCGGCGACGGGCTGGCGCTGGCGAAGGAGATCTACGGCTACGCGCTGGAGCACGTGGACGAGCTGTGCGCGCCGTATGCCAGCGTGATTGACATCAAGCGGGACCAGTTGCCCAGCGCGGCGGTGGTGAACACCTGGACCGGCCTGCAGCTCGCCAATGCGATCCGGCACATCCCGGGGCACCCGGAGTTCAATGCCAACGTGCGGCAGCTGCTGCACGTCTCCTTCAAGCTCGCGGCCAAGGCCGGTGCGCGTTACACGGACCTGCTGAAGGCCAACGAGGCGATCGTGGCCAAGAACGTGACGGAGAACCTTTACGACCGCCACCTCAAGCCGTTGTTCATCGGCTGATGGCGGCTCCGCTCAGGGCAGTTCCTTGATGCGGATGTTGCGCCAGCGGACTTCCAGCGGATCGGTCTTGTTGCCGACGCCGTGGACTTGGAGGGCGATCAGGCCGGAGGGCGTGAAACCATCCTTCAGGTCGGCCGCAGCCACGCCGTTGATCGAGGTCTTGATCGAGTCGCCCTGGCACTCGATGCGGAACTTGTTCCAGTCGCCCTGTTTGAAGGCCTTGCCGGCTTCGGGGCGCTCCTTGAGATCGTTGAGCCAGCCGCGCCGGCCTTCGTCGTAGATGCCGCCGCTCCACGCGCGGGACGAGGGGTCGATTTCGACCTGGTAGCCATGCACGCGGCCGGCCGCCACCTTGATCGTCTTGCCCTGCCACTCGTAAGTCTGCGGGTGGTCAAAAAAGCGGCTGCGAATCTGGATGCCCGAGTTGAGGCTGGCCGAAACCTTGAACTCCACTTCGAGGATGAAGTTCGTGTAATGCCGTTCGGTGCAGAGGAAGGAGTTCGGCGTGTTGGGCACGCATTGGCCGACGACCTGCCCGTCCTCGACGCGATACTTGGCGTGGCCGCCCACCTGCACGAAACCCGCGAGATTCTTGCCGTTGAACAGGGGCACGAAGCCCTCGGCGTCCGGTTTCGCGGGTGGCGCGGATTCCGCGGCTTTTTTGCCGGCCTTTTCGGCCGCCGGGGCGGCCAGGGTGGTGAAGACAAGGGTGGCGAGCAAAGGCAGGAGGGCTTTCATGTGCAATTCGTGGTCGGACGGACGCGCCGGGGCAGGGGAGGGTTACAGCGACAACCATCCGGCTGAGTCAGCCCGGGCTGGCAGCGGCCTTTCCACTCGACCCTCCGGCGGCGGCTGGCTAGCCTGCGCGCCTTTGCGCAAGCCATGTTGCACCTGACCCTCCAAGCGAAACTCCAGACCGCCGTCCGGGCCGTGCTGCCGGATGCGGAAACCGCCGCCGTCCTCGTGCGCCCCTGCCCGGACGCGCGGCACGGTGACTACCAGTCCAACGCGCTCATCGCGCTCGCCAAGCAGCGCAAGCTCAACCCCCGCCAGCTCGCCGAGCAGGTGAAAGCGGCCCTGGCCGTCGGTGACCTCTGCGACGCCGTGGACATCGCCGGGCCGGGCTTTTTGAACTTCCGCGTCAAGCCGGCGGCGCTCGGTGGCTTGCTCCTGGCCGAGGCGGCGAAGGAACAGCCCTTTGTCCCCAAGGCCGCGCAGCCGCGCACCGTGGTCATTGACTTCAGCTCGCCAAACGTCGCCAAGCCGATGCACGTCGGGCACATCCGCTCCACGGGCATTGGCGATGCGCTCCAGCGCATCTTCCGCCTGCTCGGGCACAACGTCATCACGGACAACCACATCGGCGACTGGGGCACGCAGTTCGGCAAGCTGCTGCTGGGCTGGAAGCAAATCCTCGATCGCGACGCGCTGGCCCGCGAGCCGATTGCCGAGCTGGAACGGCTCTACAAGGTCATCAACGCCGAGTGCGACGCCAACCCCGCGCGGCTGGAGGAAGCCAAGCAGGAGCTGGTGAAACTCCAGGCCGGCGACGCCGAGAACATCGCGGTCTGGCAGGAGATGATCCGCGTCTCGCAACGGCAGTTTGATTCCGTCTATGGCCGGCTGGGCGTGAAGTTCGATCACACGCTCGGCGAGAGTTTCTACAACCCGCAGCTCGGCGCGGTCGTCGCCGATTTGCTCGCGCGCGGCATCGCCCGCGAGAGCGAGGGCGCGGTGGGCGTGTTCAGTGATGGCTCGCTGCCACCGAAGTCCGACCCGTTCCTCGTGAACCGCGACGGCGAATGGGTGGCCGATCCCGCGCTCGTGCGGAAGAGCGACGGCGGCTTCAACTACATGACCACGGACCTGGCCACGATTGATTACCGGCTCCGGACGTGGTCGCCGGACGAGATCGTCTACGTGGTGGACGACCGGCAGGCCCCGCACTTCCGCAAGCTCTTCCTCACCTTCGCCCGCTGGCAGCCGGCAGCGGCGGCACGCGTGAAGCTCAATCACGTGGGCTTCGGGAAAATCCTCGGCGACGACGGCAAGCCCTTCAAAACCCGCAGCGGCGACACCGTGAAGCTGGAAGACCTGCTCGACGAGGCCGAGGAACGCGCGTTGAAAGTCGTGACCGAGAAGAACCCCGACCTGCCCGCGGCCGAGCGGAAGGAAATCGCCCGCATCGTCGGCCTGGGCGCGGTGAAATACGCGGACCTGCTGCCCAACCGGCAGAGCGACTACCAGTTCAACTGGGAGAAGATGCTCGCCTTGCAGGGCAACACCGCGCCGTATCTGCAATACGCCTACACCCGCGTGCGGAGCATCTTCCGCCGGGGCGGCGAGTCGTCAGCGGTCAGCGGTCAGCCCTCAGCGATCAGCCTGAACGCGCCGGACGAACTCGCGCTGGCCAAGCACCTGATGAACTTCGGCCTCGCTCTCGAGGCCGTCGCGGAGGAGTGCCGCCCGAACTTCCTGTGCAACTACCTTTACGAGCTGGCCGGCCTGTTCGCGCGCTTTTATGAGAGCTGCCCGGTGCTCAAGGCCGAAGGCACCGAGCGCGCCACGCGGCTGCTCCTCTGCGACCTCACGGGCCGCGTGTTGAAGCAGGGGCTCGCGGCGCTGGGCATCGAGGTCACCGAGCAGATGTAGATGGCCCGGGCACCGCTGGATTGAAGCCGCCGCCTGTGCCCGCCGTCGCATCTGCCGATTTCCTTTACAGCTGACCGTCAGCCCAATAGAAACGTCCCGTGGATCAGGCACCCCAAGCAACCGGCTACAAGATTTGGGCGGTGGACGATGTCGTTTACGGCCCGGTCGACATGCCGACGCTGGTGGAGTGGATCAAGGATGAGCGGGTCACGGCCGACACCTGGGTCCACTCGTGCCATGAGAACAAGTGGACGCAGGCCAGCCAGATCACGGAATTGCGGCCGGTTTTCAAGGCCGTCCTGCCCGGCAGCCTCCCGGTGGCCCCGGCTCCGCTGATTGCCGGCATCCGGCCCGGTGCCTTGCGGCGCGTCAAGATCCTGGGCGAAATGAACGACCAGCAGCTGGGCCGCTTCGCGCAGTTCATGGAGGTCGAGAACGTCCGGCAGTTTCACACCGTGGTCAAACAGGGCGATCCCGGCGACGCCATGTATCTCATCCTCGAAGGCGAACTGCGCGTGCGCCAGATGATCGGCGGCAAGGAAACGGTCCTGGTCACCCTGCTCGCGGGCGAATTCTTCGGCGACATCTCCCTCTTTGATCACGGCCCCCGCTCGGCCGACGTGGTGGCCAACAACAACTCCGTCCTGCTCAAGGTCTCCATCAGCAACTTCCAACGGCTCACCCAGGAAGCCCCCGAGCTGGCCACCCCCTTCCTCGTGGCCATCTGCAAGACCCTCACCGCCCGCATCCGCGCGGACAACCGCCGCCTGCGCGACTCCATCAACGTCGCCCGGGCCAGCCGCTGAGCTGATTTCCCGCTGGCGGCAATCCCGCCCCTGCGGCACTTTCCGGACCAGGCCCTGGCCTTCTGATGATGAACTTCCGCCTCGCCTCACTGCTCTGGCTGGCCCTGCTGGCCCTTGGGTTACCCGTCGCCCCGGCGCAGACCCCGCCCGGCCGGCCCAAAGTCCAGGACCGCCTCCCCGTGCCCCGCAATCCCGTGCCCGCGCCCTCAGCACCCGCCGCGCCGGCTGCGCCCATGGCACCCTCCGTCACCACCCTGCCCGTCACGCCCCCGGCCGCGAACTCCGGCGTCCGCATCGTTCCCCCCAGCGGCTTCAACCTCGACACCGCCCTCGCCCGCATCCTCACCGACGCCAAGCTCGTCAGCGCCATGGGCGAGTTCGAGCTCTCCATCACCAACGCCGGCCGCGTTGACCTCCACCGCTTCCCCCTGTGGATCCACCTCCGCGAGGGACAGGTCCGCACCGAGCTCGACATCACCTCCGCCCCCGGCCACTTCGGCGCCACCGGGCCCTTCGCCCCCTTCCGCCAGGAAGGCATCACCCGGCTCGTCAACCTCTCCATCGTCAACCTCAGCCTCCGCAAGAGCTACCAGCTCTTCCCCGAGAAACAGACCTTCGTCAGCCGCGACCTCGCGCCCGAAGACCTGCCCCTCCTCCTCCAGCTCCAGAAACAACCCCTCGGCCCCGACACGCTCGATGGCGCCGCCGCCGAGAAATGGGCCATGACCCTCATCTACCCCAATGGCGACAAACGGCCCGCCGAAGTCTGGGTCATGAACGGCATCCCCCGCCAGATCCGCCTCACCGTGGGCGACAGCCGCCTCACCGTGCGCTTCCGCGAGGCCCAGCCCGCCCCCGCCACCCTCACCAAGGAAGCCGCCCTCCAGCAGGCCCACCTCTTTGAACTGCCCCCCGCCTACCGCGCCTTTGCCGACGTCGGCGACATGCTCGCCATGCTCTCCGCCAAGCGCGTGAAGACCCTCCGCTAAACTCCCCG
>CAZQEW010000162.1:0-8220 GCA_964591495.1 uncultured Klebsiella sp.
CAAGGTCGAGGCGGGCAAGATCGAGCTGGAATCCCGGCCCTTCAGCCTGCGCCAGCTGCTTGATGAAATCACCGACTCCTTCCGCGGCCGCGTCATCGAGAAGCGCATCGAGTTCATCGTCCACCCGCAGATCGATGTGCCGGACGAACTGCTGGGCGACACGCTCCGGTTGCGCCAGGTGCTCACCAATCTCGTCGGCAACGCCTTCAAGTTCACCCACGAGGGCGAGGTTGTCCTGCGCGTCTCGGTGGTCGAGCGCATCCCGGCCACCAAGCCGGAAGCCGCCGGGGTGATCAGCCTCAAATTCGAGGTGAAGGACTCGGGCATCGGCATCCCCAAGGACAAACAGGGCAAGCTCTTCGCGGCGTTCACGCAGGTGGACAGCTCAACCTCGCGCAAATACGGCGGCACCGGCCTCGGCCTCGCCATCAGCAAGAAGCTCGTGGCGCTCATGGGCGGCGAACTCGCGCTGGAGAGCCAGGAGGGCCAGGGCACGAGCTTCTTCTTCACCGTGACTTTCGGCTGCATGTCGGTGCAGGCCAGACCGCAATTGCTGCCCGCCGGCATCGGTGAGCTGCTCGTCCTCGGCGTGGACGACCACGCGCACTCGCGTGAATTGCTGCAGACGTTGATCACGCACTTCGGGATGCAGTGCGAGCTGGTCTCCTCCGGTGAAGGTGCGCTGGCCAGGCTTCAGCAGCGGAACGTCGAGCGCGTGGGGGGACGGCCCTTTGACATCGTCCTGCTCGACTGGGTCATGCCCGAGATGGACGGCTTCGAGGTGGCGCGACGCATCCGCTCGCAACCCGCCACGGCGGGGTTGCCCATTGTCATGATCAGCGCCTTCGCCCACAAGGAGGAGGAGGACCGCGCCAAGGCGATGGGCGTGAACGGCTTTTTGCACAAGCCCATCAGTGCCTCGCATCTTTACGACGCGTTTGTTGGTCTCTACGGGCAGACCAACATCGGGATGCTCTATCGCCAGCGCGAGTATGAGGACGCCAAGGTCCAGCCGGATGAATTTAAGGGCGTCCGCGTCCTCTTGGCGGAGGACAACGAGGCCAACCAGTTCGTCGCCGAGGAACTGCTCTCCGCCGCAGGCTTCAAGTTGGACATCGCGGCCAACGGTGAGATCGCCCTCGCCAAGCTGGCGGCGAACGACTACGCGTGCGTGCTGATGGACATGCAGATGCCCGTGATGGACGGCCTCACCGCTACCGAGGAAATCCGCCGGCGCTGGCCCAAGCGCAAACTGCCCATCATCGCCCTCACTGCCAACGCCATGAAGGGCGATGCCGAGCGCTGCAAAGAGGCGGGCATGGACGACTTCGCCAGCAAGCCCATTGACCGCAAGGAACTCTTCAAAACGCTGCGGCGCTGGATTCCTAAGGCCAGCGAGCCGACGCCCCAGCCCGTGCAAGCATCCGCGCTGCCGCCTCAGCCCATGCCGGTGCCGGTGGCAGATGATGCGGAGCCGGCCGCGCTGGCGGGCATCGACATCAAGGACGGTCTGCAACGCCTTGGGCTGCCTTGGCCTTCCTTTAAGCGGATGCTGCTGCGCTTCGCGGAAAGCCAGCCCAACACGCTCAAGGACCTCCGCGCGGCGATGGACCAGCCGGATTGGGAAGCTGCCCGGCGCCACGCGCACTCGATCGCCGGGGCGGGTGGCAACCTCTCCGCCGTCGAACTTCGCGTCCGCGCCAAGGCGCTCGAAAACGCCATCAAGGACCAGACCGGCAACTACGAGCCACTCTACACGGCGATGGTCGAGGAGTTGGAGCGCGTGCTCGGCTCCATTCGCACCATCACGCCCGCCCCGGACGCCGCCCCGGCCGCCGTGCCAAGCGGCCCGTTCGACGCGGCCGCGCTGGGCCGGGCCCTCGCGGCGTTGGTGGAGAGCCTGGAGTCCGGCGACCTCGACGCGACGCAGCAGCACCTTGCGGAATGCGAGCAGGCCGGCGTGCCCGCGCCGCTGATGCCGGATTTTGCGCGTGTCAGGAAGTTCGCCGACGACTACGCTTTTGCCGAAGCCGGTGAAGTTGCCGCCGCCTTGCGGACGAAGCTCGCTCAAACTTGAATATGAATCTCGACCTCTCCGAATCCCGCGTCCTGCTCGTGGACGACACGCGCGCCGACCTCGACGTGCTCGTCTCAACTTTGCAGACGGCCTACCGCATCAGCGTCGCGCGCAGCGGCGAGGAGGCGCTCCGCACGACGCAGCGTTTCATGCCGGACCTCGTCGTCTGTGACATCCTCATGCCGGGCATGGACGGCCTCGAGGTCTGCCGCGT
This sequence comes from uncultured Klebsiella sp., assembly GCA_964591495.1. Taxonomy (GTDB): domain Bacteria; phylum Verrucomicrobiota; class Verrucomicrobiia; order Limisphaerales; family SXTU01; genus SXTU01. The sequence goes on from CAZQEW010000162.1 coordinate 2,292, forward strand.
GCTGGGCAGCGACTCGAAAACCAAGGACATCCCCGTCATCCTCATCTCCTCGCTTAACCTGCCCGAGCAGCGCATCGCCGGTTTCGCCAACGGCGCGGTGGACTACGTCTGCAAGCCCTTCGACGCCTATGAGGTCAAAGCCCGCGTGCGCGCCCACCTCCAGATCAAGAAGATGCGCGATCAACTCATCGAAGTCGCCGGTTCTGCGAAAGGCGCCAACAGCGCTCACTTGAAGATCGCCGTGACCGTCGCCGAACAGTTGGCCAAGCCGGTGGACCGGATGATCGCCCTGATCCCCCAGCTCACAGCGGAGCCCGACCCGGCCAAGGTCCGCGCATCCCTCAACGCCGCGCTGGAGGACCTGCGCCGCAGCAAATCCCTCTGCGACCGGATGCTTGCCGCCGCGCGCGGGTCTACAGGAGCCAACCCTCCTGCGGCAGGTGCAGTCTGACCACGAGGGTTCGCCTTCCTCCGGTGCCCATCTCAATCGTAACCCTGCTCGCTTCCGGAAGGGCAAATTCCGGGGAGCACGATCAGGCTCAAGCTCGGGAGCAGGTAGGAAACCGGACGGAGCTGCCCGGAATCCGGGCTTGGCAGGGCAGGGGCATCTTCCTAGCCTAACAGCGTGCTTTCCTTCCTGCGATTGTTTGGTGTGACGGTGGCGGCGGTGTGGTTTGGTGCGACCGTGTTTTTCACCTTTTTCGTCGGGCCGGCCTTCTTCACCCCGGAGATGAAGCAGCTTTTCCCGCCGCCCTACAACGGGGCCGTCGCGGAGCTGGTGCTGGGCCGGTATTTCATCCTGCATTACCTGTGCGGTTTTCTCGCTTTGGCCCACCTCGGGGCGGAATGGATGTATTCCGGCAAGGAACCGCCGCGCGTAACCGTCTGGCTGGTGGGGGGCGTGCTGGGCCTGAGCCTGCTCGGCGGACTGTGGCTCCAGCCGAAGCTCAAGCAGCTTCAACGGGTGAAGTATGCCGAACAGTATCGCCTGCCGGCCACCGGACAGCAGCGCGAGGAGGCCGCCAAGGCGTTCGGCTTCTGGCACGCTGTCTCATCGACCATGAATCTCCTGATCCTGGGGGCCCTGTGGCTATACCTCGTGCGGGTAATTCAAACGGGCGAAGGGCCGCGTTTCGTCTCGCCGATCAACAAGTTTGGGCTCGAAAAGCGGGCCTGAGCACGGCAGCGGCAAGCGGGCTCCGTGCCGGGGTTAAGTTCCGTGGGGACTGGTCAGTGCCTCACTTGGCGGCCGGCTTGCGTTTCCGCGTGGCGGCTCGCATGGGCTTGGCGTCGCTCCACAGGCCTTCCAGATCGTATTGCTTGCGCACGTCCGGGTGCATCACGTGGACAATCACGTCGAAGAAGTCCATCACCACCCAGCGCCCGCCGTCGGCCCCGTCGGCCGCCCGGGCCTTGATGCCGTGCTCCTCGCGCAGCCGGTCTTCGATCTCGCCCACGATGGCACGGAGCTGCGGCTCGCTGGTGCCCGAGCAGATGACGAAGTAATCCGTCACGCTCGACAGCTTGCGCACGTCGAGCACGACGATGTCCTCGGCTTTCTTGTTGTCCGCCAGTTCCCGGCAGAGCAGGGCCAGTTGCTTTGATTCCATTGCGGCGACACTGCCAAGATCCAAGTCAGAGATAAAGCCTGTTCGCGCGGATGGCCTCGGCGACGGCCGGGCCGGTGAGCAGTTCGATCGGCAGTCCCGCCTTCACCCGCGCACGGATTTGCGAGGAGGAGACGCCCAGCGGGAAACCCTTCAACATCTCGCCACGAAACGGGGCAGGGAAGGGGACCGCCGGTTCGCCGGGCCGGGGGATGACCAGGAACTCCACGCGGGCGGCCAGTTCCTCCGCGTCGCGCCACTGCGGCAGCTTGGCGACGTGGTCCGCGCCGATGAGCCAGAACAGCTGGGCGCCGGGAAAACGCCGCCGGTAGTCGCGCACCGTGTCGATGGTGTAGCTCACGCCGCCCCGCGCGATTTCCTGCGTGTCCACCTCGTAGCGTGGCTGGCCGGCCAGCGCGAGCCGAAGCATCTGCAGGCGGGAGCCGGCGGGTGCGGGATTCGTGCCCGGCTTGAAGGGTGACTGTGCGGCGGGGATGAAGCAGAGCCGATCCAGCCCGAACTCCTCGCAAGCCGCCTGCGCCACGAGCAGATGACCGAGGTGGACGGGGTCGAAAGAGCCGCCGTAGAGGCCGAGTTTCATGTCAGCGCCCCACCCGGCCATCGCCGTTCAAGTCCTCGCCAAAACGCTGTTCGAGTATTTCCGTCAGGCGGCGCAGCTGGCTGCGCGTGGCAAGCAGTTCCTCCTCCAGGCGCGCCACGCGGCGCTCCAGCTCTTCAGCCCGGCTGGATGCTGCCCGGCTTTTGCTTTCCGCCGAACTGATTTGAGCTTGTTGGATGAGATCCCAGAGCATGAACGCCTCCTTTCAGTGGCTAACAACACCGGTTCGGCCCGCCGTCAAACCGCTTCTCCGCTGCTGCCACATACGCCTGCGCGCGCTGCTCCTTCACCATCGCCTTGGTGCCACCGAGCAGGTCCACCTTGCGCGGTATGCACGCCTGCGCGCGATCCACGGCGGCCTCGCCGCTGACTTCCTTGAGCAGCAGGAAACCGAGCGCGAAAATGTTCCACCACTGCACCGGTTTGCCCTCGGCCACCGCGTAATCCGGCAGCCAGACCGGCTCCGTCTCGGACAGCGTCGCGGCGCGCGCGCGGGTCAGCAGACGCACCCACTCAATGACCGACAGCACCACGATGAGGCTCACGAGCGCGAGGAAAAACACCGTCACGAGGCCATCCACGCGGTTGTTGAAGTAAAGCGTGCGCGTCTTGGCAAGGTCGGCGGAGAGCGACTTCACCTTCGCCTCGTCCTTCACGGCGGTCGCCTCGGCCAATTGCTTCTCCAAGCCCGGGATTTTCTGCGCGTTCGCCTCCGCCACGGCGAAGAACGAATCCTTCGCGGTCGTGCGGAGAATCCCCGCCGTCATCGTGACGGACAGCAGCCACACGAGCGGCACGAGGGTGACGAGCGCGTAGGCGGGATTGCCGACCCTGGACTTTGGACTTTGGACTTTGGATTCCTCCGGCGCGAGCTTCGGCTCGGTCAGTTGCATCTTGAGAATCACCGTCGTCGCGAGACACAGCGCGATGCTTGCGAGCAGTTGGTTCGCGATGCCGAAGATGGGCCAGAGCGCCTTCACGCCACCGTCGGGGTCGCGCACGCCGAGGATGAGGAAAAAGCCCCAGCCCGCGACGACCAGCGCGCTGGCGAGGATGCCGGCGGCGAGGTTGCGCGTGTCACCCAGCGGCTTCCAAACGCGGCCCAGCGCGTCCTGGAGCAGATACCGGCCCACGCGGGTGCCGGCGTCGAGCGTCGTGAGGATGAACAGCGCCTCGAACATCACCGCGAAGTGATACCAGATGTCCAGCCAGCGCCCGTGCGTCACCTGCGAAAAGATTTTGGCCATGCCCACCGCGAACGTTGCCGCGCCGCCCGTGCGCCCGAACAAGGTGTGTTCGCCCATCTCCTTCGCCAGCGCGTCCATTTCGGACACCGACACGGCGACCGGAGCGGACTTCCACCCGCCCGCGCCGTCCGGCTGCAGGGTCGTGAGGCCGGATTTGGCGATCTTGGCGACGGTGGCCTCGGCCGGGCCGGCGACGTTCATGCCCAGATACACGCCCGGTTCCAGCGAGCACGCCGCGATGATGGCCATGATGGCGACGAGGCTTTCCAGGCACATGCCGCCGTAGCCCACCGCGCGGCAATGCCCTTCGCGCGTGATGATTTTCGGCGTGATGCCGCTGGAGATCAGCGTGTGGAAGCCGCTGATGGCTCCGCACGCGATGGTGATGAAGCAAAAGGGAAACAGCTTGCCCGGCACGACCAGGCCGCCGCCGTTCACGAACTCGGAGATGGCCGGCATCTTCAGCACCGGCAGCACCACGACCGTGCCGACGACCAGCGCGAAGATGGTGCCCAGCTTCATGAACGTGCTGAGGTAGTCGCGCGGTGCCAGCAGCAGCCACACCGGCAGCACGCTCGCCAGGAAACCGTAGCCAATGATGGACCACGCCAGCGGTTCGGCCCGCAAGGTGAAGACCTTGGCCCAGTCCGCATGGGCGTGAACAAACTGGCCGCCCCACACCGCCAGCAGGAGGAACACGACCCCGAGGGCGGACACTTCCATGACCTTGCCCACGCGCCACCAGCGCAGGTAGCCGCCCATGAACATCGCGATGGGAATCGTCGCGCCCACGGTGAACACGCTCCACGGGCTTTCCGCCATCACGTTCGTCACCACCAGCGCCAGCACGGCCAGGAGGATGATCATGATGGACAGGATCGCCACCAGCCCGACGCGGCCGGCGAAGGTGTTCAATTCATCCCGCAACATCTGCGCCAGCGACCGCCCATCGCGGCGCATCGAGGAAAACAAAATCACAAAATCCTGCACCGCCCCGCCCAACACTACGCCGATGAGAATCCACAAGGTTCCCGGCAGGTAGCCAAACTGCGCCGCCAGCACCGGGCCCACCAGCGGCCCCGGCCCCGAAATCGCGGCGAAGTGATGCCCAAACACGATCCACTTGTTCGTCTTCACGAAGTCGTGGCCGTCCTCGTGCACCTCGCACGGCGTGGCGCGCCGGTCATCCAGCAGCATCACCTTGGCGGCGATCCACTTGGAGTAGAACCGGTAGCCGATGGTGTAGGTGCACAGCGCCGCGACCAGGATGTAGACCGAGTTGAGCGGCTCCCCGCGCTTCAGCGCGATGGTCGCGTAGGCCCCCGCACCCAGCAGGGCGACGACGAGCCAGATGACGGTTGAAATCAGTTTGTTCATGCGCAACGAGTGGGCGCATCCTACGCGGCGGCCCAATGACTGCAACCCGCGATGCATCGCCTCAGCCGGCGACGATGGCTTGGCCTGCGCGATCGGCGTCCGACCGGTAGCGGGCGATTTCGCCTGAATGCAGGTTGCTTGGCACGGGTCGGAAGTCCCGTTCGTGCGCCGACCTGTCTGCTGACCGGTGCGGCGCGCGACCTTTTTGCACCAAACATGAAGTCAACCCTGCCCCCGTCATTCGCTTCCCTCGCCCTCGGCACCGCCCTGACCCTGGCCGCCGCCACGCTGTTGGCGGCTGATGCCAAGAACGAAAAGAAAGCGGAGAAAAAAGCGGCCGCACCAGCGGTCAAGCCCGGCCTCATCCAGGATGACTTCCCCTTCCTCAAGGCCTGCATCGGCGCGAAGTTTCCCGGCAAGAACGACGCCAACAAGGGCATTGCCATCCGCCTCGGCACCAACGCCGCCATCTGCTTTGACCAGGATTTGCTCCGCTGGAGCGCGGGCTGGACGGGTGGCTTCGTCTCGACCAAGGGCGTGACCTTCGACGGTTCGCACGGCGGGCATCCGGAGCTGATTGGCGAGCAGCAATTTGGCCTCCGCGTGCAGCCCGGCTGGGCGGATGCGAGCGGGTCATTCAAGGATCCGCGCAAGGAACCTTACGGCCCGCTGCCGCGGGCGTGGGGCCGCGTGAGTTCGCTGCAAGTTCACGGCATGGAAGTGACCCTCAGCTACGAAGTCCTCGGCACGCCCATCAAGGAGCGCGCAGAGGTTGTCGAGCGCGACGGCGTCACGGCCTTCGTGCGGAACATCTCGCTCGGCAAGAACGCGAAGGAGCTCCTCGCCGCCGTCTGCGAGGTTGAAGGCGCGCAGGCCAAGGTCGAAGGCAGCCAGGCCACGCTGACGGCGGCGAACGGCCAGGTGACGACGGTCGTCGTCAGCGGCGCTCCGAAGGGCGCGAAGCTTGAAATCGCCGACAACTCACGCGTGTTGCTGCGCATCCCGGCCGGCGCGGGCGGGGGAGCCTTCAAGCTCGCCATCGCCCGCACGGACGCGGCGAACGCGGGCAAGGTCGCCGC
>CAZQEW010000163.1:0-8015 GCA_964591495.1 uncultured Klebsiella sp.
ATGCTCCGTCGTCTGGCGTAATCCCTCAGCTTTCATCCTTTTTCAGACAGGCTCTTAAGATGACTCGACAGACCTAGCGTGGGAATCTCACGAGCACAGTCGGGGGAGGGCAAGACTTGTCAGCCAGCAAAAAGGCCGACGCGAACCTCCGAAGAATTGATTTACCTGATCGGCTTCAGCGCTGTCTTCACCCGCGCTTGAACCTCGGAGCGCCCGGAAAGACATTTCCCACAAGAAATGCCGCTCGCAAATGTGCCAACGGTTAGGATAGTTCGGTCCCTAGGGTGACCAAACCACCGTGGGCGGCACCGAAAACGAGATACAACCATGTCAAAACTCGCTGTCTGCCCTCTGCTCCTCGGCCTGCTCTTTATGTCCGGATGCGCCACTCGCCTGCCCCCGCTCAAAACCGTCGAACGCGTCGCCCTGGCGCGCTTCATGGGTGCTTGGTATGTGATCGCGGCGATCCCGACGTTCATCGAGACCGAAGCCTACAACGGCATTGAAACCTACCGCCTTGAGCACGACGGCACGATCGACACCGTGTTCACCTTCAACCAAGCCGGCTTCGACGGCCCGCCCAAACGTTACAACCCGCGGGGCTTTGTGGTGGACCGGGTGAACAACTCGACCTGGAGCATGCAGTTTGTCTGGCCGTTTAAGGCAGAGTTCCTGATCACGCACCTCAACGCTGACTACACGCAGACGGTGGTCGGCCGCAACAAGCGCGACTATGTCTGGATCATGGCCCGCACTCCCGAGATACCGGAAGCCGACTACCAGCGCCTGCTGGCTGAACTAAACGGGCAAGGCTACGACTTGAAAAAGCTGCGGAAAGTGCCTCAACGCTGGCCGGAGAAAAAGTAGTGGTCGCGCCGCGCTGCCGCGGTCGAGTTCTTCCTGCGGACCAACCATGGGCTGCGCGGGGGCGCTTTCTTCTGGACTGCCAAGCGGGCGAGCCAGGTTTCCGGCTGGAGGTGGCGAACCTGACTGACCAGCGCATCTACCGGCATGTGCTTGTAGCGATGCGCTTGGTGGACAGCTACTGTCCGGCTCTGATGAACGTCATTTACCGCGGGACCAGTCCAGTCCATGCCGTGGAGCACAGCGAGGCGGAATACGCCGCCGTGACCAGCAAGAGCTAGGAAAAGGAATCGGAGACGTGAAGCCGGCGTCCGCCATGACCTGGGTTGGATCGGCTCCCGCGTGTGGCGTTCACCAGCCGGCCTTCACCCGCTTGCTCCACTCCAAAGCATCCCGCAACCGTGGACGACCGGCCTGGACCTCAGCGGCGATCCGTTCATGGAGCTTGAGGTATTCCCCCAGCACCCGGAGCGCATCCTCGCCCATCTCCGGACCGGCAAACAGCTCCGGGGCGCTCACCGCGAAGTTCAAATCGGGCTGGAGCATGCGCGTGTGGATTTCCACGCCGAGATCGTGGTTGGTCAGCAACAGCCGCCGCTTCATCTCGGTGGTCTGACCGCAGGAGTCCAGAAACCACGTGGGGGAACCGGTCGTGTCCACATGCAGCAGTTGCAGGAGCTTCTTCTCCAACAGCCAGAGTTCGCGCAGGGTGTCCTCCGCCACGTCAACCGTGCGCAGGGCAATCAACCCGCGCAGAAAGGCCACATAGGCGGGGGAATAAGCGGCTCCACTGAACACGGGGAGCTCAAAGCGCTTTTGCAGGCTGGAGACGTAGAGCGGCGAGCGATGCAGACTCGCCGCCATCTCACTCAGGGTTTTGGGCTTGGTGTCCATCTTCAGTCCGCCAGTTCGTGCAACTTCTCGACCAGCCACACCATCGCCAGTGTGTCCAACTGACAGTATTCTTCTAACTGCCTGCGCACCCTGGCCCGCTCCTCGGCGCTCACCTCAGAGAACGTCACCCGGACAAACTCCAAGCTGGCTGTCCCGCCCTCGCCGATGGCCAGGTGGCTGTAGTCCTTCCCGGTGAACGCCGGCAATACCGCCTTGATAGAGGCCGAACCATGCTGGGCCGGATGGTAGCAGTGGAACTTTTTGAACGGCTCCAGCAAGTCGATGATCCGAGGTTGCAGCGACTTCACCCAGACGGCGTGCTGGGGCAGCAGGTTCGCACACCCCGTCAACACGCCCCACTCGAACGGCGCGTTGTAGGCGATGATACTTCCGGTTGGTTCGATCACGCTGAGCAAGGCGGCCATGAAACGCGGGCGGGGATCTTCACGGCCTTCGGCGAGGAAGGAATGGTATTCTGGTTCGGCACCCGGCCGGCGCACGATATGGAGCGAGAACTGAAACGGGATCTGCTCGAACGGCCGGGAACCATCGAACAGCGGCACGGCTGAACCCATGGTCTCGAAGTCGAGATAGTGCAGCGGGTATTTCAGCCGGCCGAGGAAGGCTCCGATTTGCGCCGGTTCAATTTGCGGTTCGTTCGTGATGACCGCTTGCTTCTGTATGCTCTGGACCCGGGTCAACCGTGCCTTGTCGGGGATGTCGGCAATGGCATTGATCCCCTGCGAGAGCAGCTGAAAGCCTTTCTTGGTGCCCCGGGAGAGCGTCATGACGTTGTGCTCGGGCAGGAACGCCCAGCAACGGCGAGTCAACGGACACGCGTAAGGGCTGTTGCAGTGCGGGCCTATGTTCACCGCGGGAGGTTCAGCCGCGCCGATCACCCTCGCGAAGACGTTGACCTTATCCTCAAGCTTGGCACTCAAGGCTGAAACCTTCCGCGTCACGTCAATCTGAGTGAACAGCTTGTGGGGATCCACGTCGCCCTGCCGCACGTAGCTGGAGTTGATATGAAGCACGTAGCACCGCCGAATGGATAAACCCGCGGCTGTGCAGACATAGGCTTGAAAGGCCACATCCTCCAGATACACGTCCTTCACACTGCTCGAGCTCTTCACCTCGATGAGGTCCCAAGCGTCCCCGGCAACCGGGTTGAGGATATCGATGCGGGCGTAACCACCCGCCGCTCGGAAGGCGGGCTCGAACACCGGCTTGCGGGTGCCGAGCTGCCGCTGGGTTTCAGCACAGACGAGGTCGAAGTCGGTTAAGTTCGGGGCTATCTCGATACCATCCGGGAACAACCGTTTCGCCCAAGTTCCCACCTCATGCCCCTGATCGAAGATGGCCTGGGCCAGCGGGCTGGGTTGCTCCAGCAGTTCCTTCGCGTGGTAGCGGTGCCAGAGCAGCTTCGGACACTGCAACCCCATGAGGTAGGTGGATTTTGAGAGCAGCGTCATGGTGTCAGCCGGTCGAGATCAGCGGAGGAACGGGCCCGAACGGTCAGGTGTTGCTCGCCGTCCTTCCAGACGGCGCTGAAGAAGCCGATGGTTCTGAAGAGCCAAATTGGATTATTGGGAACAAAGTTAGCGGTTGCGGTTGGGAGAGGAAGGAATTCTATGCCCAAAGTCCAAACTGCCAGCGCTCCTTGGCTGAGACGACCTTGGCTAGATGGCAAGCTTGAAGGTTGCAAAACAGGTTTCTATTCATGCCAGGCATCCTCGCATCGGCGCTCGGACATCGGCTGTCTCACCCGAGGGGAATGGCTGGCCTAGGTTTGTAGTCCTGAAATTGCCTGCGGTGCCAGCTCGTCTTTGGAACGAGCGTCCTGCAATGAATCGGCTCATGATCGGAGTTCGACCATTCGGGAACCGGTCCGCTTGGAATGACCAGACTTGCCGCCAAGTTGCAACCCTCGCAGCATCCTGCACAAAATGAAATCCATTCAATCGACGGCTGGGCTTCTCCTGGCTTTGTTGGTCAGCACCGCGCGGGGTGATCACCCTGCCCTGCCTGGTCCGTCGAATGCGCCAAGTCGGACGGAATTGCCGGAACCCTTCAACCCCACTCGCAAACCGGCACGGCAGAACAGCGTTGAAATTGAACGGCTCATGGCCAGCCGTCTGAAATGGGAGCAGTTGCGGAAGGCGCACGGGGGGAACTACTCCTACACGGTGCGTTGGTCGTCTGCCTTCGGCTTCGGCCACCTCACGACGATCATCGTCCGGGAGAACCGCGTGGTGGAGCGGCGCTATGAGGAGTTTAACCGGTCAGCCGCCCCCTCTGCCGGGGGCACTGCCGTTGGGCCGATGCCCAAGTGGGTCGAAACAGGGAGTCAAGTCGGCACTCACGGTCAGGAAGGCGCGCCGGCCCGAACGGTGGATGAGTTGTATGCCGCAGCGGCTCGCTTGGTCTCTGAGCCGGTGCCCGAGTCGCACCAGCTTTCTCTCGGAATCACGCCGGCCGGTCTGCTGCACCATTGCACGGTCGTGGACCGACGTCTCATGGACGATGCCCCACTTCGTGGAGTGCCGGCGTTTGATCTGCAATGGGCTCCCAGTCCCTAGCGAATCAGTTGGGCAGCGCCGGCAAGATCATCGTTGGAACAATCGTCCTGCAATGAATCGGGCGCGACCGACAACGGCCCCTACTTCGTGACGCCAGCAACGTGGGTGGAGTTTGGCGACCGGAACGGAGATTGAAACCGGCAAAATCAACAGCCATCACCATCAGGTCGTCGAGGTTCTGCGGATTCAATGGTGGACGCGGCTTCACGGGGCGATTCTGCTTTTCGTTGAAGCAATCTCAAGCCCATCAACGGCGAGCAAATCAAACAACATCTCTGGTTCCACCCAGTTGCCCGCCAAGCCCGCCCGCAACTGCAACCGCCTCACCTTCCTTGGCCCACGCTCGAAGAACTCCCCGGCTGCGATCAAATCAGCCAGCATCAGGTTCTGCTCGAAGGGAGTCCGCATCGCCACTGTGGAGCAAACATCGGTCAGCCATTCAACCAGGCTCACCGATTTGCCAGCCAAGTAGTCTTCCACCAGCGACGCAACCGATTCGTCCAATCCAAAACGCTGGGCTCGCAACGGAGCCGTGGTCAGCAAACGCGATGGGAAGTGGCCGATGTCAACGTCCCGGTGGCTGGCGATGAAGAGCAATCGACACAATGAGGCGAAGGGCCAAGCAGCGCCCTTGAACGCACCAAACAGCTTACCGCCCGTGGTTGTGTCCCGCGTCAGCGTCAACCGCAGCATTCCATCCTCTCGCTCCACCCCAACGAAGAAGCATGCCTTGGGATACACGTTCATCCGGTTGAAACGCGGTCGCAGGGTCCGCAACAACTCGTTCTCCCGCAGCACCGCGCTGACGGCTGAATCGCACACCTCCCATTCGATGCGCCGAACCAGATGAACCAGCCGGTTCGTTTTCTTGGAGTCCCGGTCAGGATGGACGTGGCGGTAACTGTTGAGCCGGTCGCAGAGATTGGTGGATTGGCCGACGTAGAGCAGCACCCCGGCCTCATCGAACATCCGATACACTCCGGGACACTTCGGGATGCTGCGGAAGAACGCTGGCCCAAGCCGTTCGGTCAGCGGCTTGGGTGCCGGGAGCAATCGCAGTTGCAGATTCATCGCGTCCTCGGCTTTCCGGCCCTCAGCACCCTCAAGCTGAAGCCACGGCCATTCTCAAACGGCTCCACGGTGGCGACGATTTCAAGCACCGGATAGCGGACGGTGGCCAGTCCGTAGCTCCGGTAGGTGTCAGCGAACAGCTCGGTTTCAACCATGCCAGTTCGATCCGCCAGGGTCAGGAACTTCATCGGCTCCCCGGTGATCTGGTGATGGATGCGCTGCTCGATGACCAACCCGCAGGCAACCACTTCCTGGCCGACAAACTGGTGCAGACGATCAACCGGGCAATAGGTGTCCCAGGCGATTTCAGCGTGCAGTTCCAACGGGTGATCGCTGACGGGAAAACCGAGCAACTCAGCTTCCCATTGCAGCCGCTCCTTCCGCGTCGGCTCCTGCAACGGCACCTCCGGCAATCGTTCCAGACCCGGCGGCGGCAACAACCAGCCCTGCCCCGGCTCATAGTGGGTGCCAAACGAACGCCGTAACGACTGGAACTCCCAGAACTGAGCGGTGCGTGGTTGGCCGAAGCTGTCGAACGCCCCCACCCGAATCATCGCCTCAACCTCCTCGGGCAAAGGCGAGACGCGGAGGAAGAAGTCTTTCAGGCTGGCAAACGGCTTCAACTGCCGCTCAAAAACGATTCTGTCGCGCGTTCTTTCCGTCAGCCCCTTCGTGCGCGTCACTGGCACCCGGATCCGGCCCTGCTCAACGGTGAAGCTCGGACCGGGCTGGTTGATAGAGGGAGGCAGGAAGTGGATGCCCAGCCGGTGCGATTCCAGAACGTAAACGAGCGGATCGTAGAAGCCCTTGCCGTTGCTCAGGACAGCCGCCATGAACTCGGCCGGGTAGTAGCGCTTCAACCAGGCAGCCTGATATGCCTCAACTCCATAAGCCGTGCTGTGGGCCTTGCAGAACGCATAGCCGCTGAAACCCGTTACCAACTCCCAGACCTCGGTGATTTTCGCTTCATCATGTCCACGGCTTAACGCTGACTGACGAAACTCCACGCCGATCTCCGCGACGACAGCACGCTTCTGCTTTACCAAGGCCCGCCTCAGCACATCAGCTCGTCCCGGTGCTAGTCCCGCAAACGCCTCGCAGATTTGCAGGATGTGCTCCTCGTAAACGACCAGCCCGAACGTGCTGCGCAGACAGGGTTCCAACGAGGGGTGTGGATAGCTGATGGGCTCCAAACCCTGATAGCGGCGCGTGAAGGCAACTTTCTTCCCCTCATTGGCAGCACCGGGACGGATCACGCTGACAATCGCGATCAAGCCATCAACGTCCCTGACGTTGCACATCCGGCACAGACCAATCATCGCCGGGCTTTCGATGTGGTGAACCGCCCTGGCTCCCCCGTTGGCAATCATCTCCCACACCTCATCGTCCCGCCACGGTTCGAGTGAAGCGAAGTCCACGTCAACTCCACGTCGCTTCAACGCTTCCACAGCATCCCGCATCACCGCCAGCCCGCCTTGAGCCAGAACATCCATCTTCACCAGGCCGATCATTTCCACCGCATCCATGTCGAAGTGCGTGGTGGGATACCCCTTGGCTGATACGAAGGTAGCCGTCAGCTCGTGCATGGGCTGGCGGGACAACACCACGCCACAAGGATGCTGCTTCGGATAGCGCGGAGCACCATCGAGACAACCGGCCATTTCGATGGCAGAACGGTAAGGCTCCTCATCCAACGGCAACGTGCTGGTCTCCGGATTGGCTCGGAGCAGTTCAATCAACCCACTCCCACTCTTGGGCGCTGGTTCATCCGGCCCCCAGCCACCACCAAAACCCCAAGGAAAGTGCTCGGTGAACTTCCTGACTTCGCGTTCAGCAACCCCCAACACCTTCGCTACTTCGGCAAACGCGCTTCGGGCTTGGAAGGTGGAGAAGCCACCCACCACCGCACAGTGCCCGGCCCCATACTTGCCGAAAATCAAATCAACCACGTCATCTTTGCGGTCGTGGGGAAAGTCGATGTCGATGTCCGGCAGCTTGTTGAGCGCCATCCGGTCCTTGTTGAGGAAGCGGCGAAAGTAGAGGTCGAAACGGATCGGGCAGACATCGCTGATGCCGAGGCAGTAGCAAACCAATGAATCAGCCGCACTGCCACGGGTGATCCATTCGATTCCTTCGCGCCGGCATTGTTGCAGCAAATCCCAGACGACCAAGAAGTAGTCCTCGTAGCCCACCTCAGCGATGATGGCTAATTCCTCATCGGCCTGGCGTTGCATGGCGGTGTGCTTCAGCGGGTATCTTCTCCGCAAGCCCTCCTCGACCAAGCGACGCAGGAACGCTGCTGACGTGGAACCATCCGGGGTGTTGAACGGCGGAAATTGCGGCTTACCCAGCGGCAGCTCGAAATTGCAGCGGTCAGCCAGTTCAACCGTGTTGGCCAGCAGTTCGGGCTGCACCTGCTGCACGCGGGCGATCTGCTGCGGGGAGCGGAAGTGAAACGCGCCGTTCAACCGCTTCTCCGGGTGCTCCTGCTTCAACAGCGTCAACGTGCGGATGCTTTGAACGACATCATACTTCCACCGGTCAGCAGCGGTGGCGTAGTGGACGGGTTGATGGAGGACCAGCGGAGAACCAGCGGAACCTTTTTTT